>JANNVN010000431.1:0-10120 GCA_031414435.1 Gemmatimonadaceae bacterium
GCGCTGCACCTGCAGTGCGGAATCAAAGCCCGCGATGTCCACCAGATAGCCGCGTTCGCGGGCCATGAGTTCGGTGAGATCGATCGGGAAGCCATACGTGTCGTACAGCATGAAGACGTCCTGGCCACTCAGCGTCCCGCGAATCGACGACGACCCCTGTGAGCTTCGCACTGGTGCCAGTTCGTCAAATCGCGTCATGCCCGCATCGATCGTCGCAAGAAAACGAACCTCTTCCGCACGAGTGGTGTCGATGATGTGCTTTGCGCGAGTGCGGAGTTCGGGAAAGAAGCTTCCCATGCTGTCAATCACGGCCTGCACCACGTGAACGAGGGTCGGTTCACGCCGGCCAAGCAGCCACGCATGGCGCACGCCACGGCGCAGGATGCGACGCAACACGTAGCCGCGACCATCATTCGACGGGAAGACACCATCAGCCAGCAGGAACGCGGTGGCGCGTGCGTGGTCCGCCAGCACACGGAAGCTGGCCGGATCGATCTTCTTGCCATCACGGTCGTGCGCCACGCCAACACCGACACCTGGCCGGTACGGATATGCGATCCCCACCGCCTGTTCGACCGCAGCGATCAGCGGCGCAAAGGCATCAGTGTGAAAATTGTTGCTGACGCCTTGCATGACTGCGGCAATACGCTCGAGGCCGGCCCCGGTATCAACGCTCGGCGCTGGCAACGGCACATTCGTGCCATCCGGCTGCCGATCGAACTGCATGAACACGAGATTCCAGATCTCGACGAACCGTCCAGCCTCCGCACCCTCGACAAAAGCATCGAGCGAAAACTCGGTGAGGTCGGTACGCGTCCATTCGCCTGTCGCCCCCTCGGGAAAGGACCAATCGCTGGCGCTCTGCGCGAGATCGACGAAGATCTCAGTGCAGGGACCGCACGGCCCGGTATCGGCCATCTGCCAGAAGTTGTCCTTCGCACCAAGCCCGTAGATCCGGCTCTCCGGCACGCCAGCGACGTCCTTCCAGAGCTGTCGCGCCTCCGCGTCTTCGTGATACACCGTCACGAACAGGCGCTCGCGCGGGATCTTCAGCTCCTCAGTGACAAACGACCAGGCGAACTGAATCGCATCGCGCTTGAAGTAGTCGCCGAACGAGAAGTTCCCCAGCATCTCGAAGAAGGTGTGATGCCGGGCCGTGTGGCCCACCTGCTCGAGGTCGTTGTGCTTGCCCCCGGCGCGCACGCACTTCTGAGAGGTCGTCGCCCGCCTCCCGAACGTGGTGACTTCCTGCCCCAGAAAGACGCGCTTGAACTGCACCATTCCGGCGTTGGTGAAGAGCAGCGTCGGGTCATCCGCCGGCACCAGCGGGGACGAGGGACGGATGACGTGGTGCTGGCGCTCGAAGTAGGCCAGGAATCGGGAGCGGATCTCAGACGCGAGCATAGACGCAGGAATATAGGCGCACCCAATGGCCACGGCGACGCTCGGCCGGCCTATTCCTCGTCGTCCTCCCCACCCTCGGCCGAATCGGGATCGCCGACGTCTACAGCAACCCCCCACCCCGACATCGCGCGCCGCGTCGCCTTGTAGACCAGATCGGACGCAAACCCCCGGCGCATCAGGAACCCCATCAGCCGACGCTGCGCGGTCGCCTTGTCCACGCTGCGCAACTGGCGCAGCCGCTTTTCGGCGGCGGCATCGCACCGGGCCTCGTCATCCACACCTTCGAGGTCCACCACGGATGCCACGGCTGCATCGGCGACGTCACCCGCCACGCCCCGCTGACGCAGCCGGCGCTTGACGGCACCCGTGCTTCGCGACGCGTTGCGCAGCTGCGCCGCTGCCTCGGCCAGTGCGAACTCATCATCGTTGAGCAACCCGATTGAATCGAGGCGGCCAAGCGCGTCAGCAACGATGCTCTGGTCCAGTTCGCGCCGTCGAAGGCGCATTTCCAGATCTCGCCGGCTTCGCCGCGAAGTGGAGAGCATCCGCAGCGCGGCATCCTGCGCGTGCACCACCCGCGCCTCACGCGAGAGCGCCGCCCAGCTCACCGTATCGAGCGTCATCCCGGTTCGCACATTGAAAGCCCGGACACCACTGGCGCCAATGACGAGGGTGACGCTCTCACCGAGTGCCTGACATCGCACGCGCACACGTCCTTTCACGCGCGGGTCTTCCGCGACACTCATGACGCGAATCGGTGGCACCAGGGTCGGCAGCTCGTCCCCGCGTCCACGCCGCCGAGCACCAGCCGGCGCGCGTGCGGCACCGGTGCGGTCGCTGGTGCCGCGTGCACGGGACGAAGGGGCGGCGTCGGAGGTCACGGGGTACCGGGCCCCGCGCCGCTGCGACTCCACCCCTTCGTTTGCCGACGCATCACCGATGCGCATGACACCGCCATGGCGCGCACACCCATCCGTACGCGCGCATCTGCATTACTCCTCGCCGTCTGCATCCGGCGGAATCACAGGCTGCTCGGTCATCTTCATGCCAAGCACACCCTTCACCAGCTCCTCGAGCTCTGCCAGCAGTTCCACGTTGTCCTTCAGGAACATCTTGGCATTTTCACGCCCCTGACCAATCCGCTGCCCCTTGTAGCTATACCAGGAGCCCGCCTTCTCGATGATGTTGCTCTCGGCTGCGATGTCGAGCACCAGCGACGCGTGGCTGATCCCCTCGGCGTACATGATGTCGAACTCCGCCTGCCTGAACGGCGGCGCCACCTTGTTCTTCACCACCTTCACGCGGACGTGCGAGCCAACGACATCTTCCTTGTCCTTCACCGGACCAATGCGGCGGATGTCGAGGCGCAGCGACGCGTAGAACTTGAGCGCCTTGCCACCCGTCGTCGTCTCGGGACTGCCGAACATCACGCCGATCTTCTCGCGCAACTGGTTGATGAAGATGACCGAGGTGTTCGACCGCGCGATCGCACCGGTGAGCTTGCGGAGCGCCTGACTCATCAGGCGAGCCTGCAGGCCGACGAAGCTGTCGCCCATGTCACCTTCGATTTCCGCCTTGGGAACCAGCGCCGCCACCGAGTCGATGACGATGACATCGACTGCACCGCTGCGCACGAGAATCTCACAGATCTCGAGCGCCTGCTCACCCGTGTCGGGCTGGCTGATCAGCAAGTTCTCGACATCCACGCCCAGCTTGCGCGCATACTCCGTGTCCAGTGCGTGCTCCGCGTCGATGAAGGCAGCCACGCCGCCCATCTTCTGCGCATTGGCCACCACATGCAGACAGAGCGTCGTCTTGCCGCTCGATTCCGGACCGTAGATCTCCGTCACGCGCCCGCGTGGCACACCGCCGATGCCAATCGCGGCATCGAGATTGATCGCACCGGTCGGAATGCAATCGACCTTGATCCGCGTGTCCATGCCAAGCCGCATGATGGAGCCCTTCCCGCAGTTCTTCTCGATCTGCGCCACCGCCAGCGCCAGCGCCTTCTTCTTGTTGTCGTCTGCAATCGCCATCGATGCCATCTCGGTTCTCCTGCATGGAAGGTGCGGCGCCACGGGGCCCGGAACCGCAATCTAGTGAATCCGGGCAAACG
This sequence comes from Gemmatimonadaceae bacterium, assembly GCA_031414435.1. Lineage (GTDB taxonomy): Bacteria > Gemmatimonadota > Gemmatimonadetes > Gemmatimonadales > Gemmatimonadaceae > JACMLX01. The sequence goes on from JANNVN010000431.1 coordinate 3,521, forward strand.
CCCCCGGCGCCCGAAGAGAATACGAAACCGAACAAACGCCGTCAAGGGGGCACGCCAAAGCCAACCCGGCTCGGCCGGTCACTGGGCGGCAAAGGCCGCAAATGCCCCCTCCACATGGCGCACGCCGACCCGCTCGCGACTGGCGACGATGCCCACGACATCAAACCGAAAGACCGCGTCCTGCGGCGCCAGCAGAACACCGCGCTGATCCAGCCAGGCCTGCGCCGACCGCGTCAGTTCGCGCTGCTTCCGCCAGTTCACCGCCTCGACCGGCCCCCCGGACCAGGTCGTCCGTCGCGTCTTCACTTCGACGAAGGCCACCACATTGTCGCGGATCGCGACAAGATCCAGATCACGCCGTCCCGATCGCCACCGCCGGTCCACCACCTGCCAGCCGTCGCGCAACAGCCACCGGGCCGCGATGCGCTCACCGAGGGCGCCAAGCGCCTGAGATTTGGTCTGTGTCATGGCGCGATGATCGGTGCTCGCGGCTACGTGTGCACACCCAAAACATGCAGGTGGCATCAGATCGACGCAGCGACGCCTGATCACGCGAACACGCAGCGATGTGCTGCGTGCGTACTATGTCCCGCGAACTACGTCCCGCGAACTACGTCCCGCAGATCTCGTCGAGATCCTGGAACCCCTTCAGCACGTCACGCGGCTTGCTGCCATCCGGTGGTCCGAGAATCCCCGCATCGTGGAGCTGATCGATGATGCGCGCAGCCCGGCCGTAACCGACTTTCAGCCGGCGTTGCAGCAGCGACGTACTCCCGCCCTGGTGCTGAATGCACAACTCAGCGGCCTCACGGAACAGCTTGTCGCGATCGACCGGATCCCCACCGTCATCATCACCTCCGCCGGCGTCCGCCGCTTCGCGCGCGCGGATCTGCTCGAGGATGTCCGGCTCCACCACCGCCGGCGCGGTCGGCGCACCCGCGGCCTCGCGCTCAGCTTCGGCTTTCAGCCGCTGGCCATCGTACCAGAGCATCAGCCGCTCCGTCTCCTCACTCGAGAGATATGCGCCCTGCAGCCGCCCCGGTTCCGACTTCCCCGGCGGCAGGAAGAGCATGTCGCCGTTGCCGAGCAGCGACTCCGCTCCGGACCCGTCGAGGATGGTGCGGCTGTCAATCTGACTGGCCACACGAAACGCGATGCGGCTCGGGAAGTTCGCCTTGATCAAACCGGTGATGACATTGACGCTCGGTCGCTGCGTCGCGAGGATCAGGTGAATGCCGATCGCGCGCGCCTTTTGCGCCAGCATGGCAATCGGTGTTTCCACTTCACCCTGCACCGTCATCATGAGATCGGCCATCTCGTCGATGATCACGACGATGTAAGGCAGAATCCCCCCGTCGTACGTGTTGACCTCGAAGGCCACGTCCGGATTCCGCGGCTTCTGCAGGCGCGCTCCTTCCTGGACGCGACGGTTGAAGTCCTGCACGTTGCGGCAGCCGTTGGCCGCCAGCAGCGCGTACCGGTCCTGCATCTCGAGCACCGCCCACTTCAGCACGGCCGCGGCATCACGATTGTCCGTGATCACCTTGTGCCGCAGGTGCGGCAACGTGTTGTAGACCGACAGTTCGACCATCTTCGGGTCGACCATCAGAAAGCGCAGCGTGGCCGGCGTATGCCGATAAATCAGCGACGTGATGATCGTGTTCACGCACACCGACTTGCCGGAACCGGTCGCGCCGGCAATCAGCAGATGCGGCATCTTGGCCAGGTCCGCGATCACCGGACGGCCTTCGAGGTCCTTGCCGAGTGCCACCGGAAGCGCCGCACGCGCCGAGCTGTACTCGGGGTGCTCAACTATTTCGCGGAATGCTACCATCTCCGGATTCGGGTTCGGCACTTCGATCCCGACGGCGCCTTTGCCGGGAATCGGCGCCACAATCCGGATGCTGTTCGCGCGCATCGCCAGCGCCAGATCGTTCGACAGTGACGCGAACTGCCGCACCTTCACCCCCGCAGCCGGCTCCACCTCGAACTGTGTCACGGTCGGCCCGGTGGTCCGACCGACGAGCTGTCCCTCGACCCGGAAGGTCTTCAGTGCCGCCATCAGCCTGACGCCGGAGGCATCCAGTTCACGCCTGTTCGCATCGGCATTCCGCGGTGGCGGCTCGGTCAGCAGCGACGTCGGAGGCAACAGCGCACTGAAGTCATCATCCGGCGCCTCGGCGGTCGCTACGATCGCGGCCGTCACCCGCTGTTCGCGCGAGGGCGCCGCGGGCTTCAACCTCGGCGCGATCGGCAGGACGACAGCCGGCGGCCCGTCGTCCTCATCATCGTCGTCGGCAACGACCGGCGACATCTTCCCTCGCGTCGCCCCCTTCACCGAGTCCTGCGCGACCGACGTCAGCGCGTAGTCCTCGATCGCCGGCATCTCCTCTGGCGGTGGCGCCATCTGCAGGGCCGCAAGCGCGGCGTCCCGCGACGGCGTCAGCGCCGCAGCGACCTTCGGCGCGCGATCGAACAGTGCCAGCACTGGATTCCACGCCAGCGTCGCAATCGTCAATGCGGAGACGCCTGCGAGCACGGCGAGCCACGCCCCGACGTACCCGATCAACTTGACGAGATAGAACGCCACCATGCCGCCCCAGACACCGGCGACGAGGCTCGTTTCACGCCCGACGCGCAATCCCAGCGCGAAACCGATCGGCAGCAGCAGCATCAGGCCGCCAAGAAACCAGAGCCAGGAATGATCCTCACCGCGGTTCAGCCGACCAAGCAATCGGAGGCCATGCACCGCGGGCAGGACTGGCAGGAGCACAACGCCACTCCATCCGAGGATGATGACCAGCGGGGCCACGATCGTCGCGCCGAGTGCGCCGAACGCCCCGCGAACCTCGAGCAAGCCACCGTCGGTCCCGATGGCGTAGGTCATCAGCAGACCGGTCAGAAACAGGGCCAGCAGGAGCATCGCGACACCGCTCAACTCACGCTTGACCACCGCTCACACGCCTCGATCCGTCACCGCTCCTGCCTCGCTGCGGCGGACGACCGCGCGCTCGCGGTACTCCGCCAACACGGGGTACCGATCCAGTGCTCCACAGGCATGCAGATCGTTGTCAAAGCCCGCTTCCTTCAGCGCCCGCCCATGCTCCGCGTCGGCAAACAGCGCGACGAGATCATCGCCATACTTGCTCGACAACAGCTCGCACATCTGCGCGGCATCATTGATCGCAAGCTGAGGGTGCGCGCTGCGGAGCGCCGTCACGAATCGTCCGGCGCACGCCGAGTCCTCGAGTGACGGCAACCCGTCACTGGCGGCGCAGACGATCGCCACTGGCAGCCCCAACTCCACAGCCGAATGCAAGCGCGCCAGCGTGACGGAGAAGTTCACGTAGCTGGCGACATACACCGACTTGGCGTCATCAGCCGCGACGAGCGCGCGCGTCCCGTTCGACGTCGTCAACAGCACCGTCTGTTGGCCCACGGCACCTTCGGTGAACTCGAGCGGGCTGTTGCCGAGATCGAAGCCGGGAATCGCGAACATGTGCCGCTCACCGGCAAGCTTGACCTCGCCACGCTCATACTGCTTGGCGGTACGGACCGCATCTTCGGTCTCGAGAAACGGGATCACCGTTCGCGCACCAGCATGCAGTGCCGCCGCAATGGTGGTGGTCGCACGCAGCACGTCGATCACGGCGACGACACGCCCGTCCAGCGCCGCCGGTGTCAATTCCGACGGGGCCAGGAAAACTTCAAGTCGCACTCTTCACTCCTTCGCGAAGAGATCGGTTTCGCGTTCCAGGAACTTCGTGTCGAAATCGCCAGACTGAAACGTCGCATTCTGCATCACCTTGGCGAGGAACGGAATGGTCGTCATCGGTCCCTCGATGATGAAACTCTCGAGTGCGACCTGCATCCGCTTCACAGCCTCGGCGCGCGTTGGCGCCTGCACGATCAACTTGGCGATCAGTGAATCATAGTGGGGTGGCACCGTGTAGCCCGCATAGGCATGGCTGTCGATCCGCACCCCGGGGCCGCCCGGCGGGTGAAACGTGTTGATCTTGCCCGGTGACGGCTGGAAATTCCGCATCGGGTCCTCTGCATTGACGCGACATTCGATCACGTGCCCTCGCAGCGGCGGCAACTCGGTCACGCGCAGCGGCAGTCCGGCGGCAACCCGGATCTGCTCCTGAACGAGATCGACACCCGTGATCATCTCGGTGACTGGATGCTCCACCTGAATGCGCGTGTTCATCTCCATGAAATAGTACGACCCGTCCGTATCGAGCAGCATCTCGATGGTCCCGGCACCGACGTAATCGATCGCCTTGGCACCACGGACGGCATCGGCGCCCATCCGAAGGCGAAGATCCGGGGTCATCGCCGGTGACGGCGCCTCTTCGATCAGCTTCTGGTGCCGTCGCTGCACCGAGCAGTCGCGCTCACCGAGGTGGATGCAGTTGCCGTGCGTGTCACCGAGAATCTGGAATTCGACATGGCGAGGCCGCAGCAAATACTTCTCGACGTAGACATCGCCGTTGCCGAATGCCGAGAGGGCCTCGCTGCGCGCCAGGTTGAAGCTGCGCGCGAAGTCGTCGGCATCGGTTGCCACCCGCATTCCCTTCCCGCCGCCGCCGGCCGATGCCTTGATGATGACCGGGAAGCCGATGGACTCCGCAAATGCCAGCGCCTCATCGACGTCCTCGACCGGCCCTGGCGTCCCCGGCACGATCGGCACCCCGCACTCCGCCATCGCCTTGCGCGCCGAGGCCTTGTCGCCCATTACTCGGATCTGATGCGCCGTCGGGCCGATGAAGGCGATCCCGGACGCAGTGCAAATCTCCGAAAATTCGGCGTTCTCCGCAAGAAAGCCGTACCCCGGATGAATCGCGTCCGCGCCGGTGATCTCGGCGGCAGCGATGATCCGGGGAATCTTCAGGTAACTCTCGCGGCCCGCCGCCGGGCCGATGCAGACATCGTCGTCGGCGAAGCGGACGTGCAGCGAATCACGGTCCGCCTCCGAGTACACCGCGACGGTCTGGACGCCCAGCTCCCGACAGGCGCGAATGACTCGCAGCGCAATCTCACCGCGATTGGCAATCAGAACTTTCTTGAACATGACCCCTCAGGTCGGTGCATTGGCGCGGAATGCATCCCACGACGTGTCACTGGCCGAGCCGACCCCCTGGATCTGCAGTGCAAACTCGCTGGGGTTGGTCGCATAGAAGATGGCCTGATCGTAGCTGATCACACCCCTCGTATACCATGACAGCAGGCTCTGGTCGAACGTCTGCATCCCGTACTGCACGGTGCCGTCCTTGATCAGCTCAATGATGTCGAGCGACGCGGCGGGGTCGCGAATCTTGTCACGAACCGCTGCGGTGTTGACCAGCACTTCACAGGCCGGCACACGACCCTTGCCGTCCTTGCGTGGGACCAGTCGGAGCGAAATGATCCCCGCCAGCGCATTGGCCAGATTGAATCGAACCTCCGCCTGCTGATGCGGCGGGTAGAAGCTCAGGATACGCGCAATTGTCGTCGACGCGTCGGTCGTATGCAGCGTCGAGAACACGAGGTGCCCCGTGTCTGCCGCCTTCAGCGCCGTGTCGAGGGTGTCGAGGTCACGGATTTCGCCGATCAGGATGACGTCCGGATCCTGACGCAGCACGCGCCGGAGCGCCGCACTGAAGCTGAGGGTATCGGTGCCGACTTCCCGCTGACTCACATGGCTGCGAATGTCGCGATGCAGGAACTCGACGGGATCCTCGATCGTGATCACGTTCGCTGCGCGGTTCTGATTGACGTGATGAATCATCGCCGCCAGTGCCGTGCTCTTTCCCGAGCCGGTGATACCGGTGACGAGGACGAGACCACGCGGACGAAGCGCGAGCTCTTCGACCACCGCGGGCAGATGCAGTTCACTCGCGGTGCGCGTCTGATACGGAATGCCACGCAGCGCGAACGAGACGGTGCCGCGCTGCTGATACGCATTCACGCGAAAGCGGCCAATCCCCGAGACGCCGATGGCGAAGTCCGCCTCGCGCGTCTGCTGAAACTCCTTCAGGTAGCGCTGCGGCATGATCTGTTCGGCCAGCGCCGACAGGTCTTCCGCCTTCAGCGACGGATGGTCGAGACCCACCAGTTCGCCGGCAAGCCGAATCGTCGGCGGTCGACCGACCTTCAGATGCAGGTCCGAACCATCGCGCTCGATGAGCGATGCCAGCCAGCTTCGCAGCTGGGCGGAGAGCTGCTTCCCCTGCCCGCTGATCGGCTTGTCGCCGACAGATTGCGAGGCACCCGCGCCGGTGCCGGTCGGATCAGACATTGGGATCGACACGGAAGAGCACCTGCCCGTATTCCACCGCAGAGGAATCCTGCACACCGACTTCCACCACCGTCCCCGATACTTCGCACTCGATCTCATTCATGATCTTCATCGCCTCGATGATGCAGAGAATCTGTCCCTTGGAGACGCGAGTACCGACCGAGGCGTAGGGATTGGCACCTGGCTCCGGCTTCGCGTAGAAGGTGCCGACCATCGGCGACTTCACCTCGAGGAGTGTCGACACCGGCTTCGCCGGCTCAACTGCCGGTGCTGCGACAGGAACCGCGGCTGCGGCGGGCGGCGGCGCCATCATCGCCGGC
>JANNVN010000432.1:0-2946 GCA_031414435.1 Gemmatimonadaceae bacterium
GACTTCCCGCCGATCTCAGATTGTTGATGCCGCAGCCGTCCTCATTGGGCGGCAAGGGTACTCCGCGACCTCAATTGATGAGGTCATCAAGGAGTCGCACCTCAGCGGCAAGAGCCACTTCTACCACTACTTCCGCAGTAAAGAAGAGCTCGGCTTTGAAGTGCTTGATCGACAGTTCGAGACGTTCGCGGATCGGGGTCTGGCAATTCTGCGTGAGCCGATGATCGATCCGCTCGAGCGTCTGCACTTGTTCATCGACTCGTTGGTTGCCGCGCATGCGGCACGTGGCTGTCATGGCGGGTCGCCGTTTGGTACGCTGGCGACGGAGATGGCGGATGCGCACGAGGGCTTCAGGCTGCGCATTGCTCAGGTCTTTATACGCTGGTCCAGCCAGATTCAGTCGCTCCTGTGGGAGGCGCGTCCGCAGTTGGTCGATGCGGCAGACGCAGTGAGCCTGTCACGGTTCATCATCGCTGCGTTGGAAGGGGGCCTGATGATGTCGCGGGTGAAGCGCGACATCGCCGTGATGGAAGGCATCGCGGCTGAGTTGAAGCGATACATCGCGACGTATGTGCGCGACGCACGAACGCCACTGCATCCAAACCGTGAGCGCTGACGAATGCCTCACACCGCTCATGGCAGAAAGCATCAACCGCGGAGCATTACGGTGACACCGACTGGGTCCACTCTGGAGCGCGACATGGCTGCAACGCAGCGACGGGAACCGAAGGGCAGAGAACTGGCAGCCGTTCCGCTCGAGGGGCGTGCGAGATTCGAGCAGGAGGCAATGGTACATCTCGATGCCATGTACAGCTTCGCACTGAAGTTGTCGCGTTCGCGTGATGACGCCGAGGATCTGGTGTCAGATACGGTGCTCCGCGCCTTCGAGCGCTGGGAGCAGTATCGTCTGGGGACGAACATTCGCGCCTGGCTGTTCACGATTCTCTATCACGTGTTCGTGAGCCGGAAGCGCCGGATCGATGCGCGGGAAGTGCAGGCGACGGACGAGACGGAAGGCTGGGGGGCGTTCGAGCCCGCTGGCGACCTGAATCCAGAGTCGCGCTTCTACGAGACGTTCCTGGATGCAGAGATCACCACGGCAATCGACAGCCTGCCGGATGAGTATCGGGCCGCGGTCGTCCTCAGTGATCTGCACGAACTTCGGTATGCGGAGATCGCCCACATCCTCGGTGTACCCGAGGGCACGGTGAAGAGTCGCTTGTTCCGCGGGCGCCGTATTCTGCAGAAGAAGCTGGTCGGTTACGCGATCGACATGGGCTACATCAAGTCGGTGCCGGAAGCAGCCTGAGTGCTTCGCAGTCCGTGTCGGGCTACGCCACGGTGAGAGGTCGGAAGTCGACGATGGTTGGTGTGGAGCGCAGCGGTTCGCGTGCGCGGTGCCGGGCGGCCTTGGCTCGGTTGCCGCAGGTAGCCATGTCGCACCAGCGTCGGCGGCCGTTCTTGGTGCTGTCGAGGAAAACGCGGCGGCATCGCGGGTCACTGCAGCAGCGAACGCGGCCCAATTCTCCGGCGATCAGCGAGTCGGCTCCGTCGTCGACGATCGGCATCATGAGCGCAGCGAATGCATCGCCGCCAGCGACGAAGTTCCGTGTGTAGTTCCCATCCGGAGCGAGTTCGAGCCGGCGGGTTCCGGCACTGCGGCCGAGGACGCGATTGATCTCTGCCACGGCATCGGTGCGCGCGTCTGCGGTGACGGCGCCATGCTCCGCGAGCGCGCGGAGTGCGCTTCGCACACGGCGAGCATCGAGCAGTGCGGCGGTCGCGCCGGCAGGCTGTTGCTCCGCCCGGCGTGTGATCGCCTGTCGCCGGTCAGGGTCGAGTACCCCCACCGCTGCGAGCCACTCGAGCATCGTCCCGAAGTCACGGAGCGCGTCGCGGCGGATACCGAGCTCGATATCGTCGGTGTTGACGAAATCGAGCCAGAGGCGATCACCGACGAAGACAAACGGACGGCGATCTGACGGTGCGAGGACGAGTGCGGGCACGGAGGACCTTTGCAGTAAGGAGGTCTGGTCGACGTTACCCATGGAACGCATTGGCGCAAGCAAACCGAGTCCGGCTGCTGGTAGATTTCCTGGTATGACGAGCTCGCCGCTGCTCCCTGATGTGCACCGTGTGGTCGTTGGATCGACGAATCCCGTAAAGGTTGCGGCCGTACAGGCGGTTCTGGACCGTTGCGCCGTCAATCCGAAGGTGCACGGTATTGCGGTGGCCTCTGGCGTCCCGGATCAGCCGTGGGGCGACGGTGAGACGAGGGCCGGCGCGATCGCCCGGGCGCGAGCGGCGCTGGCTGCAGATCCGGCGGCCGATCTCGCCGTCGGGCTCGAAGGGGGCGTTGTACGCGAGCCCGACGGCACCGTGCGCACCTGTGCCTGGGCCGCCATCGTGGACCGGGCCGGCGCAGTGAGCACCGGAGGGTCGCTGGCGATGCCATTGCCGCCGAGTGTCGTCGCCCTGCTCGAGGCGGGCGTCGAGCTTGGTCACGCGATGGACCAGATTGCAGCGACGACCGGGACGAAGCATGGCCGGGGCGCCGTCGGTCTGCTGACCGGCGGACTGATTTCGCGCCAGGCCGCGTATGAACCGCTGGTTACCTATGCGCTGGCGCGGTGGTTGGGGCAGAGCCTCTGGGATACCGGGCCGGGCTAGCTTTCGGTCATGGCATCAACCGACGACGAAGCGACCTACTACCGGAAAGGCTTCGGCCTCAAGGCCGACGTGCAGGAGACACTGGCAGACGACTACACCGGTCGGCTGGTGGACCTGCTGCGAGCCAGCGAGTACACGCTCACCTCAGGCGACGTGACCGTGCGCCTGGCCAAGGAATTCGGCTTCTGCTACGGCGTGGAGCGCGCGGTGGAGTACGCGTATCAGACCCGCCGGAAATTCCCCGATCGTCGCGTGTTCCTGGCGGGTGAGATCATT
>JANNVN010000433.1:0-5213 GCA_031414435.1 Gemmatimonadaceae bacterium
GCGATCGAGCAGAAGAATCCCACGCGCTCGTCCCGCTCCACCGTCGGCACCGCCACCGAGATCTACGACTATCTGCGGCTGCTATGGGCGCGGGTCGGTCATACGTTCTGCGGCACCTGCGGGCGTGAACTGCGCCCCGACACACCGCAGAGCATCGCCGATCTGGTGCGGACGCTGCCTGAGGGCACACGATTCTCTGTCGTGTTTCCGCTCACTCACGCCGCATCACTCGGCGCCGACGCGCTGGCCGAAGCGCTGCGGGTGAAGGGGTTCGTGCGCGTGGCACTGGACGGCGAGATCGTACATGTCGACGACCTCGTTGCCTCGAAGCGGAGCATCACGGCGGTGAAGCGCATCGACGTGGTGGCGGACCGCCTGACCGTGAATGCGGAGGTCGCCGGACGCGTGGCCGATGCCGTGAGCACTGCGTTCTCGGAAGGGGACGGCGACTGTGCCCTGCTCTTCCCCGAAGCGGTGTCGCTGCCGGCAGGCCACGAGCCGCGCACTCGCGTGGCGTTCACCGAGCGCTTCGCCTGCCCCGACGATGGCACCGAGGCACCAACGCCATCGCCGCAGCTCTTCAGCTTCAACAATCCGCGCGGCGCCTGTGCCACTTGCAACGGGTTCGGTGCGACGCTGGAGTATGACGAAGCGCTGATCGTGCCCTACCCCGATCGCTCGCTGCGCGACGGCGCGATTCATCCATGGACGATGCCTCGCTACGAAGAGCCGCGGAAGAAACTGTACGACATCGCCAAGCGTGACGGAATTTCGTGGACTGCGCCCTGGAAGTCGCTTCCGGCCGAGCAGCGCAAGTTCCTGCTGCGGGGCAAGACAAAGGGGTTCACCGGCGTCTTTCCGTTTCTGAAGGCGCTCGAAGAAAAGCGGTACAAGCAGTACATCCGCGTTTTCTTAAGGCAGTATCAGTCGGCCACGACCTGCGCCACGTGCGGCGGCTCTCGGCTCACGAAGGATGCGCTCAACATCCGCATCGCGGGCGTCAACATCGCCGACGTGAGCGCGATGTCGGTCGACGCTCTCGATGTGTGGACCGAGTCGCTGGCGCTCTCGCCATTCGAGATGCAGATCGCCGAGACCGTGCTGCGCGAAGCGCGGGCGCGGGTGCGGTTCCTGCGCGATGTGGGGCTGGGATATCTGTCGATGGACCGTGCGGCGCGCACGCTGAGTGGTGGCGAAGCGCAGCGCATCGCCCTTGCCAACTCGCTCGGCGCTCAGTTGGTGGACACACTGTACGTGCTCGACGAGCCGAGCATCGGACTGCATCCGCGCGACATGGACCGCCTGCTCGGGCTGCTGCGTCGGCTGCGTGATGTGGGCAACACGGTGATCGTGGTCGAACACGATCTCGAGGCGGTGCGCATGGCCGACTGGATGGTCGAAATCGGCCCCGGCAGCGGCGACAAGGGTGGTGAGGTCGTGTTCAGCGGCCCGCTCAGCGAGGCGTCCAAGAGCCCGCTGACGGGCCAGTATCTCACCGGCGCGGTGAGCATCCCGCTTCCGGAGACGCGCCGCACTGCCGGCCCGCGCTATCTGACGCTGAGTGGCATCTCGGCGCACACGCTGCACGACGTGACGATGAAGATCCCGGTGGGGTGCTTCGTCTGCGTGACGGGTGTGTCGGGCAGCGGCAAGAGTACGCTGGTGCACGATGTGCTGTATCGCGCGCTCGAGACACGCCTCACCGGCGAGAACTCCGCCAAGCAGCATCTCGGTGAGATCGTCGGCAACGTGAAGTCGATCACCGGCGCCGAACACTTCGATGACGTGGTGCTGATCGACCAGGAGCCGATCGGCCGGTCGCCGCGCTCCAACCCGGTGACCTATGTGAAGGCATGGGACGAGATCCGCCGCATCTTCTCACAGACGCCGTTGTCGCGGCAGCGCGGATACGCACCGGCGACCTTCAGCTTCAACATGACCGGCGGCCGCTGCGAAACGTGCGAAGGGGCGGGCTACGTCGAAGTGGAGATGGTGTTCATGGCGGACGTGCTGGTGCCGTGTGAAACGTGCGGGGGCAAGCGCTTCAAGCCCGACGTGCTGGAAGTGCGGGTGTGGGGCAAGAACATCGCCGATGTGCTGGAGATGACCGTCGATGCCGCCACGCGCCTCTTTCCGGGCGAGGATCGACTGGCGGCGGCACTCTGGCACCTGCAGCAGGTGGGGCTTGGCTACCTGCGGCTCGGGCAGCCGGCGACCACGTTGAGTGGTGGCGAGGCGCAGCGGATCAAGATCGCGCGCGAGTTGTCGCAGTCATCGAAGTCGGCGGGGCGCAAGCTCTACATCATGGACGAACCGACCACCGGCCTGCATCTCGAGGACATCCGGAAGTTGTCGAAGGTGCTGCAGCGCCTGGTGGATCAGGGGCACACGCTGATCGTGATCGAGCACAATCTCGATGTGATCAAGCTGGCCGACTGGGTGATCGACATGGGGCCGGAAGGCGGCGTGGGTGGCGGTCAGGTGGTGACGGTCGGCACGCCGGAACAGGTGGCCGCACACGAGACATCGCACACCGGGCGCTGGCTGCGTACGGTGCTGCCGGGTTACGTGGATGGTGTGCGGGTCAAGACGCCGCGGAAGCGTTCAGGTACGCAGAAATCTTTGACACCAGGCGGCGTGGGCTGATTCGCAGCGATTGCGTCAACAGCTTGTTGGTGATGCCAGGGATCACGACGCGGTCGCCACTCAGCAGCCCTTCCCATCCGGCGCGTGCGACGGTGGCCGACGACATCACCATGCCCTTCTGCTTGAAGAGCTTCGACTCACTCATTCCGGCGACCGCGCCAAATCCGGTGGCGGTCGGCCCCGGGCAGAGTGCACTGACATTGATGCCCGTGCCGCGCAGCTCTTCGGCGAGCGCTTCGGTGAACGAGAGTACATAGGCCTTGCTGGCGTAGTAGACCGCCATGCCGGGGCCCGGCAGAAAGGCGGCGGTGCTGGCGACGTTCATCACGGCGCCGGAACCGCGTTCCAGCATCGCCGGCAGCAGCCGGCGTGTGATCTCGGTGAGCGCGGTGATGTTCACCTGAATCAGGTTGAGCTGGGTCTCGAGCGAAATGGAGGCCACGCTGCCACTGGCGCCAAGCCCCGCGTTGTTGATGAGCGTATGGATATCGAGTTGACGCGCGCGCAGCTCGGCTGCCAGCACTCGCGGTGCGGTCGGATCACCGAGATCGGCGTGAATGATCGCGACCTTGGCGCCGTGGACGCGTTCGCACTGCTGGGCGACGGTGGAGAGCGCGTTGAGACGACGCGCCACGAGCACCAGATCGAACCCATCGGCCGCGGCGCAGCTGGCGAGATCGGCCCCGATGCCGCTGGAGGCACCGGTGATGAGGCAGAGTGGACGTGTGGATGGCATGCGCTAAGTATGCGCGGTGCGTGATCGTGTGTCACCAGACGCAGAAAGGCGACCGCCGGAGCGATCGCCTTTCTGCGTGAATCAGTCGGTGCGTCGGCGTTCAGCGCACGCGACGACGACGGGCCACGAGACCGATGGTACCAAGTCCGAGGGCCAGCAACGCCATCGTTGCCGGTTCGGGGTTGACGATGAAGGTGGTCGGCGCCGCGAAGCCAGCGGCAGCCGTTGCAGGCAACGACAGGTTGTCGGCCGACGGCGCCGATGTCCTGCTGTCACCGCTGTTGAGTGCGACGTACCCGGCGCCAGCCAGTCCAACCAGACCGAGCAGCGATGCGCGGCCGGTGTTGGTGCTGAAGAAGCCACGGTCCTTCGAGTTGTCCACGTCATCGGCATTCGTATTGCTTTCATGCAGCGATACGGAACCGAAGTTGTCCGACGGCATCGACTCAGCGATCAGGTCGGTGCCAGCGCTGCCACCAGCCTCGACGCTGCTGACAGGCATCGCGAAGTTGACGTTGATGGAGGACAGCAACTGATACGTCGTGCTGGCGGGTGCTGCCGTTCTCTCGAACGAAAAGGTCTGGGCACCGCCGGCCGTGCTGACGACGGTGACGGCGACCAGTGCGGAAACGAGCTTGGTGCGGAATGTCATCACAGGCAGTCCTCGGGGTGGTGGGTGAGGCAGGGTGGCGGCACGCCGCCGCACTGCGGGCGCTGGCCCGTCGTGGGCCAGTGACGTTGGCCAGCGCGAATCGTCTTCAGAGGCGGTTTGCGCGGCCACGTCGATATCAGCGCACGATTTGTTCCACGCGAGCGTACCCGGCGTTGGCGGGGGGGGCAGACTGGTCGCGATGGAGCCGGCCTCAGGTTGACCCGGGGGCTGTGTCGGCTAAGTTTGGGGGCTGGCTGCGAAGCCGGTGCGATCCCGAGTAGCTCAGCCGGTTAGAGCAGCTGACTGTTAATCAGCGGGTCGGGGGTTCGAGTCCCTCCTCGGGAGCTTTCCAGAACGTCGTGGACCAAGGTCGTAACTGAAGCGCCCCGCCGGAAATGGTGGGGCGCTTCGTGCTTCGCGGCGAGGAGTTGTCGCTTGGGCTGCCTCTCCGCGACGAGACGCCAGCCAGCCGGCCATGACCGATCTGTGGCACAATCGAGAAGCTCGGATACGCCAGTCGTGACGCGCAGCAGGCACTCTGACGGAGCTTATCCCGCCACCGAGACCGCCCCATGTCTGGTTCGCCACTCGCACTCCTCGTCGCGCTCGCCGGCGCGCTGACGCTTTCATCACCGGGTCGCGATTCGAACGCAGATGCCCGCGCGGCCGCGCGGACGGGTGCGGGAGCCGAGACCAAACTCCGGCGCATCGGGCACTCGGGGCTCGTGACCCGCATCGACGGGCGCGAAGTCTGGCCGGCCGGCTCGACGATCGTGCTCGATGGGCCGATCGATGTTGCCGCTGGCGGCACCCTGGTCATCGAAGCCGGCACACGAATCGAAGGTGCGGTCGGCGCGTATGTCGTGGTCTCGCGAGATGGCACGATCGAGGCCCGCGGGACGCTCAACGAACCGATTCAGATAACCTGCACTGCCGCCGCGAAGTATCCGGGGTGCTGGGGCGGAGTGATCATTCAGGGATACGCTCGCATCAACAGCGGCACGCCGACCAGCCCCGTATCGACAACACGTAGCCCCACCGGCAACTGCCTCGAAATCGCGGACCCGATCTCGGGCACGCAACGCTACGGCGGTTGCAACGACGCCGACAACAGCGGCATCCTGCGCTACATGCGCATCGAATACGCGGAGCGCGGACTCCATCTGGCGGGCGTTGGCA
>JANNVN010000434.1:0-4409 GCA_031414435.1 Gemmatimonadaceae bacterium
CCTGGCTCCGGCTTCGCGTAGAAGGTGCCGACCATCGGCGACTTCACCTCGAGGAGTGTCGACACCGGCTTCGCCGGCTCAACTGCCGGTGCTGCGACAGGAACCGCGGCTGCGGCGGGCGGCGGCGCCATCATCGCCGGCGACGCCATCATCTGCGTCCCAAGCACGGCCCCGCCCCGGTGGGTCGGACTCTTCGATACCCGGAGCTTCATCCCCTTGTCCGAGGTGATCTCCAGCGAGTCGACGGTCGATTCGTCGAGCATCTCGAGAACTTTCTTCAGATAGCGCAGGTCGATCATGAGTGGGCTCTGACGTCAGAAGACGCGAATTGCAGTGTCATTTCAGCTCCAGCAACTCGCGGGGGAACTCGGTCAATCGTCGTGGACCTGCAAGAGACAGCAGCACATCGTCCTCGATGCGCACACCGCCCCAACCCGCACGATACACCCCCGGCTCGACGGTGACTACTGTGTCGAGCGGAAGAATCGCATCTGCCGTCGCAGCGAGTCGGGGTCCTTCATGTACTTCCAGACCAATCCCATGTCCGAGCGAATGCCCAAACTCCTCCGCGAGACCGGCCAACCGCAAGGAGTCACGGGCAATGGCATCCGCCTCGCGCCCGCGCATCCCCGCACGAACCTCGACGCACGCCTTCTCCTGTGCGACCCGCACCGCATCGTACACACTGCGCTGTTCGGACGTGGCACGCCCGACGACCACCGTCCGCGAGATATCTGAACAATACCCTTCGTGAACCGCACCGAAATCCAGCAGCAGAAAATCACCAGCCTCGACCATTCGTGACGAGCTGCGTGCGTGCGGCAGCGCCGACCGAGGCCCAGAGGCGACGATCGTCGCGAACGGAAAGCCTTCACTCCCGGCATTCCGCAGCGCCTTCTCGAGTACTCCCGCGATATCGATCTCCCGTTGCCCAGATCGAATCTGCGGCAACGTCGCGCGAAGCGCATCCGTCGCTATGGCGGCTGCGACTTCGATTAGCGCCACCTCACCTTCGTCCTTCCGTTCGCGTAATGCCTCGACCAGATCGCGTGCCGGACGCCACTGCCACCGTGCGCCTTCGCCGAGCAGTCGCTCGAAATCACGGTGCAACAGATGCGAACTCTCGAAACCGATCACTTCGAGGTGAGCAACTCCGGGCAGGAAGGACCACAATTCCGCCCAGAGGCTGTTCGCCGCGATCACGACGCGCGCGGCATCCCCAACTTCGGTCAGCACCTGCGTCTGGTATCGGAAGTCGGTGAAGAGCGTGACGGCTCCCCGCTGCGTCACAAACAGCAACGCGTTGCTGCCGGAAAATCCGGTCAGATAGCGAATGTTGCTCATGCCCGCGAGGAGCAGTGCGTCGAAGTGCTCCAGATGCATCGACTCCTGCAACCGCGCGAGGCGTGCGCCGAAATCAGCCCTCATCGCTGCGTCGCCAGATGCCCGGCCAGCGCGCGCAGACCGAGCGTGTAGCTCGCCGCGCCAAAACCGCACACGACGCCGACCGCAGCATCGGCGAGCATCGAATGTCGCCGGACCGGCTCGCGCGCGTAGATGTTCGACAGATGGACCTCGACGAACGGAATGCCGACACCGAGCAGCGCATCACGGATCGCCAGCGACGTGTGCGTGTACGCACCAGCGTTCACCAGCGCGCCGGAGACGTCAGCACTCCGCCAGGCATGGATGGCGTCGAGCATCGCCCCTTCGCTGTTCTCCTGAATGATCGACCCGATCACGACGTTCAGTTCGGCGGACAGCGCGACGAGCTGCGCATCGATTTCGGCCAGCGTCGTGCGGCCATACACGGCTGGCTCACGCTCACCGAGCAAGTTCAGGTTCGGGCCGTGCAGCACCGCAATCCTGCGCACTGCGTCCCCACCCTGCCCGCGCATCAAGACAAGCCTTCCAGCCACCGATGGAAATCCGATGGCGCCGAACGGGTTGGCTCCGAGGCGGGCGGAACGTCCTTCGCTGGCTCAACTGCCGAGGTGCCGGCCGGCGGTGTCACAGCAGCCGCTGGGAGGCCCTCGGCGACGACCGGTACAGTGGCTGCTGGCGCCGGAGCCTCCGCCGCGCGCGAAAGCTCCGGCGGCGAGGTGACTGGACGAGCGACAGCTGGCTCGGGAAGCAGCGGCGCTGGGACGGTCGGAGTCGCCGCACCGGCGCCCGACCCAACCGCGCGCGTTGGCGCCACAGAAGGCGTGGAAGACGGCGACGGCAAGAACTGGTCGAAAGCAGCCCACGTCGCGGGGGTGATCGACGCCGGTGGAATCACCGGCAAGCCACCAAAGGTCGGCGACAGTGAAGGCGGAGGCGAAGGGACCGGCACCGCCCAGGGATCCGACATGCTGGAAGAGGAAACAGGGGTGTCGGGACGCGACCGCGGTGGCGTACCGCTGCCGGAAAAGAACCGGTCGAATGACAGCAGTGGCGCTCGCGACGTCCCACCTACCTCATCGCCGGCACCCGGCGACGGCAGGTCGAGAACATCCGGAACCGGCAGCGTCGGCGCCTCTTTCGGCAGCCGGCCGACCATCTCCGATGCCAGAGCCAGCAGGAGCTCCGATGCCGATTCGTCGGTCGGCAGCACCGAGGGTGACCCGAACACCGATGCCAGCGACGTGACGACGCCTTCACCCGTCCTCGACGCGCCGTCGCCAGCCCGGGCAGGTATGCCGAACACGTCACTCGAGACGCCGTAAATCCCGTCTGATCCGGTCTCACCCTCAGGAGAGGCGGCGGAGTCGGGCGCATCGGCAAACCAGTCGCCCTCGCTCGTCTCAGGGCCGCCCCACGCGTTCGCGAACGCAGACGACAGATCCTGGTCATCCGGCGACGTTTGGGATGCGCGTTCCACGTCCCGTGCCCGGTCGAGCGAGCGAGTGTCGACGGCGTCCGGGTCTGGAAAAGCGTCGGCAAAATCGAGAGCCGACCCCACGTCTGCCCTTGCCGGCGCCGGTGCGGCTGCAAGAAGGGTTCGCATCTCCGCGACCTTGGCTCGCAACGAAGCATCGCCCGGCGCCCGCACCAACAGCGCCGAATACACTTCGAGCGCCTGCTGGGTGAATCCCTGCTGCTCGTAGAGCGCCGCCATCGTTTCGGTGATGAACTCCGGTGCCGTGGCCGTCGTATCTGCCGTCGCCGACTGCCAGAAGAGGCCGTCATCCGTGCTGTTCGCATCGGGCTGGTGAGCCGGAGCGGGCGCGGAGGGTGTGGGCTGCGCCGTGGGATTGGTCGGGGTTTCGCGTCCCTGCGCGGTCCGCCACGACGCAAAACTGGCCAGAGCGCCGAAGGCGGGACGTGAGAGCACTTCGTCGGCGGCCGGCTCGGTCAGCGCGTTCCGCGGGGTCGTTGGCGTGGCAATCCCCGCCGAGAAATCGGCCTCATCGATCGGCGGAAGCGATCCTGTAACCGCCCCGGCTGCCGGATCGACCAGCTCGTCCAGATCATCGAAAATGAACCCGACGCCGTCATCAACTCGAATGACCTCGTTGGTTTCGGAGTCGGACGCGGGCTCTGCCGCCAGCGTCGAGAGGTCGAATCGATCGAGAGGAACCCGTGGATCGGGAGCCATGACATGCTCCCGCGTCGCTGGAGGAGCCGTGTCACGACCGATGGTAGCGGTCTCGTCAGTCGCCAGCACAATCGCACGAAGCCCGGGCGGGGTTGCCTCGACCTGCGCCAGACCCGCATCTCCCGCTGGCGCACCGCCCGCGTCCCACGCAGGGGCCACGGTCTCATGGTCTGGGGCATCGACCGTGGCCGCAATCGGCGCGGCAACCTCCGGTCCAGACTCGTCTGGCGTGCCAAGCGATTGCAGGAGACGCTCGATCTCGTCGTTTTGCGGGTCGGCATCGAGCACACGTGCGTACCATTGCCGGGCTTCGTTGAGCTGATGGTGCGATTTGGCGATATCGCCCAGGTGCCGCAGGGCGATCACATTCTCGTCGTCCAACTCAACCGACGTCAGGAAGACCTCGCGCGCGGCGTCGACGTCGCCCTTCTCGAAGTACGCCCGTCCGAGCACGATATGCCCACTCATATGGCCTGGCTGGGACGGCAAGTGCTCCCGACAGAGCGCGATGGCCCGGTCGAGGTCGTTCGCTTTCCGGTACTCGTTGGCGAGCGGCACGAAGTAGCGCCGCGGGTTCTGCATGTACTTGGCTGTCAGCTCTTGCAGCCGTGAACCAGGCGCCATCGAAACCTCTGGAATTTTCAGCTCGTGCGCCGGCTCAGGCCGGAACGCCGGAAATCGCAAGATAGCCGACGTGGCAGAGGAGCGTCAAATGGCACTCGCACATCGAAGTGTCGGTATCACTTGAAGTTGCCCCCCTGAGAGGCCTAACTTTCGCGGCTGCAAGAGCTGACAGCCAAGTACATGCAGAACCCGCGGCGCTATTTCG
>JANNVN010000435.1:0-5978 GCA_031414435.1 Gemmatimonadaceae bacterium
GCCCCCGGCGGCGAGAATTATCTCCGCATCAAGGGCATGATGCGCGAGCTGGGCCTGCACACAGTCTGCGAAGAAGCTCACTGCCCGAACATCGGCGAATGCTGGGATCATGGCACTGCGACGTTCATGATCCTCGGCGACGTCTGCACCCGGAATTGCGCCTACTGTGCGGTGTCGCACGGTCGCCCGCCGAGTTTTGACTTGGCCGAGCCGGAGAAGGTGGCCAGCGCGGTCGCAGCGATGAGCCTGCGCCACGCCGTCATCACATCGGTGGACCGCGACGACCTGCCCGACTTTGGCTCGCATCACTTCCACGAAGTCATCCGGCTGATCCACGAGAAGGTCCCCGGCTGCTCGGTGGAGGTGCTGGTGCCTGACTTTCAGGGGAAGCAGGAGGCGATCGAGCATGTGCTCGACGCCCGCCCCGAGATCTACAATCACAATACCGAGACCGTCCCGCGCCTCTACAAGAAGGCACGGCCGGGCGGGCGGTATGAGCGGGTGATGAACATCTTCCGCATCGCCAAGGCGTACGCTCCCGACATCCTCACCAAGACCGGCATCATCCTTGGCATGAGTGAGACGATCGAGGAAGTGATCGAGGTGATGAAGGACCTGCGATCAGTGGACGTCGACATTCTGACGCTGGGGCAATATCTCAAGCCTTCTGAGAGTCACATCGCACTCGACCGATACTATACCCCGGACGAGTTCCGTCATCTGTACGAAGTGGGCATGTCGCTCGGGTTCCGGCATGTCGAGAGTGGTCCGCTGGTCCGGTCGTCGTATCACGCCTGGGAGCAGGTGCAGGCCGCCGGCGTCAGCAGTTAGTCGAGTAGCAGCTGCAGGTTCGATCGGCGCCACGGAGTAGTCCCGGTGCCGGCTCGCTGGTTGTGCCTTGTGTCGCTCACAGTAGGGGGCGTCCAGACATCATGTGCCACGTCCGCGGCGCACGACACCGTCGTTCAACCCACTGTCGCACTTCACCATGGCCAAGCGCACGTCACCGGCGAAGAGTTCGCCGAAGCCTGCAGCGTCTGCCCCGGCACCTGATGCCGAGCGCACGCTGCATCTCTCCCTGCTCCGTTCGATGCTGTTGCAGCGCCGATTCGAGGAGCGCTGTGCCGAGGCGTATGCCATCGGCCGCATCGGTGGCTTCTGCCATCTGTACATCGGGCAGGAGGCGGTGAGCACTGGAACGCTCAGCCACCTTCGGCCGGACGATTACATGATCACCACCTACCGTGATCACGGACAGGCGCTGGCCCGCGGGCTGACGCCGCGATCGGTGATGGCCGAACTCTTCGGGCGGGTCGATGGTTGTGCCGGCGGCAAGGGTGGTTCGATGCACATGTTCGACAAAGCCACGGGCTTTCTCGGCGGACACGGCATCGTTGGCGGGCATCTGCCGATTGCCACCGGCGTCGGCTTCGCGATCAAGTATCGTGGCGGCGATCAGGTGATCTGCTGTTTCTTCGGTGAGGCCGCCGTGAACAACGGTGCCTTCCACGAGTCGCTGAACATGGCCGCGCTCTGGAAGCTCCCGGTGATTTTCATCATCGAGAACAACCGCTACGGCATGGGCACCTCGGTCGAGCGCGCATCCGCCATCAACGACATCTATCAGCGGGCCGGCAGCTACGACATGCATCGTGGTGTGGTCGATGGTCAGGACGTCCTCGCGGTCCGCGCCGCCATCGATGAAGCGGTGACGCGGGCCCGCACGGATCAGAGCCCGACGCTGCTGGAGATGCGCACCTATCGCTTCATGGGCCATTCGATGTCAGATGCCGTCAGCGGCACATATCGCAGCAAGGCAGAACTCGACGAGTATTTGCAGCGCGACCCGATTGCATTGCTGCGTGCCCACATGGAAGCGCGCGGCACGTTGACGGAGCAGGTCATGCAGGAGCTGGACACCGAGATCAAGGCGATCGTGCAGGATGCCTGGGACTTTGCCGAAGCCAGTCCGGAACCACCACTGGAAGCGCTGATGGAGCATGTCTACGTCGACACCACTTCGGATACGATCAGTGCTGCTGGCGGGTGGAGCTGACCATGGCCATCATCACATATCGTGACGCGCTCAACCAGGCGCTCCGTGAAGAGATGCAGCGTGATGCACGCGTTTTCCTGATGGGTGAGGAAGTGGGCGTCTATCAGGGTGCCTACAAGGTGTCGAAGGGACTGCTGCAGGAGTTCGGTGAGATGCGAGTGGTCGATACGCCGATCACGGAGCTCGGGTTTGCCGGCGTCGGTGTTGGTGCGGCGATGGTGGGCTTGCGCCCGATCATCGAGTTCATGACGTGGAACTTCGCGCTGCTGGCCCTCGACCAGGTGGTGAATGCCGCCGCCAAGATGCTTTACATGTCCGGCGGCCAGTTCAACATCCCGATGGTCTTCCGCGGCCCGAACGGTGCCGCGCTGCAGCTCGGCGCGCAGCACTCGCAGGCGTGGGAGAGCTGGCTGGCACACATTCCCGGCCTCAAGGTGGTGGCACCGGGCACGCCGTACGATGCCAAGGGGCTGCTCAAGGCCGCCATCCGCGATGACAATCCGGTGTGTGTGCTCGAAGGCGAAATGCTTTACAACAACAAGGGCGAAGTCCCGGACGGCGAGTACGTCATCCCGCTCGGCGTCGCGGACCTGAAGCGCAAGGGCGAGCATGCCACGATCGTGACGTGGGGCAAGCAGGTGCTGGTGGCGATGGCGGCGGCCGATCAGCTGGCGAAGGACGGCATCACCATCGACGTCGTCGACTTGCGCAGCATTCGTCCGCTCGACGAGCGCGCGATCATCGACAGCGTCAAGAAGACCAATCGCTGCGTCGTGCTCGAGGAAGGGTGGTACTTCGCCGGCGTGGGTGCCCAGATCACCGATCTCGTGCAGCGCGAGTGCTTCGACGATCTCGACTCACCGGTGCTGCGCGTGACGCAGGCTGACGCACCGATGCCATATGCCAAGGGGCTCGAGAAGGCTGCCAAGGCCGACCTGCCGAAGACCATCGCCGCGGTTCGCCGCGCGCTCTATCTCGACTGATCCCACACGCCGGAACTCTGACGATGGCTACCAAGGTGATGATGGAAGCGCTCTCTCCGACCATGGAAGAGGGGCGACTCGTGAAGTGGACGAAGAATGAGGGCGACGCCGTCAAGAGCGGTGACGTGCTCGCCGAAGTGGAGACCGACAAGGCGATCATGGAGCTGGTGGCGCGCGGCGATGGTGTGTTGCGCGCGCGGCTGATTCCCGAGAATACCACGACGCCAGTCGGGCAACTGATCGGCGTGATTGCCGCGGCCGATGAAGACATTGCGGCGTTGGTTGGTGGTGCCGGTGCGCCAGCAGCGGCCGCCGCCGCACCGGCACCGGCTCCAGCACCAGCGCCAGCGCCAACGCCAGCAGCAGCAGCGCCAGCAGCAGCGTCGCCCTCAGCACCGGCGCGCGCCGCGGCCGTACCGCCGACCGCAGCCGCCGGTGCTCCGCGGACGCCGATGCCGCAGGTCGGCGACCACGCATCGGAACAGCCGTCGCACGCGAGCGATTCCGGAGGGCGCATGCTCGCATCGCCACTGGCGCGCCGGATGGCCAGCGAGCGTGGACTGGACATCGGTCAGGTTCGCGGCTCAGGCCCCGGCGGCCGCATCATCAAGCGTGATGTCGAAGACGCGATGGCCGGCGGCGCGGCGATGCTGGCAGGCGCGCGTCCTGCGGCACCCGCGGTCACCGGCGCGGATTTCACCGACGCACCACTGACGCAGATTCGCAAGACCATTGCGCGCCGTCTGGCCGAGTCGATCGGGCCGGTACCAACGTTCTACCTGACCGCTGAATTCGATCTGGCGCGGGTCACCGACATGCGCGCCGCGATGGCGGCGATCGGCCCGGAGTACAAGGTCAGCGTCAACGACATCATCCTGAAGGCGGTCGCCGTCGCACTCACGCGCCATCCGGAAGTGAATTCACATTGGATGGGCGACAAGATCCGTCAGCACCATCGCGTGCACGTCGGGATGGCGGTTGCGATTCCCGAGGGGTTGATCACGCCGGTGATCTTCGACGCTGACGCCAAGGGCTTGTCGCAGATCAGCAAGGATTCACGGGAACTGGCCAAGCGCGCTCGCGAGCGGAAGCTGCAGCCGCACGAGTACACCGGGGCAACGATGTCGGTCAGCAATCTCGGCATGCTCGGCATCGACGAGTTCACGGCCATCATCAATCCGCCCGAAGCGGCGATCCTGGCCGTGGGCGCAGTGGAAGACAAGCCTGTGGTGATTGACGGGGCGATCGAAATCCGGAAGCGGATGCGCGTCACGATGAGTTGTGATCATCGCGTCATCGACGGGGCGTTGGGCGCACAGTTTCTGCAGACCTTGCGGCGACTGATCGAAAATCCGTTGATGTTAGTGTACTGAGTCAATTCTGCAGCTGGGGTGTCATGGCGCTTGAGAAGTCGCCAACGTCCGAGGTCCGCGACGAGCCATCGGCTCCAGCGGACACCGGTGTGCCGGCCGGCCATGTCGAGTCGGGCTCGGGACATGGCCCATTCTCGCTGGCCTCACTCCTGGATCTGAATGACGACGAACTGGCGCAGCCGCTGTCGCGGGCTGCGCCAGTGGAGCACCGTTGGGAACAACTGACGCTCGGTGTCACGCCGGGTACGGGTGAGACACCGGGGGCAACACTTCGCAGTGGCATGGCTTCTCAGCCCCCCTCGGACGATCGTGAGCTGATTCCGGGACTGAGTGATCCCGGCGCCATCGAAGTCCCGGTATACCTCGCCGGTCGCGCGCTGCGTGAACTCAGCCAGCACGCCGAAGCCAGCACTGAACGACCTGCCCCCGCCGTGCGTCCACCGGCGATCGCGGTGGCGAAGGTCGGGCCACCGCGCATCAAGATGGAAGCGCCAACGGCGGATTTCGCAAAGACCAGCAGCGAGCCTGTCCTCTGGCCGAAGCGAAAGAAGTCGATCATCGCAGCGGTGCTGCCGGAAGAGTGTGCGAAGTGCGGCGCGGCCTTCGAAGGTGAGCGCTGCGCACACTGTGATCACGATGTCGCCGTGTCGTCGCGGTCGCGGCGTACGGGTACCTGGCATGAAGTGGTCTCCGCATTTGTCGAGAGCGACAGTCGATTGGTCCGCACGCTCGGGGCGCTGGCGCTAGCTCCAGGCGAACTCACCAGAGCACTGCTGGATGGGCGGCGGCGGCGGTACTTCGGGCCTTCGCACGTTGCACTCGCCACGCTGGCGCTGTTCGGCGCCGTCAGTGCAGTTGGCGGCCTGCGTCCGCGCCCTGATCGCGCCCTCACGATCGGGACCGAACGAACGACGGAACTCCCAGCCGGGCTGGCCGACGCAGCGGTGGTCAATGTGGCCGTCGACGCACCACCCGATCTCGTTCGGGATGTGGCCTCTGCGCTCGACTATCTGCCCTTGTTGTGGCTTCCGTTGATGGCCTTCGGCGTTGTCGCGGTCGTGGCGGCAGTTCGGACCTTCGATCGCCGCAATGACTCCGTCGAGATGGCGTTCACCACCCACTTTGCCGCCTGGTTCGTGATCTGGTGGGGCCTGGCGGTGCCCGTTGTGCTGCTGCTGACGCGGTTCGGATTCGAGTACGCGGCAACGGTGGCCGACGTCACCCACGTCCGTTATCTCGACGATGGTCGGATCGATGGTCTCTCGGCCACCTGGAATACCCTGCGATCGCTGGCAGGCGCCCCCGGCTTCCATACCGTCCTGCTGGCTGCGGGTCTCCTGCCCTGGACGGTTCTGGCATATCGCCGAGCCTTCGACACCACCTGGCTGCGAGCTGCGCTGACCGGAGCACTGGTCACCGCCGTGCCGCTGCTCCTGCTGCTGCCCTTCGCCTGAGACTGCCGGAGTCTGCGACCGCTGGTCCACACTGGAGTCGCATTGGCAAAACACGCATCTTTCAGCATTGGCCAATCCGGTACGGATCGGTCATCAGCGGCGCGGCACCAGC
>JANNVN010000436.1:0-7906 GCA_031414435.1 Gemmatimonadaceae bacterium
CATGCGATCGATGACCTGCGACCTGCCGTCGACCAGTGACGGGAACCCCTGCGCCGGAATCCCGACACGTTCCTGAATGACGTACGGATTGGTGATGGCCGTTCGCAACGCGGCACTCCAGGTGTCATCGTCCACCGTCCAGCCGAGGACAATGCCGGCGCCACCGTAGTCGTCATTCGGCTTCAGCACGAACCGATCGCGATGTTGCGCCGCGTAGGCCAGCAAGTCGATGCATTCGCCATGGAACTGGGTGGAACGCTCTTCGACGACTCGCGTCCACGGAATGCACTCCCCCACGGCTGCATGCTGTGCGGCGGTCAACAAGTGTGCGTTCCGCTCATCGGTGAGCGCAGCCAGCGACGCCTTCTTGTGCAGGATCTTGCAGCGCGGTGGGTTGACGATGCAGACCTTGCCGTCGCGAACTGCGCGGAACACCGGATGGTCGGCGCCGCCTCGCTCGGCCAGCTCATGCAGCAACACGCGCTTGTAGAGCAGCGTGACCGGCACACCCGCAAAACGCAGCGTCTGGCCGTCATACTCGGCGTCGCGCGGGTCCACGATTGAGCATGGAATGCCGAGATTGCGGAAATGCCCCTGGAAGATCTCGAACTCACTCGACGTCGGGACTTCGCGCCAGTCGATGATGCCGATCTGCGGCACTTCACGCACGCCGCGCCACGACGCCCACGCATCGAGCACGACACGGATCACCCCATGGCGCGTCGGGATCGGCAGCAGTTCCCAGTCGCGCGCGAAGGCGCGGGTCACCGGCAAATCGCTGAACATGTCGGCGAGCGCATCGTTGTAGCCCGCGCCTGCTGGTGTTTCGGCGTTGTACTCAGTGAGCGAGATCTCGCCGGTGTCATCGTTGACGAAATAGTCGAGCCGCGACGTTGGACTGCCGGCGCGGAAGCCCGGATCGACACCAACGAGTGCCTCTTCCCAGTCGGCGAGGCAGAACTGTGCACGAACCTCACGGTCAGCGAGCGCGGCGGCGAGGATGGCATCAAACGCCGGCATCAAACGCCGGGTCAGCTGCTGGACCCGGTCGTACTGCGCCCGGGTCACGAGGCGCGGTCGCAGCACCGTGCACAGCGGACGCCCGCCGAAGACGAGGCCGCGGCTGGAGAGCTGCGACGTCATCAGCGACTCCGTATCCTGCGCCACGGCATCATCCTCGAGCAGCCTGTGCCACGCCTCGATGGCGCCGGCGGCAGACATCAGCGCGCCCGCGACGCTGTGAACATCGCATCCCAGCCGAGGGCCTTGGTCGTCTTGCGAGGATCCTTCGCGAGACGAATGACCATGTCCGCCATGTGCTCCACCGCCCAGTTGAAGTATTCCTCCGTCAGCGAATTGATGTCGAAGTCCGGCGCTGGGTTCATGAAATCGATGGCGTAGGGTACGCCATCCTTGATCGCAAACTCAATCGAGTCCATGTCGTAGCCAAAGGCACGCACGATGGTCTGCGCATCCTTCACCACACGGGGGCCAAGCACCGGCCCGAGGAAGTTCTTGTCGGTGCGATACTTACGCTCCTTCGGGTCGTACTTGATCGGGAGGATCTCCTCCTGCCCCAGGCAGATGCACCGGACGAACTCATCCCACTTGATGAACTCCTGCACGATCATCGTCAGGAGGCCAGAGCTGTCGTAGTGGTGAATGAGTTCCGCCTTGGTCTCGCAGACGTAGACCTCCTTCCAGCCGCCGCCGTGCGCATCCTTGAGGATGCAGGGCAGGCCTATCCACGCCAGGATGTCATCCCAATCCAGCGGGTACTTCAGGTTGCGCAGCGACTCGCTCGGGACGATGCCGGGGATGTACTCCTTGTTCGGCAGCACGATGGTCTTCGGGCTGACCACACCCAGCTTCGTGATCAGGCTGGCGCCAAAGAACTTGTCGTCGGCCGACCACATGAAGGGGTTGTTGATGACGGTGGTACCCTGCAGCACGGCGTGTTTCAGCACGGTCCGGTACATCGGCACTTCATGCGAGATCCGATCGACCAGCACATCGTACGGCATCTCGCCGTCCATGCGCTCGCCGCCGAACTTGGCCAGCGACGCGACCACACCGGCATCGCGGCCGTTGACCGCCTCGATGAACGCGGGCGGGAACGACCATTCGCGCCCTACCACCAGCCCGACATTCTTCTCCTTTGCCATGCCTGCTCCCGGTTAGTCGTGTCCGCCGATGTACATCCGAATCATCTGTTCCCAGTAAGGCCAGTCATGTGCTCCCCCATCCCAGAGGCGGAGTGCATTGCCGACCCCCTTGCCCCAGAGCATCGCGGAGAACTCTTCATTGTTGCGACGGCTCGGATCGTCCCGGCCGATCGCCATGATGATGTCGATCCGGCGCATGGCTTCGAGGCGGCCGTGATCATGCTCGTTCGCCATGAACGCCATCGGGTTGGCAGCGTACACATTGTGGTCCATGTGTCCCGAGGCCTGACGGCTGATGTCATACAGCCCGCTGAGGCCGATAATCCGATTCACCAGATGCGGAAACCGCAGCCCGAACGACATGGCGTGATACGCGCCGAACGACGCGCCGGCGACAATCGTGAATGGTGTCTGATTCCGGTGGTAGATGAAGGGCAGGACTTCGTCCTTGATGTACGCATGGTACTGCAAGTGCCGGTAGGCGCGAGCGCCCGGGTGCCGCTGTTTGTCGTACCAGCTCTCGTGATGCACATGGTCGACAGAGAACATCTGCAGCCAGCCATTGGCGAGGTGATCGCGCAACACGTGGTGCATCTTCCGGTCGGTCCACTCCCGGTGACTGCCCAGTGATGACGGGAAGACAATCATGCGGGCGCCGGCATGGCCCCAGACGTGCAGCCCCATCTCCTTGCCGTCGAGCGCCGGGCTGCGCCAGGCCTTGTATTCATGATGCATCAGTTGCTCCGCTCGGGCTTGGGCACGGTCAACAACGCGGGCAGCGCCTTGCGGAACCGACGCCCCCAGGCGCTCTCATGGTGCACGCCACTCGCATCCTCAACCCACCGAAGGCGCTCGCCCGGCAGGTACCCCTTGGCAACCAGCATGTCGCGCAGCCGGCGGGCATTCGCCAGCGTCCGCTCACCCTCGCGCGCGCCGACATCGAGGTAGATCCGGGCATCGACAAACGACTGCTGGTGCACCCAGTCGAACATGGCACCGCGCGCAAACCAGAGCGACGGGCTCATCACGGCCGAGAAGCCGAAGACATCGCTGCGCGCGAAGACGGCGTAGAGCGCGAACAACCCACCCATCGACGAGCCGGCAACCCCGGTCTGCTCGCGCGCCGGCAACGTCCGGAAGCGGTCATTGATGGCCGGTCGCAGCACGTCACAGACCCAGCTCACGTACGCTGCCGCATCACCGCCGCCAACCCGTTCATCGACGAAGGGACTGTACTCGTTCACCCGATGAGCGGAGGCATGATAAATTCCGACAATGATCGCGTCCGCCCCGAGCCGCGACGCCGACACGAGTTCCTCGCCGAGGCTCCACGAGCCGGCGAAGGAGGTACTGTCGTCGAACAGGTTCTGCCCATCCTGCATGTAGATCACAGGATAGCGCCGCACCTCTTCATCGTACGCCCCGGGAAGATGCACCACCACCGTCCGCGTCTCACCCGGTGACGGGCCAGGGATGTCCGTCACGACGAAGTGTCGTCCAGCCTGTGTACTGGTGCGAAAAAGCCGCCGCAGGCGCCGGCGCAACCGGAAAGGCATGCTTACGAGGCGTAGAGTTGGAGATCGGTGCCGATTGCATCCGCAATCATGCACGCCTGTTCGAAGTCGGGGTGACGCACGGTGACATAGCCGTCGGAGATGAGCGTCAGGATCCAGTCGCGACGGGTGGCGCCAACCGGCAGCAAGTCGACGTTCACGATGTGCTCACCGAACCGCTGCATCAACTGTTCGAGACCGGTGATGCGCCGAATCGTCCCATGCCCCTGCGCCCGCTTGAAGATGTTGATCGCGTTGTACTTGCGCTTCACGTCGATCGAGAATGTCCCCTTCAGCTCGGCCTCCGCATATCCCATGTAGAGATCGATGTCGCATACGTAGTTCATCAGGTCAACCGTCCGCGCCCCTGGCGGGCGCACCGCGATCTCGCCGAATACGACTTCGCCATCCGACTTGCGATACCACTCCATGTGCGTGAACGCGTTGCCGGGATTCATCGCCTTGAGCACGTCGGCGCCCATCTTCACCCCACCCGACACCCACTCGCTCTCCACATCGCGGAGGCACAGCGTCTGCGGGCTGATCCACTCCACCTGTCGTGCAATCAGCGGGCGCGGGCGATAGAAACCCACGTTGAAGAACTGCATTTCACCATTCACGCAGACCGTGTCGAACGTGAACTCTTCCGCTTCGATGAACTCCTCGATGTTCACATGATCGATGTGTGTCATGCGCTTGATGACGTTCTCCAGCTCCTTCGCATCATCGACCCGGAACGTATCCATCGATCCCGCACCATCGATCGGCTTGATGATCAACGGGTACCCGATGACTTCCGCCGCCGCACGGACTTCCGCGGCGCTCGTCGCACCGCGATGGAGCGGCGTCCGGATGCCCGCCGCGGCCACGCGCGCCTTCATGATGTCCTTGTTGCGGAACGCGATCGCGTCCTCGACGCTCAGCCCCGGCACGCCGAGGGCCGCGCGCAGCTTGGCCGCCAGCACCACACCAGGCTCCCAGAGGCAGATCACGCGGTCGAAGGTCTTGCTTCCCCACTGCGACGTCACCTCAGCGACAACCGTGTCTTCCAGATTGAGCATTGACGTCTGGAGATAGCCCGACAGGTGCTGCCGGGTCATCTCGGGGAGGTTGCCGACCGGCACATCACTGATGCCGAAGACTCGCGCGCCGTGCGTCGAGAGCCCGCGACAGAACAGCGGCATCTCATCGGGATAGCCCGGTGCAATCATCAAGACGTTCATTCAGCCTTCCTCGCAGAAGCGTTCCACCGTGAGTCCCACGCCGTCACCCCAGTTCCACATGCACCAGCTCGACAACGCGGCGGATCGCACGATCCACCACGGCCGTCTCCGGGTGTCGAAGAATGATGTAGCCATCGCCTTCATAGGTTGCCGCGGGGGACTCCCCGATCTGCGGCACCTTCACATCGCAAACGAGATGTCCGAGTTCAGCCTGCACGCGGTCAAGGCCATGCACATGCCGCACGACGCCACGACCCTGCCCGCGAAGGAATGCGGCGGCAACCGCGTACTTCCGTTCCGGAACCGTGAACGCACCGTACACCATCAGGTTTGCCCACGCAGCGACGATGTCGCTGTCCGTCGCACGACTGATGAGCGTCGTGATCTGGGCGCCAGGTGGCCGCGCCGCCACTTCGGAGATCGCCACACTGCCGTCTGCGCGGCGGAACCATTCCATGTGAGTCAGCCCGGTGGTCTGCCCCAGGGCATTCAGGGCCTGCACCGCTGCGTCCTTGATATCGTCGAACATCGGGTGGTCGACCTCACGCGGCAATACCACCACCCACTGAATCCAGGGGTTCCGCAGCACTTCCAGCGGAGTCGGATGGTAGTGCGTCAGCGAATGCCAGACCGCGCGGCCGTCGATCGAGATCGTCTCGAATGAGTGTTCCGTGCCGGTGATGAATTCCTCGGCCATCAGCGGCGATGCCGCCGACGGCCGTGTCATCTCAAGTGCCTCGCCAAGCGCCGTGGCATCGTCAACACGATACGTCGAGATGGCACCAGCCCCCGCCACCGGCTTGAGGACCAGCGGGAACCCGACCCGTTCGGCAAACGCGATGGCGTCCACATACGACTCGACCTGTGCATGTCTCGCGCAGGGGAGATGATGCGCGCGCAGCACATCCTTCATCCGTGTCTTGTCACGAAAATTGAGCGCCGCCGCCACCGGCAGTCCCGGGATACCCATCGCTTCGCGCACCTCGGCGAGCGGCACCTGCAACTGCTCGTACGCGCCGAAGAGTCTCGCGACGCCACCGATCCGTGACGCGACCTGTTCGACCGCCAGCCGCAGCTGCGCCACGTCCAGCACATCGTCCACACGCCAGTGCTGGGCGATCACCGCCTGCGTCTCTGGTGCCGCCTGCCCGACCCAATCGCTGCTGATCACCCCGAGCTGAACACCGGGCAGCGCGCCGATTGCCTCGACCATGCGCGACGCATTCTCCGAGAGTCGCGGCGCGACGAAAATGACCGGAATCACGAGAGTGCCGCCCGCAACGCCGGCAAGATCTCCGGGAAACAGTCATCGCGCGTCTTCAGCTCCGACGCAAAGGCGTGTGCATCGGAGAAATCGCCGCTGGCAAAGCTGTCGTGCATCTTCGCCAGCAGCTGTTCGAGATCGGAGCAGTGCGCGTGGAACCGATGGTCGGCATAGTCAGCCGCTTCGGCCATCGTGATGATGAACTGCCAGTCGCTCGATTGCGCGAGGAGGAGCGTGCGCGCAGCCTGTTCCAGCGACGTGTGCGCGAGTGGATCACCGAGGGCGCGATCGGCGATTTCCCAGAATGCATTTTCGAGCGGCCACAAGCGACGCCAGGTGTGCGCCACCTTCGGCCCGACCCACGTCGACCAGTCGGCGTGCGCCCCCCACGACCCCGGTTCGACCGGAATCGCCGGCGCGTTCGGATTGTCCTTCAGATGCTGCGACGCCGTTACGGGTCGCAGCAGGTGTGAATGCTGCAGTTCGCGATAGAGCTTGTTGAGAAACTCGGGGCCTTCGTACCACCAGTGCCCGAACAACTCGGTATCGAACGGCGCCATGATCAGCGACGTTCCGAACGGATGCTGCTCACGCGCAATTGCATTCAGCAGCGTCGAGAAGTGTCGCGCATGTTCCTCGAGCTTGTTCTGCGCAACTTCCGGCCAGTACGGGTGCTTCTGGCCGAGATCCACGGTGCGCCCGGTGATTCGCCAGAGCTTCAGGCCGCCGTTGTGGTGCGTCTTGTGAAATTCGAGATAGGCGCCGTCACCAGGATAGCCGCCGTCCGCACTCCAGATCTGTGCCGCCGTGCGCTGGTCTCGCGCGAGAGCCGCCACATGCGCTTCGCCATTCTCCTGCTTGATGCGGTATGCGCGGTACGCCGTCCGTTCCTTGTTCCTGCCCTGCACCAGGGGAGCGTCGAGCGTCACGAACTGGAAACCGGCCGCCCGCACCTCATGTTCGATTCCGTGCCGCATCCCGCGATTCGGGGCGCGCGAGAGCGGCTCCCACCAGCCGCCGGGCCGATAGGCACACTCCGGCAGCCAGCACCCGACCGGCGTCCGCCCGAACAGCCGCTCGTGCTCGCGGCGGCCCAGCTGGAGCTGGAACTTGACGCTCTCATCGCGGCCGAGCAGCGGCAGAAAGCCGTGCGTTGCCGCCGAGCCGGTGATCTCGATTCGTCCGCTGTCAGCGAATCGCTTGAATTCGCCGAGGATGTTGCCCTCCAGCGAGCGATAGAGATCGCGGTACTTCGTCATCGTCGCCGCATGCACGCCGCACACATGACTCAGTCCGGCGTCGCCACGCTCGGCGAAGGCTTTGCCCTCGACCTCGTAGCTCTCGAGCTTCTGCGCCACCCACTTCTCGAAGATCGCCGGGAAGGTCGGATGTGCGAGCTGATTGGCGAGAATCGGAGTGATGCCGAGGGTCAGCGGGGCCCACACGTTGTCCTGCTCAAGCCACCGCATCTTCTCGATCAGCGGCAGGTACGTCTCGAGGGTCGCCTCGGACAACCAGTCGCTGCCATGCGGCCAATCGCCATGGTTGAGCACCCATGGCAAGTGCGAATGCAGCTGAAGGACGAAATCCATTGAGTGTCAGCGAGCGGAGAGGACGGTCCGATACAAATCGCGATAACGCTCTTCCGAGCGCTCCCAGCCAAAGTCGCGGGCCATGGCGTCCCGCATCATCCGGAACCAC
>JANNVN010000437.1:0-6511 GCA_031414435.1 Gemmatimonadaceae bacterium
GCTGGCCTTGATGGCGGTGATCTCGCTCTCCGAGGCCAGCCGGCTGAAGGCGTAGAGCACCGCCACCAGACAGGCCATCAGCCGGCTGGCCTCGGAGAGCGAGATCACCGCCATCAAGGCCAGCGGCGTCTCGATGGGCCGGGTGATGGCACCGGTGCTCGGCGGCGCCACCGTGCTCGCGATCGGGATGGTGCTGTTCAACGATCTGCTGCTTCCCGAGGCGAACCACCGTCTCCGCATTCTGCAGACAGACATCGGTCGCACGAAGCCGACATTCGCGCTGCGGGAGCAGGTGATCAACGATATCGTCCCGGGGCGGGTCTTTCTCCGGGCGGCACGGATCGACAAGGCGAGCAATCGACTCCACGGTGTGGTGATCTACGATTTCGGTGATGGCAGCAAACGTCGCACGATCGTGGCCGACAGCGGGGACATCAAGCTCATTGAGGGCACCGGCGACATGTCCCTGCTGCTGTACCGCGGCACGATGATCGAGATCCCGGCCAACGATCCGACCCAGATGACACGCCTCTCCTTCGCCACCAACAGCATTACCCAGCGCGGCGTGGCCAACAGCTTCACACGCGACAGCGCCGACAGCTACAAGTCGGAGCGCGAAATGGGCGTCTGCGAAATGCAGAAGATGGTCTTTGGGGCGGAGAAGGATCTGTATCGGGAAACGCGCAGCGCGGCGATGACCCAACGGCGGGCCATGAAGGCGCTGACGCGTGGTATCGTCGACTCGCTCAAGCCGATCGACTCGCTTCGGACCGCTTCGCCAGGCATCGGCCACTATTACTGCGCCGCGACCACGGCGCTGAGCGCGTTCTTCACGCGCGGCGACAGCACGACGAAATCCCGCGGCAAACCGACCACGGCACCGCTGACTGCCAGCCCCACGATCGCGCCGATCGTGACACCGAAGGACAATGCGGTGGCGACCGTGCCGGCTGGTGTGCAGGCCATCGATCCTGCGGCGTCAGGCGGCAAAGGTCTGGCCAGCGCAACGGTTGCACCTGCGCCGCTCCCTGATACCGCGGTGAAGGCCATCGCCGTGCCGGCACCGGTCAGCGCGCCATCCAGCGGGTTGATTCAGCCGCAACTCGAGGCGTCCTCGCAGGTCACGGTGTCGATGGCGGCGACGGGAGTTGGCGCACTCATCGAGCAGAACATTCAGCGTGCCGCGATCGCACGGTCGACGTGGTCGCAGTATGAAGTGGAGATTCACAAGAAGTTTTCGCTCGCCGTGGCCTGCATCGTCTTCGTGCTCCTCGGCGCGCCGATCGCGCTGCGCTTTCCTCGCGGGGGCGTTGGCCTCGTGATCGGAGCCAGCCTCGGCGTGTTCGCTCTCTACTATGTGTGCCTCATCGCCGGTGAATCCTTTGCAGACGACGGCGTGCTGCCGCCGTGGGTTGCGATGTGGGGTGCGAACCTCGTCTTCACGGCCGTCGGACTCGTGCTCTTTGCCCGTATGGGCCGCGAGAGCAGTACCGCACGCGGCGGAGATCTGGATGACGTGAAGGATCGCATTCGCAGCTGGCTGGCATCGCTCCGCCCATCGGCGCGTCGCAGTGCGCCGGTGCCGGCCACCGACCGCTGACGCCGCCGATCCATGATGCGCGCCCTCGATCGATACGTGCTCAAGGAATGGCTCCGGATTTTTCTCGTGACGGCCTTCGGCTTTCCCGTGCTGATCGTGATCGTCGACCTCACCGAAAAACTCGACACCTATCTGCAGCGTCAGATTCCGGCCCGTGACATCGGGTTGAGCTACATCTATGGTGTCCCCGAAACGATGTTCCAGGTGCTGCCGGCCGCAGTGCTGTTTGCGACGGTGTTCACCGTCAGCTCGTTCACACGATATGCCGAGATCACGGCGGCCAAGGCGAGCGGCATTTCGTTCCACCGCTTCATTGCCCCGCTCACGCTCGGTGCCGTCTTCGCGATGTGCATTGGATTTTCACTCAACGTGATCATCCCGCCGCTCAACCAGAAGAAGCTCAACCTGCTGCAGGAGCAGAAGTTCAAGGACACTGGCGAACGCTACAACTTCGCGTACGCCACCGGCGAAGGACGCACCTACAAGGTCGGCGCGTTGCACGCCTCGCGAAACATGATCGAGAATATCGAGATGGAACGCCTCGGAACCGGCCCCGCCCTGCCGACGACCTACAGCATCTCCGAACAGGCGTTCTATCGGAAGAACTCACAGTGGATGCTCGTGAAGGGGCACCTGCATGTGGTGCCGAATGCAACGGTGGACGTGGTCTTCTCGTATGACTCGCTGCTCGACCGGGCGTTCGTCGAACGCCCGCTGGAACTCAATGCGGCCACCAAGGCGCCAGCTGACATGGGCTGGGGCGAGCTGGGGCGCTACATTCGGGCGTTGCAGCGATCCGGCACGGATGTGAATCCGCTACGGGTCGAGCGCATGCTGAAGCTCGCGATTCCGGTGACCTGCGTCATCATCCTGCTCTTTGCTGCGCCTCTGGCAACCAGTACGCAGCGCGGCGGGGCGGCGTGGGGCATCGGGGTCAGCCTGCTGACCACTGTGGTATTCCTCGTCATGGTAAACCTGATGCGCGGCTTTGGCGGCAAGGGACTGATTTCGCCTGATCTGGCCGCCTGGGTCCCCAGTCTGATTTTCGGCGTCGTGGGCGCGGTTCTGCTGTTCCGGGTGCGCACATGACCGGGGGATCACACGTCCCGGCGCCAATTCGGACCGCCGACGCGGTCGTCGACATTCTGCCGGTCCGCCTGGTCCGGGCCCTCGGGCGCCTCGCGGTCGAACAGTTGGCACACACCGGCCGATTTGCCCAGTTCATGGGCGACATCGGACGCGGCTTCCGCGAAGTCCGCACCTGGGCGCCGGAAGTCGTGAAGCAGATGCGTGGTATTGGCGTCGACTCGTTGCCACTGGTGGTGATCGTGGCCTCGTTCCTTGGCGCTGTTTCAGCGTTCCAGACACGCTATCAGCTCTTTCCAGGCGTCCAGCTGAGCGTCATCGGCCTGATCGTGCGGCAGTCGATCGTCCTCGAACTTGGTCCCCTGCTGACGGCGCTCGTGCTCGCCGGTCGGGTGGGCGCCAAGATGACCGCCGAAATCGGGACCATGCGCGTCACCGAACAGATCGACGCTCTCGAGACCCTGGCCTTCGATCCGGTGGCATTCCTCGCCGTTCCGCGCTTGATCGCCGCCCTGATCATGGTGCCGGTGCTGGTGCTGGTCGCGAACTTCATGGCAATCGTCGCGGCTTTCGTCACGCTCATCATGGCCACGGACGTAACCCCGCTCGACTACAAGGCCGGCCTGCAGCTGGCGTTCATTCCGTTCCAGCTCTGGTACAGCGTGATCAAGTCGATCGGCTTCGGGGCCGCCATCGCCCTCGTCTGCACCTATGAAGGCTACGTCAGCGGATCTGGCGCCGAGGGTGTTGGTCGCTCCACAGCCAAAGCGGTCGTGATCACGTCGGTTGCCATTCTCGTCTACGATGCCATCATCGCGGCGCTCCTCGCACCATTCATTCAGGCATGAAGCGCACTAACGAAATTCTCGTCGGATTGATGCTGCTCCTCGGTGGCGCCATCGCGATCTTCGGCTCGATCTGGCTGGTCCGCGGCAGCTTGGGCAAGGGTTACCCGCTCTACGCCCGATTCCCTTGGGGCGCGGGACTCAAGCCCGGCCAGCCGGTCATGCTCGCAGGCGTCACCGCGGGTTCGATCGCCCACGTGGAGTATGATCCGAAGGGCACGGTCGTCGTCACTCTTCGGATGTCGAAGGGCTTTCAGGTACCAAAGGGAAGCACGGCCCAGTCGATTGCGGTCGGCTTCTTCGGCGATCGCGCGATCGCGATCGAACCGATCGTCGGCGTCACGGAGTTCATCCCCGAAGGCGACAGCGTGATCGTGAGCAAGAGTGGCGCGACGACGGATGACATCATCGCCACCGGCGACTCGATCGCGCGGGACGTCCGCGGCATCACGTTGCCACTGCGGCGTCAACTGGCCGACAGCGGCGGGGTCGATGACATCCGCGAGATCCTGCGGAGTACCAGCGCGCTCACCAAACAGCTGAACGCAGTGATCCTCGCACAGAACGCCCAGCTCACACTCGCCATGACGAGTGTGAATCGGTCGCTGAAGACGCTCGAGCGCACGACCAGTGCACTCGATTCGATGCGCGTCGACAGCCTGACGCGCAACGCCGGCCGGGCCACCGCGAATGTCGCGGCACTGACCGACTCCCTGCGGCACACGATCCAATCGCTGAATGCCACGATGGGCCGATTGGAGCGTGGCGAGGGAACCGCGGGCAAGCTGCTGACCGATACGCTGCTCTACAACGACGTGCGTCGCCTCGTCACGCGGCTCGACAGCGTGACGGCGGACTTCAAGCGGGACCCGCGGAAATACCTGAAGTTCTCGGTATTCTAGAGCTCGTTCCGCCGCACGGCGAACTCAGCTGGAGCCTGCTGGAACAAGTGCTTCCGTTACGCGAGACCTCCATTAGAATATCCCAACCAGCCCGGCAGTTCTCCCGGAGCTCCAGTCATGGCGCTCTTCGCCGGTTACTCCCCAGATTGTGGCGCGCGGGCTGGGTGGCAGACTTCCTCACCAAAGAGGTGACCGTGGGCGAATTCAAGGCGTTTCTCAAGGAGTACGGTGTCATCGGCCTGGCACTCGGCGTCATCATCGGCAGCAAGGCCGGCGAACTCGTGACGGCGATCGTTGACGGACTGCTCATGCCAGTCGTCGGCATGCTCCTGCCGAGCGGTGATTGGCAGAAGCTGGTCATAGGGCAATTTCAGGTCGGTGTTGTCTTGGCCGCGCTCATCAAGTTCATCGTGGTCGCCTACTTCGTGTTCTTCATCGCCAAGAGGCTGCTCAAGGAAGAGACGGTCGCGAAGAAGTAGACTGCTGTGGGACTGAAAACACGCCGGGCGGGTCCATCAACTGGACCCGCCCGGTTGCGTATCGTACCCGTCACTTCGCTCCGCTGGATCCTGGGCCGCAGGACCTGGCTGCAGATCTACAATCGGCCGTCAGCGATGCGTCACCGCATTTCTGCGGTGCGGTCCGGAACAGCGCCCAGCGTCGAGCTAGTCCGAGGCGCCGCCCGCTCGCTTGCGGAATGCGAACAGGTACACCGGAATCCCGGCCAGGATCGCGCCAAAGACAGCCAGCGCCGGCCAGCGTGTGGTTTCGTCGACCAGCGATGTGACGATCAGGAAGGTGGTCGACAGCAGGAAGACAATCGGCGCGATCGGATAGAGCGGCGTCCGGAAGGCCGGTGCGTAGTCCTTCCGACGCCGTAAAACGAAGATACCGGCGATCGCCAGCATGTAGAACGGCACGATGGCCGTCACGAACGCATCGGCCAGTTGCTCGAAGGTCCGCAGCAACACGAAACCCACGCCCAGTGCGCAACTGAGGCCGATCGCGACCCATGGGGTCTCGTACTTCGGATGCACCTTCGCCACCTGCTTGAAGAAGAGGCCGTCGTCCGCCATGGCAAAGAAGATGCGCGGTGAGGCCAGCATGGTCCCGTTCAGCGATCCGAAGGTGGAGAGCATGACGGTGAGACCCACCATCGTCACGCCCCAGCCACCGACGAGGTACTGTGCGACGTCGGCGGCGACCAGCGTCGACTTGGCGATCTGCTCCACCGGGAACACGATCAGGTACGCCATGTTGGCCAGCAGATAGATCGCGATGACGGCGGTCGTCCCGATCAGCAGTGCCCGAGGCAGATTCTTCTGCGGATCCTTGATCTCGCCGCCGACGAAGCTCACATCGGCCCATCCGTCGAAGGCCCAGAGCACGCTGACAAGTGCCAGTCCGAAAGCACCGAACGAGAAGCTGCCGGCCGGTACTGCGGGGGTGAAGTGTCCCCCGGTCTTCGGCAGACCGATCGCGATCGCCATCACCGCGATGAAGAGCAGGCCCGCGTACTTGGCGATGGTGGTGATGTTCTGAATCAGCGACCCCCAGCGGACGCCGACGATGTTGAAGGCGCTGGTGACGATGATCGCCAGCGCTGCCAGCCAATGGGACCAATCGCTGTACGGCGCGACCGACGCGTCGAACCCCGCGACCCGCAGCGAATACTCGGCGAAGGTCAGCGAAATCGCGCCGATGGCGGCTGCGCGGATGATGATGAACTCCGCCCAGCCGAAGAGAAACGCGGGCATCCGCCCCCAGCACTCCCGGAGGTAGGCATAGATCCCGCCGGTCTTAGGGTAGACGCTGGCAATCTCGGCCAGACTGAGCGCGCCGCAGAGCGCCACGATGCCCCCGGCGACCCAGACGGCCATCAGCGGAAGAGGCCCGGGCAGCTTGGCGGCGATGCCGGCAGGTGAACGG
Source organism: Gemmatimonadaceae bacterium (assembly GCA_031414435.1). Classification (GTDB taxonomy): domain Bacteria; phylum Gemmatimonadota; class Gemmatimonadetes; order Gemmatimonadales; family Gemmatimonadaceae; genus JACMLX01. The sequence continues at coordinate 6,363 of JANNVN010000437.1, forward strand.
AAGATTCCCGACCCGATGGTGATTCCGATCAGGACGGCGACGGAGCTCCACAGGCCGAGGCGGCGTTGGAGTCCTGGGGCGGTCGGCGGTGCGCTCATCCGGCCAGCCTACTTCCCCGCCCGCACAACCGCAACGCAGCTACCGATCCC
>JANNVN010000438.1:0-5046 GCA_031414435.1 Gemmatimonadaceae bacterium
TTCCCCTCAGCTCCATTGTGTGATTGCCAGAGCAATGCCCGCCGCTGTTCGGTAGGACGGAGAGTTCCAATGACAGCGAGCGTGGCCCAGCTGATTGCAGGGGCGATGAATCCAATGGATTTGTCGCCCCTCGTCGTTTTCCGGCGATTCGTTGCCGACGTCACGGCGCGGTGAGTCCGTATCGAAGCGTGCGCAGATCATCACGCATCGCCTGAAAGAGCTCGGCGTTGAAGCGGTTTTCCTCTCGTTCGGCCGGACCATCGAACTCGCTGAATGCTGATCCACTCAGCCCGCCGAAAAATCGGATGATGGCCGATTCCTGCACCGCGAAACGGAAGTCGCGCGTGATGTACGTCTGGCCGCCGGCGCCCGTGCGAAAGCTCACCTTGCCGACCACACCGCCCTGTTCGAAGGGGCGTCGCAGTGGCGACTTCAGCATCGACGCCGCGAACAGCGGCAGCTGCCAATCGGGCGCGTGATCGAACCGGAACGCCCAGCCCCGCTCAGTTGGTGCGCGGAGGAAAACCAGCGATCCCTGCATGCCGCGCATGCCGATCGTGAAGATCGAGAACTTCGTGCTCGCGTCCATCGTCACCCGCAAGGTGTCCGGCATTGGCTGTGCCGCGCCATCGAGTGGAACGAGCCCGCCATTCAGCACCCGCAACCGCAAGGTGAATCCGCGATCGCCGGCCGTCGCGTCTAGCCAGCGCATCCCACGCGCGTCGCGCAACACGATGTGGTAGGCCGAGGGTGACACATACTTCGCCACGAACTCCGCGTAGAGCGGAAAACCCGCCTTGAGCCACTCGGGGTGCACTTTCGTCGTGATCGTCAGTGCGGTGCTCCCATCTCCCAGGCGTTGCGCGTGCAGGGTGTCGAGCGAGAACATGCGGCCGAGCGCCGCGGTGGTCTTCGGCAGTGTGCTGCGCACGTCGGCACGCAGATCGGCATCACTGCGCCCTTCTGCGCTGCCGAGCAGTGCGCGCATGCCGGCGCCCCAGTCGTTCGGCGTGACGCTGCCAAGGGCGAAGTCGACCGAGGTGCGCCACTCGTATTCGCCCTCTTTTGTCAGCCGCGTGAGCTGCGTGAGGTGTCGTGCATCGGCGAGGCGATCGGGGAACGGCGCACTCTCGCGCGGTGAGAATCGGTAGCGGGCATCCGGCATCGAGACGCCTTCCGCCATCAGCACGCGTGTCTTGGCGTCGGGTCGGGAGGTCCAAGTGGTCGTGTCGTCAAAGATCACCGACGGCGAGAGTGCGCGTTTCCCGATTTTCGCGCGGGCTGCGGCGTAGAACGGGGTGCGCTCCACACCCAGGTAGCGGCGATGGAGGGCTTCGGCGAAGGCCACGCCGTTGGCCTGCGCCTGTGTGGGTGTTGCGCCGAAGGCATCCCATCCCGGCCGGCAGGAGGTGGCGAGCGGAGCGCCGAGGAGCAGGAGCGCGGCGAGTCGGGTGGGTCTGAGGCGGGGGATCACTTGCGGAAGGTAGCCGTCCCGGGTGAATCGCCGATGGCGCGCTCGGGGAACGTGTTCGCGTGGGTGTGTCCCCTTGAAGGGAGGTGCCGTGAGACGTAGTTTTCTGGTATCCGGCGGCCGCGAGGCGGTCGGGTTGTGGTGCCCCTTGGTGTAACTGGCAACATGTCTGATTCTGGATCAGAAGAGTCCTGGTTCGAGCCCAGGAGGGGCAATAGCTGAGCGACCGTCGGTGCCGAAGAGGCGCTGGCGGTCGTTTGGTTTAGCGGATGTGATTCGCTGCGGCGCACGTCGCGCACGTGTCGTCTGGACGGTCATCCGGCAGACGCCCACCGCGCGTCCCTGGCGACGCGTTCGGCGGGAAACGAGACGGACCACGCCTCCGGCGCGGCGTGTCAGGACTGTGACCGAGCGGTGACGCTGTTGAGCCAGTGACTGAGACGCTGTCCGTGGAATGTCAGGCAGTCACCGCAATTGGTGCTGTCTCACGCACAATCCGCGCATCCCATGCTCGCGCTCGCCCGCCTCGTGGTGCTCTCGTCGGCGCTGTTCGGAATGTCGCCGTCACCGTTCTCCCCGAGTGCGCCGCGCGCGCGTGCGACCGTGTCGGTCGGCGTTCCCGGTACCGTGACCGTCGTGTCGGGCCAGATGGTCTGGCGGGCTGGGAGTCGGGTCGCGCTGCGCGGCCCGCTGCTGGTCCCTGACGGGGCCGCGCTGGACATCGAGGCGGGCGTCACGGTCGAAGCCGCCGCGGGCGCGAGCATCGTCGTGGAGCGGAACGGGCGACTCAACGTGACCGGCACGCTGACGGAGCCAGTGGTGCTGACCTGCCCGAGTAACGCCAGCACGCCAGGCTGCTGGGACGGCTTGGTGGTGCTGGGCCACGCGCCGATCAATCACGGCGCGCTCACCAGCCCCGCGGGTGGGCGCGGCGGTGCGGGCGGATGCCGGGAATCGACGCTGAATGGCGCGCTGTACGGCGGCTGCACGGCCGACGACTCGAGCGGCGTGATCCAATACTTGCGCGTGCAGTACGCGACGCATGGCCTGCGCTTGTTCGGCGTCGGCAGCAAGACCGTCGTGCGGGACGTGCAGGTGCATCGCAGCACGGGGCACGGCCTCGAAGTCGTCGGTGGTACGGTGCCGCTCCGGAATCTCGCGCTGACGACCAATGCGCAGTACGGAATGGTCTACAGCGGCGGCTGGACGGGCCAGGCGCAGTACGTGGTGATCCAGCAGGACGCGACGGGCTACGCGGGTGGCCTGCTCGGCCGGAACGCGCAGGGCGACGGCGGCAACCAGAACGCGACGCCGCGCTCCGCGCCGACGCTGGCGAACCTGACCATCGTGGCGCCGCCGAGTGCGGCGGGGAATCCCTATGCGAGTGCGGCGCCGGCCGCACTGCGCTTTGATCGCGGGGCCGCGGGCCAGCTGTACAATGTGCTGCTGATCGAACCGGCAATTGCGGTGGACGTGGACGATGCGGCGACCTGCACGCAGGCGACGAGCGGCGCGCTCCGAGTGCAGGGCGCGGGCCTGACCGCTCCCGCGACCGTGGCGGATCCGGACGCCGATCCGGCGGAGTGCGCCCCGAGCGCCGAGGCCACCCTGCTGGCCACTGGGACGACCGTGACCGGCGCCGCCGCCACGACACAACTGCAGAGCGCCCTCGACGTGGTGCTGCCGGATCTGCGCGCGCGGCAGGGGAGCGTGATCGCGCAGGCGAGCGGCGTGGCACCTCCGGTCACCGGCATTCTCGAGGCCGTGACGTACCTTGGCGCCGTGGTCACGGGCACGATTCCGTGGTACAGCGGCTGGACAATTGGGGAGCAGCTGGCGGCGCCGGCGTTGGTGACACTGAACGGTGTCGTGTCGGCGCCAGGCCGTGGCGGGATCGCAGGCGTGCAGGTGCAGGTGAGCCCGTCCGGCCTCAGTGCCACGACGAACACACTCGGGCAGTTCGCGATTGCGGGCGTGCCAACCGGGCCCGTGGAAGTCGCCTTCACCGGCGGGGTGCCGGCGGACTGCGCCACGCCGGAGGTCGTCCGCGCCGTGGCGAACGGGGGGACGATGACGCTCGCGGACGTGAGCCTAGCCTGCACGCCGCCGTCACCGGAGCTGGTACCACTCTCGATTGTCGCCGGTGGGGGCCACACGTGCGGGTTGACCAGCGCGGGCGTGGCGTATTGCTGGGGAGGAAACAGCAATGGCCAGCTCGGTGACGGCACCCAAACGCAGCGCCTCGCGCCGACGCTTGTGAGCGGCGGGCTGACGTTCGTAACTTTAACGGCTGGAAACGGACATACCTGCGGCGTGACGAGTGCAGGGACGGCATACTGCTGGGGAACCGGCGGCAGTGGCCGGCTCGGTGATGGCACCCAAACACGGCGCCTCACGCCGACGGTCGTGAGCGGGGGGGTGGTCTTCGCCACGCTTACGGCTGGCGGGAATCATACGTGCGGCCTGACGAGTGCGGGGACGGCGTACTGCTGGGGATTCAACCGCAACGGCCAGCTCGGCGACGGCAGCACGACGACGCGTCTCGCCCCGACGCTGGTGGGAGGGGGGCAGGCATTCACGATGCTGACGGCTGGCGGTGCTCACTCTTGCGGCTTGATGAGCTCTGGGGCGGCGTCCTGCTGGGGTTTCAACGACGAAGGCCAACTCGGTGACGGCACCCAAACGCAGCGCCTCGAACCAACGGTGGTCAGCGGGGGGCAGGCGTACACCACTCTGACGGCTGGCGGGAATCACAACTGCGGCCTGACGAGTGCGGGGTCGGCGTACTGCTGGGGAGCGAACGTTGACGGCCAAGTAGGCGACGGCACCAGCACGGAGCGCCTCGCGCCGACGCGTGTGAGCGGGGGGCTCACGTTCGTGACTCTTACGGCTGGAAACGGACACACCTGTGCCCTGACGAGTGTGGGGTCTGGGTCATGCTGGGGTGCCAACTTCGGCGGCCAGCTCGGCGATGGCACCACCACGCAGCGCCTCGCGCCGACGGTGGTGAGCGGGGGGCAGGCGTTCACGACACTGACGGCCGGCGGCAGTCACACCTGCGGCCTGACGAGTGTGGGGGCGGCGTACTGCTGGGGAAGCAACAGCAACGGCCAGCTCGGCGACGGTACGACGGGACAGCGCCTCGCGCCGACTGTGGTGAGCGGGGGGCAGACCTACACGGCGCTCACTGCCGGTCTGGAGCATTCCTGCGGCCTGACGAGTGCCGGGTCGGCGTACTGCTGGGGCGTAAACGGCAGCGGCCAGCTCGGCGACGGCACCACCACGAACCACCTCGCGCCGACGCTCGTGAGCGGCGGGCGGGCGTTCACGACTCTGGTGGTAGGTCAATCTCACACCTGCGGCCTGACGAGTGTGGGGGCGGCCTACTGCTGGGGCTTTAATGGCACCGGCCAGCTCGGCGACGGTACGACGGAACAGCGCCTCGCGCCGACTGTGGTGAGCGGGGGGCAGGCGTTCACGACGCTGACGGCCGGCTTGAATCATACTTGCGGCCTGACGACTGCGGGGGCGGCGTACTGCTGGGGAAGCAACAGCAACGGCCAGCTCGGCGACGG
>JANNVN010000439.1:0-1636 GCA_031414435.1 Gemmatimonadaceae bacterium
CCTGCACGAGGTCGGGGCCGGCCGCACGATGAACGGCGCCATCGACGCCACCGCCCCCGAGCAGCGACGAGTTTGCAGCATTGACGATGGCGTCAACGGCGAGCGTCGTGATGTCAGCGCGAATCGCGCGGAGCCTAGTCACCATTGAATAGCCTGCTGACGAAACTGGTTCTGCTCCACGGCAGCCGCACTGAAGATCCGCCTGATCAACCTACGCCAGCGCCGTGTCAGCGGCATACCGCGTTGGTCGGCGCAGTTGCGCGACCGTGTGTCAGGAGATGCTGGGACACTCGCCACAAACCCGCGCACCGCACTAAATGCCGTTGGTCGTGTCGGCTACAGGATATGACTGTAGGCACTGTTGGTCGAGCTGCTGGCGCAGGCGCCGCGTCTCCTGCGAGGGGCCCTCCATCGGCTCGGTATTGCCGGCCCGGGTGTCGCGCGCCACAATCCTCGAATGCACGACGAATGCCGAGGACTTCTTCGGACCCCAGATAAACTGGATGTCCTCAATGCCCCATTGGCGCTTCACATACGTGGGGACACTCAACCAAAAATCCGTTACGAAGACCTCTTTCCCGCTCGCTCGCGCCGCCATCGTGACACATTCGACGACGGTGTCCCACTGCGGAGGCGTGATGCGTCGAGCGACCGTGCGGTACGGGGTCGATGCACAGCCAAACACAAGAAGGAGCGCGGCGAAGCAAGGGGTAGCGCGAACGATGGAATAGCGCACGTGAGGAGCTCCGGTCAGCGCATCAGCGGGATCTTCGGTGGACGGCCGTAACATTTGGTCCGGCTGACGAAACTGAGTTCAGTTGCAACGCGACCGCACTAACGGTGACACTGCGGCACAATGGGCGGTTGCAATGTCAGCGGCAACGCGTCTCAGTCCACGCGCCGCACCGACGCAACTTATCGGAAAAAGAAATCGGAGCGAGCACTGTCCAACGGCGGGCCAATCCTGAGTGCAAGGGTCGTGGCCGACGAGACCAACGAGTCCGTCCTCCCACTCGCAGACCGAAGCGCGATCGCCTGCACACAGACCGTATCGGCGCCTGCGGCGACAAAAATTCGGTACTGACCGGTGGAGTCTGATTGCGCTTCGCCGAAGCCCCCGTCGAGTGCTTCACCTCGCCTCGGACACGCGCCAACGGTACGGTTCACCCTGATCAACGCTCCGCGCAGTGGCGTATCACCTGAAGTCGAGACTCTGCCGAAAACGATCGCGACAGTCAGCGCAGGTGAGCAACCGCAGACGGATGTCGGCGTGCTGCACGCTACGGCGACACCGAGCGCCAGTGAGGTTACCAACGGTGTGCGCATTGAGAGTCCCTCGGCTTCGGGTAACGAAAATGCGTGCTGCTGCTCGGTGACCGCATCAACGGTACTCCCACTCACCGGGTGTCACCCATCTAGCCGGTTTGATCCGTCGCCTCTGTGCCCGGCTGTTCAGGCCCGACGCCGCGCCCCGCGCAAAGCCTACTTCGTTGCGACGGCGGGATAGCCCGCCAGGCACTGCGCATCGAGTTGCCGGGCGACCGTCCACGCCGGACCCGATGCGTGAGCCGAGTCGCGCCGGAACGCCTGCGCCGCCCAATGAAACGCTTCGGTGGTCACGAGCACGGCGCTGTCG
>JANNVN010000440.1:0-7156 GCA_031414435.1 Gemmatimonadaceae bacterium
TGACTTCATCGACGACTGGTACAATCCGACACGGCGCCACTCAGCCCTCGGCTACGTGAGCCCGATGCAGTACGAACGGCAGCTCGGTCAGATGGCACGAGCCGCGTAAACTCCGTGTCCGTTTTTAGGGGTCAAGTCCAGAGCGCGGTCGCCGCGACGGCCGTTCGGCTCTGTGTAGATACCCTCGTAGTACCGCCTGAAACGATCATGCCAAGAGACACGCCGTCGCCAAGACGTCGCTGTCGGCCGATCAGCGCACCGACGCCCAGAAGGACTTTGTCTTTGACGATTTCATAGCCAGGTGCCAGCACGTACTCCAGATTTTCGAGTGCGAAGGTTGATCCAGCGACACGGTACGAGACACCGCCGAGCATATCCCATCCGCGTCCGAGCCGTGCATCGAGCGTCAGCATCGGAGTCATGCGGCCACGGGACTCCTCCTCGATCGCTACGCGCGAGAGGATCGTGTCGGCCCCCACCTGCGCTGTTGGTGCTCGCAACTGCGTCTGGATGCCGTAGGTTCGGCTCGCGATTCCGCTCCATGCTGCGCCGAATCCGAGGGTGAAGGTCCGCGGAGCTCCAAAAATGAGTGTTTGGCGATCGAGCTCGGTCCATTCGCCCTCGGAGCCTACGGCGCGATGCACGAGGTACAAGGTGGCTTTGACGCTGTTGTCGAATGGGCCGACGATGGCAGTAGCAAAGAAGTGTTCTGGACGGCTGAGTATTGCTGCAATCTGGTCGCTGTGCTTCAGTGCTGAGCCGATCGCAGCCTTATGCGATTCGATCGCAGCACTAGACGTGCGCACACTCCATCGTGCGAGGTCGACTTTCGTGAAGAGCTTCCTTACCTCAGCCACGATCGCGAGATCGCTGCATTCTGCTGCTTGCCCAAGTAACTCGGCCGCGTCTTTGGCGAGTGTGACGAGATCACGTTCGAGGCCTCCGGACACGACGGCGGCCGAATCCAGGATGGCGGTGGCCTTTGGAAGCTCCGAAGAGAGCTTATCGCGGATGCGGCAAGCGGCACACACAATGATGTCGGTCGTCGACGTCGCGTCAACGAGGAGTTTCTCATCGTCAGCCGTGGCATTGTGAAGAGCTTTCAGTAGCCTCCCCGTACGATTGACCGAAGTGATAAGTACATCATTCTTGTCCAGATAGGCTTCTAGCCTCGGGACCATCTTGAGGAGTAGAGTGCTCACCGAAGCGCAGACGTTCGGTGAAGCCGCTGCCGCTTTTCCCGGTGCCCTCTGAAACAACATAGCCGTGGTCTTGGCAGCTGTTACGTCACTCAGCGCTAACTGAGATATGGCCGCGCCAGCAGGCGGAATCTCTAAACCGAACGCCAGCTTGATGAACGCTGCCACAGCTGGCTCAGTTACCTGTGTGGCAGATTGGCGTACCTGGACCTGATCGCGAAATGGATTGACGTTCGCGACCACCACTCGGACCGCCTGTCGCAACCCATATTGCGTCTGCTGAGGCGTCAGGAACTTTCCATTCCGGTCACGAATCGCTGATCCCTCGATCGTATGCTGCCACGCACCACCGGGAGACGGAGCGCTGATAGTGGGGCACTGCGCGAACGCCAACGGACCGCCGAGCACTACGCTAGCAAGCACAACTGCAGCCCGCCGGGCGGCTGCCCTGAGATGCAATCCGATCGTGCCAGAGACGCCGCCATTGTGAGAGATCGAAACGGTCGCCACGGCGGTTCCCCGGTGTGAGATCCTTGACTGCAGTAGTCATCCGCCGAGCCGGCTGTGCCCGGAACGGCCAATGTGTAACCAATGTTGTCCTTGCACAAGCATGGCGAGTATTGCACCATTGGCCAGCCACACGAGCAGTGGGCGCCGGAACTCCGTTCCGGCTGTGCAACGATACCGAGTAGCGCTCTTCTCCAACGGGAGCAGCAGACCGTGGTCAATCGTAACTCCAAGCTCCAGTATGACCATCTCCGCCGGCTCGCGAGGCTCGTGACCCTCGGCACGCTCTGTGTCGCGTGTGGTACGAATCCATTCGTGAATGGTATCGATGACAAATCGTTGTCGACCACCGAGACGCTTCGTGTGACTCCGGGCGGGGAACTTGTGGCCGATGGCGTGTCTGAGATTCCGATCACAGTCACATACCACAGCGCGGTGTCGCCGACGAGAGTCGTGCAGCTCTCGGCATCGGCAGGCGTCTTCGTGTCGACCGGAAAGGGCACGTTGTCGCTCGCGCTTGGCGACAAGGAAGAGGTGAGCGTTCGGTTCCGCTCCCCCCGGATCGGCGAGACTGTACACATCAGCAGCGCCGCCGGCAGCGTAAACCGGTCGGATACCATTGTGGTCCGACCTGCGCTCCCTGATGTCTTGCTCCTGCAGCCGCGAGACTCCTTCGTTATCACCGGCGCACCGGCAGGTCAGCTCACTATTATTGCAACCCTACGGCGCACGATAGGCTTTGTCTCGCCGGGCGCGATCGTGACGTTCTCTGACTCTGATTCTCTGCCTATCGGACGCCGCGGTGTCTTCAGCACCCCGACGCTCAGCGATTCGCTCGGGCGCGTCGAGGTGCGCTACACACCGGGAGTCGTGGACACTACTGCGCTCGGGCCGCGTACTCTCTACGCCTGCACCGCGGCCACCGCCGGACCGGTCTGCGGTTCGACGACGATCTTTCTGACGCGCTAAGGTCTTCGGCGGGTTGGAGATTGGTTCTTCATCGCCGAACCTGCGCGGCGCGTCTTTTGAGGTGATTCGCCACTTGATCAGAGCCTGACGACGGTTGGCGCGCGCCGCCATATCGCGGCTGCCTGCGCCTTCGCCGCTTGGCGAGGGCGTCGATCCGAACCGATGCCGGGAGAGGCGTCCTCTCAAGTTCTGCTACAGAAGCCACTTGCCAACCATTCGAAACCCAAGACCCCTCTGACGCTGCGCGACAGTCTGCACGCCGCATCAGGAATGTTGGTCCTTGGCAGGCGCGCTTAAAAACTCACCCTAACCCCCGCACTAGCAAACCGCCGCGCCTTCCCCTCACCCCCATCCACAAACGAATTCACCGTCCGCACCGCCGCCCCCCCCGTCGCCTGCCCAACCTCCGCCGCCAGCTTCAGCAACGGCAGGTTGAACGCCGCCGACACATACACGATGTCCCGCTTCAGCTGCTGCGCAAACGTCGTCGATGCGGTCCCGGTGTTCCCACCCTCGTCAATCGTCGCACTGATGTTGAGTTGTGTCTCATATGTGTCACGACCAACCCCACCACCGATCTCCAGGAACCCCAGCTTCTTCGAGATCGACACCCGGATCGCCTCCGTCGTTACGCTGAACCCCGACAGCGCGATCCGGTCCGTTCCACCCGTGCCGCCCTCGAAATCCGCCGTGATATCCGACGTCGGCAGCTCGCGCCGGATGTAGCTGGCTGAAATCGCTGGCACCAGCTTGGCATCGCGCGTCAGGCCAAGCCGCCCACCGTAGCCGAGCTTCAGGCGCTCACCAGGGACGACCAGCTTCAGCTCTTCGACATCGACGTCAGGCAGATACGCAACATTGACCATGCCGTCGAGCGAGAATACCCGTGTGAGGCCGGCGCGGAACCCTTTGAAGATTCCGACGCCAACGTCCACGGCAGGCGCCGGCACAGGCGAAGCGAGAGTCGCGAGCTGTGACGGCTGCGCGCCGGTCGCGCTGAGCCGCAGTGCATCGATGTCCGGCACCCGCCCCTCGACGGCGCTGACGCGAACATTCAGCGAAAACTTGCCGAGCCCACCGAGCGTGTTGGCTGTGCCAAGAATCGCACCACCGCCGCTCAGTGCCTGCGCGAACTGGGGCATCACGAAGGCGAAGATGTCCGTGCCCTTCTGACACGCGTCGGCGGCAAATCCTCGCACGGCGGTCGGACCTGTCAGGGTGCAGGTTGCCGCCTGTGCCCCTGCCAGCGCGGGGCCGGAAACGAGGAGCACAACGGAAGTCACAGCGCGACGGAAGTGCAGATGTACATGGCGAATGGCGCAGCGGCTGGCGTTCATGGTTCGGTGCGGTCAGAGTGTGGGCGTGTGCAGGAATCACACGAGCAGCTGCGCTTGTGCGTTTCGACTGGCGCGCGCGGAGGCCATCGAAGGGGTTCGTGGCGGTTGCGCGCCGGTCACTGGCTGAGACGACCACGGCCGACCACTTTCGCACGCCTCGGCCCTCGATGATGCCCAGTACCGTGGAATCGCTCGGCGACGAGACGCAGCCGGATGCGGCGCCCGGTTTGCAATCGCACACCGCCGTGTCTTGCGGTATCGCACTGTCGACGCGGCCAGCCATACTTCGCTGGCCGGCCCCTGCTCAACGAACGTCGCTTGCAGGCCCCTACTGTCTCACCCGCACTGTCTTCCCCAGAAACTGCACGCGGAATCCCCATCCCGTTGTGCTCCGTGCATTCCCGGTGCGGACGCGGTCCACGTTCTGCAGCGCGCCCGCGGCGTTGTCGTCGAACGTTGCGACTCCGGACAGTCTCACAGGTCGGACGTCGGTGAGCCGGCCCGATTGATCGACACGAACGGCGAAATCCGCACGCAATCCGGTGATCTTCTCACCCAGCTCGGCGGCAACTGGCCGTGAGAACAGCTTCCACCGCGACTGCACCGCACCCGAGAATGCGAGCCGGAGCTGATTCTCTGCCGTCGCAGCCGGCGACGCGGCGGATTCCCTCGGCGGAGTCACATCAGATGGCGCTGTGGCAACCCTGGTGTCGGCAGGTGCCGCTGCAGGAGGGGCGTCCATCACTCCACGTGTGGCCGGTGCTGGCTCAGCCAGACCGCTCACGATGCGACTCAGCGAGAATGCGGCTACGATCGCAACGCCCGTCACCCCGGCAACCGTCAAGCGTGCCCTGCGAGGCGGCATCCAGAGCAGCATCGTCGCGAGCGACCGATTGCGAAGTGACGGCAGCGCGACTGGCCTGCGCGGTTCGAGGCTGGTGGGCGTTGCGCGTGCGGCCGCATTCGCGACCGCACGGAATGCAGTTGGCGTTGGCGTACGGCGCGAGCGAATGACGTCGCCGTAGAGTGCAAGCCGGAGCGCCTCAGCCATGGACCTGGCATCAGGCCAGCGATCGTCCCGGTTCTTCTGCAATGCGCGTTCGGCAATGGCGATGATGTCGGCCGGGACATCGGCGCGCTCGAGCAGCGTGAGATCCGCCGGCTCGCTCACCAGCTGAAACATCAGCTGAGCGATCGTGCCTCCCCCAAACGCCGAGCGCGCGGAGAGCATCTCGTAGAGCAAGAGCCCTGCAGCGTGCACGTCCACACGGGCGTCGATTTCTTCGCCGCCGAGCTGCTCGGGTGCCATGTACTGTGGTGTTCCAAGCACCGCACCCGTCTGCGTGAGTGTGGCTTCCAGGTGCCCGGTCCGCTTGGCGATGCCGAAGTCGAGAATCTTGGCGAGGCCGTCGTCGGTGATGATGACGTTCGCCGGCTTCAGATCACGGTGTACGAGGTTCAGTCGGTGCGCTGCCGAGAGGCCGTCGCAGACCTGCGCGGCGAGTTCGACCGCCTCGTCGAATGGAAGCGCTCCGAGCCGCGTGATGCGATCGGCGAGTGTCTCACCTTCGACGTACTCCATGACGATCAGTGTCCGACCACCATCCTCGAGATAGTCGAACACCCGGACGACATTCGCGTGCTGAACCGCCGCTGCCGCGCGCGCCTCACGCTCGAGCCGCTGCGTCTGCGATGCGTCCATCGCCTCCGGGATGACCACCTTGACGGCGACCGAACGCAGCAGGCGTTCATCGGTGGCGAGCCAGACCTGACCCATCGTACCGGAGCCCAGCAGGCGATGCAGGCGAAATCGTCCGGCAATCATCTCCGTCGACACGGCCCGTCAGTCGGATCGTACAGTAATCGCGTCCTTCTCAGCCAGCACGAGCAACACTGTCGGTGTCCCGCCATCGAGCGGCACGCGCAGTACCACGAGCGCTGCACCAGTCACCCCGGGCCAGGTGCGCGCGCGCGCGACCACGAGCGCTGTTCCATCCTCGTAGCCGGCCGAGATGTCGGTCACGACGAGTCCGGCCGGAAGCGGGACTGGCGTCGCGATCTCGATGCCATCCGGCGCCAGTGTGATCCACTGCAACGTTCCCGGTCGGGAGCGAGCCGTGGAGTCGACGGCGACGAGCAGCCGTCCATCTCGCAGCCGTGCAATGAATTCTTCCCGCGGCTTGCTCGTCGTCAGCAGTTGCAGGCTGCCAGCGCGGATGCGAGCGAGATCGATCGCGCCTCCTTTCTCCATTCTCACGATGACCGCGCCGGTGTCTGTGCTGGGCACCGGGTATCGCACGCGGCCGTCATTGACCGCCACGAGAGTCGAGACTGCGCCCTCGGCAAGCGGAATGCGAAGAATGGAACTCGCCTTTGCGTCACGAACTGCGATCAGCAGCGCGCTGCCATCGAGGGTCCACGTCGGATCGGATGCGGAAACCAGGTCGGGGCTGACCGCGCGGCGATTCTTTCCGTCGGCGTCCATCACCACGACGCGGGAGGGCTGCGAGCGATCCGAGGCCTCGAGGGTCGCAGCGATCCGCGTGCGATCGGGTGACCAAGTCGCCTGCGTGATGCTGCCACTGTCCAGCGACACGAGTGGCACCGGCGTCGTGTCGTTGGCGCCCAGCAGCTGCCAAAGACCATGCGACGAACCGATCGTGCCCGCGATCAGGACGCGACCCGTCACGAAGACTGTCATCGAGTCGGCACCCGCGCCTTGTTGGGTGACCGTGATCGTGGCTCGACCAGGGCTGCGGGCGCTGATGGTGCCGCTGCCATCCACTGATGCGATTGCGGGCGCACTGGACGTCCACTGCGGTCGTGCAGCAACGCCGTACTCGCGCTGATCCTTGAGCCGGAGAGGTGCCGTAAGGGGCCTGAGAACTCCGGTTTGCAGCGCAAAAGTCGGCGTTGTCAGCGTTACGCGCGCCTCTGCGACCGTCAGCGGCCACACGGTCTGCGCGAGGCCGGGTGCGTCGAGCAAGAGATTGGTCGTTCCTGCGCGCAGGCCGGTGACGGTGCCGCGCGCGTCGACCTGCGCGATCAATGTGTCCGCAACTCTCCATGCCAGCGCGACCGTCGTCAGCGTTGTGCCGGCGGAGCCGATCGGCTTTGCATCAAGCGACATGGCGCCGCCGGTGG
>JANNVN010000441.1:0-14192 GCA_031414435.1 Gemmatimonadaceae bacterium
AGTGTCCAGAGACGTTCGGTGTGATTCTCGCCGGCGACGTGTCCGGCCACGAAGCGACGCACGACGTCCGGCTCGAACAATCCGCGCGCCAGTGCACGCTCCGACGTCACGAACTCATCCAGCAGATGTCGCCAACTGCCACGAAACCAACTGCCCACCGGCACCGGGAAGCCCATCTTCTTGCGCGACAGGATCTCGTCGGGGAGGCGGTCCTTCATCGCCTGGCGCAGCACCCACTTGGTCGTGAGGCCGCGCAACTTCATCCGCTCCGGCATCCGCGCAGCGAATTCCGCCAGAGGGTGATCGAGGAACGGCACCCGGCTCTCGATCGACGCCGCCATGCTCATCTGATCCTGCTTCATCAGCAGTTCATGCAGATACGTCTTGGTGTCGGCATACAGCAAGCGGCCCAGCAGCGTCGGGGCGTCGCTGTGCGCAATCGCATCATGGTAGGCCTGATACGCATCGACACCGACCACCAGCTGCTGCGCTTCCGGCGTCAGCAGCGCGGAGAGGCGGTTCGGCGCAAAGACGGCAAAGTTGTCGAAATACATCGCGTCGAGATTCGCCGGTCGTGCCAGGAATGTACGCGCCAGCTTGCCGCGAATACCTGCACTGCCTGCGTCGCCGATCGTCGAGCTCAACGCTCGGCGCATGGCGCCCGGCACCAGCTGCTCCCACACTCTGCCGAGCTGCATGTTCGCCACCGTCACGCGATAGCGATTGTATCCGGCCAGCGTTTCGTCACTGCCTTCGCCTGTCAGCACGACCTTTACATGCTCCCCGGCCAGGCGCGACACGAAGTTCAAGGCGACAGAACTCGGGTGGGCAATCGGCTCATCCTCGTGCCAGATCAACGTCGGCAGCGCGTCCCAGAACTGTTCGGGAGTGACGACGATTTCATGGTGATCCGTGCGATAACGCTCCGAGACGATGCGGGCGTACCGAAGCTCATTGGCTTCGCGCTCGGCGAAGGCCACCGAGAAGGTCTTGATCGGTCCATCGACCAGGCCACTCATCACGGCAGTGATCGCAGCGGAATCGATGCCGCCGGAGAGAAACATGCCGAGCGGCACATCAGCCATCAGCCGCAGTCGGACTGCTTCTTCGAATCGTGCGCTGTACTCGGCGACCAGATCCGCGTCAGTGGCGCGTGCCAGCGCTGCGTCGGGCACGAACGAGAGATCCCAGTACTGCGATATCTCGATGGCGCCGTCCCGCCAGACCAGCGTGTGTCCCGGCGGCAAGCGCTTCACACCAGCAAACAAGGTGTCGTTTCCACTCGGCGCATGATTGGCAAGGAAATCCGGGAATGACGCCATTCGCAGTTCGGCGGTCACCGCCCCCGCAGCGAGCAGCGCCTTGATCTCGGACGCAAAGGACAACGTCCCGTCGGCGGCGTGCACGTAATACAGGGGTTTGACTCCGAAGCGATCCCGGGCCAGCGTCAGCGTGCGATCAGCACGATCCCAGATCGCAATCGCGAACATGCCGCGGCACTGCTTCACAAACTCGCGGCCGTGGCGCGCGTACAGGTGCAGAACCGTCTCGGTATCACAGTGCGTGTGATACGCGACACCACTGGCCTGAAGCTCCTTCATCAGCTGCGGATGATTGAACACTTCGCCATTGTAGACGATGGTGCTGCGCCCGTCGTCGGTCGTCATTGGCTGCGCACCGTGGGCCACGTCGACGATGCTCAGCCGACGGTGGCCAAGCCCGATCGGGCCATCGACAAACAGGCCGGCGCCATCGGGACCGCGATGCACGAGGCTGTCACGCATGCGTGTCAACCGCGACGCATCGACCGGCCGCTGCAGACGTTCAGGGATCACAATACCGCAGATGCCACACATCGATCAGGACTCCATCGCCCAGGTACCATCTGATCTGATGACCGCGACACGGATATCGTCGGGGCCAAGACCGAACGACTGCCCAGCAAGATGCAGGGTTCCGGCACCAGCCGCCACGACCATGGTTGGCGAATCGCCACCCATCACGGCAACGACGGTGCCATCGAAGCTGGCCGGGCCGAGTGCAACCGACGCGCCCATCGGGGCCGCGATCAGGTCCTCACCGGATCGGTGTGACACGCTCCAGAGACTGTTTGACTGGCGGCGTACCGCCACATCCCCCGCTTCGTCCTCAGCCGCAATTGCCGTGCAGAACGTCGTGGTCGCCGCACTCCGGCCCGAGGCGACGAGCGCCGGCGCCGGCACCTCGAGCGCGTAGGCCGGCGAGATCATGCGAGCCTCGATCGATCCGGTCAGCGCTGGATCGATCGCGAGCCGCACACGCGTGTCACCGACCGTCACGTCAAACGCCTGTGGTGTGCGTTGCGCCAGCACGGCTCCGGCTGCGCACTGCAGCGTCAGCGACAGGTCATGCGTCGCGGCGGCGACGAGGGTATCGAGCATGATCCAGTAGCGCCGGTCGAATCGTAGGATGGTGCGATGGTGCCGTACCGGATCGGCAAGGCGGTGGTAGCCGTCGTGAAACGCCGAAACGAAGCTGGCGCGCGCGACCGAGCCGAAGCCCACCAGCTGGGCGTCAGCGGCCGAGCGCCAGTTGAATGACGTTCCCTGTTCAGACGAGTCGGCGCCGTCGACCGTCACCGTATTGTGGGCGGCCGTGCTCCGGTAGCGTCGGCGGAGGTCGCCAACGTATGCTCCAGTGCCCGGATCAACCAGAATCGGAACACCGTGTACGCTGAGATCGATGGACAGCGCGTCGGCGTGCGAGTGGGCGTGCGAGAGCGCACCGTGGGGGCCGGCGTCGAGGATCAGCCAGTGATCGCGCTCCGCGTCCGTCCCCGGTTCCGTGAGGGTCACCCATCCGCCGTCGCGGAGCGCCGTGCTCGCGCGCAGTGGGGCTGCCTGTGGTGGTGCTGCCGTGGCGGCGAAGGCCTGCTCCCCTTCCAGCCAGAGGAGCGTCGATCGGCCCGTCTCGGTCGGAGGGCGGAGCGAGTCATCGTCGAGGAGCCAGGCGGCCCGCCACAGCGAGTCGGTCATGTCACCGAACTCGAGCAGCGCGAATGGCAGCGTGTGCCCACCATCGTCATCCCCAAAGCGGGCGATCGTTCCGTCGGGCCGGGTCACCGCGCGCAACGCGCGGGCCGCAGCCCTGATGCTGTTCGTCATCCCAGCGGGGATCGTCATTCCTGCATGCCTGGCCCAGGTCAGCGCCAGCAGGTAGAAGTCCAGCGTGTAGGCTTGGTACCACGCGCTCTGTTCGAAGTACACCCCATCCGGCCGTACCTGCTTCGGCAACTCATTGCAGAGTGTTTTCCAACCGAGCTCGCGCCAGTGGGACGCGCGAGGCAGTTCCGGCCAGGCGCAGCCGGCACTGAGCAGCGCCAGTGCTTCTCCAGTGAGATGTGTATTCGGGCTGAACCAGGTGGAGAGGTTCCTTGCGACGTGATCCATCTGCCGTGCTGCCGATGCGACGAGATCACGGAGCAGCGGTTCAGTCAGTGCCGGTGATCCAGCGAACAACCGGAGACCATGAATCCACGACTGGACCCGGAATGCGAGCTCGAGTGAGCTGCACCAGTTGATCCCCATCTTCGGCGGATTGGCGTCGAGCCATTCGCGCAGAAGGCGCGCGGCCGTCGCAGCATATCGCTCGTCGCCCGTCAGGAGCCACGCCTGGCCGAGTGTGATCAGCCATTGATGCCGATTGAGCTCCCACGTGACTTTGTGGTCGCCGACGCGCGTGTGATCGAGGTATGGCACACGGCTCCAATGCAGCATGGGTGCCGTGCGTCCCGAGAGCGGATCGAGCTGCCAGTCGACGGGTGCGCCGAATGACAGCGAGGCAAGTCCGAGCAGCGCAAACGTCCCCTCGACCAGCCGGTCCGCGACGATGACGATGGCGTTGTATTGTGCCGCGGGCAGGGTCCGACGCAGTGTTTCGCGGTCGACCTCCGGCCAAGGTGTGTGCAGGCCAGTGGCCCGATCCGACGGCAAGTCCATCGCTGGCATCAACCCGTGGCGCTCTGCGGCCGCAAGACCCAGCTGCGCGAGGCGATCGCTCAACTCACGGAGGCTCCGGCCACGCAATTTGTGAATCATTGCCGTACTTGTGCCGGCAGGGGGGGCCGTCCCGAGCCCCGATACGCCTCCACCCATTTCGCTGCAACCGAATTCCAGGCGAAGCGTGATACGACGAACGCACGCGCCCTGACCGCACGCTGCATGGCTTCCTTCGGCTGCTCCACAACCGAGAGCATTGCGGAAGCCAGGGCCGCAACATCACCGGCCGCAACAACGAGCGCGGTCTCCTGATCCACCGCAATCCATGGAATCCCGCCTGCATCCGAGGTGACGACCGGTAGGCCAGACGCGTAGGCCTCGAGCAGCGACAACGGCATGTTGTCGATGAGCGATGCATTGACATAAACGTCCGCTCCAGCGTACAGCGTTGGCATACGCTCCGGCGGCACAGCACCCGTGAACGTGACGTTTCGGAGACCGAGCGACGTGACCTGAGACTCGAGAGCGCCGCGCAGGGAGCCGTTGCCAGCTATCACCAGCTCGGCCTGAGGCATGGACCTTTGTACCGCCGCGAATGCCTCAACCACCGCGCGAACGTTGTAGTGGGACTCGAAGTTCCGGTTGCTGAAGAAGCGCGGCACCATCGCCGCACGCTCGCGCATGAGCATCGTGTCGACATCGAGATGATTGGCGATCGGCACCGATTTCAACCCGTGTCGTGCAAAGACGTCAACCAGAAACGCAGACGGCACGACGATGAGATCTGCGAGCCGCAGCAGGGGCTTGGCGTGCCACCCCCAGCGCGTGAGGTGATCGTCGGCTTCGCCGCTATGGTAGTTGAGGATCACCCGCTTGCCGAACAGCCGCCCGATCACCAACGCCGGAGTCGGGGCAATGAGGAAGCTCCAGTACGAGGCTGAGAAGACGTGTATCGTGTCGACACCCGGCACAGCTCGCAACAGCGCGAAGACGTATGCGACGCTGTTTGCCAGCGTGCGAAGAATCGGAATCCGCTGCAGCAATGTGAACGGTGCCGGCAGAACCGGATCCACCTCAAGGTAGGCCGCGCGCACTGAATCGACCGACTGCAAGCCCTGCATCAGTCGCCTGGCCTGCACCGCCTGCCCACCGAGGTAGCGCAACGACGGACCGACGAGCAGGACCCGTCGAATCTGGGGTATCGGCTGACTATCCACGCAGCTGAGGGTGAAGCGGACGACACTCGGCGTGCGGAACACGCTTCGCGGCAACGCGACAGATGCCCGCGCGCGTCGGGTTCCCGATGGCTTGCAGTCCCCGTGATGACACCTCGATCTATCTCAACCCGCGTACGGACTGCAGCAGCGACTTGCCCGCACACCTGAGGTCCTGCGCAAGACGACGCGGGGCAGAGTCGAGACCGGCGACCGCACTCAGCCGGCCCTCGAGCGACAACGCGCGCTCCGCGGCTTGCAACTCGTCCCGGACGATGGCAAGCAGCGTCCCGTCGCCCGTCCAGATCGCCCAGTCGATGTCCGTCTGGCACGCCGCTTCGAGCAGGCCCAGCGTGCGCTCCCGCTGAGCTGCGCTGGCCGCGGTCAGTCGTCGCGCGACGACCCGGCGACGAACCTCCCACCAGGCACGGACAAGCTCTGGCTGAAAGCGCTTCGACGCCTGGGCGACGTGAATTCTCCGTCGCACAGTCGACTCTGCAACGTGCGCGTACAGGCCATGCTCCGCGACACGGGTCCACAGCTCGTAGTCTTCGGACAGGCGCAAGCCGGCATCGTACCCGCCGGCATTGTCAAACGCCTCGCGCCGCACCATCACCGAGGACTGAATCACCGGATTCGTCGCGACGAACGCGTCGCGAAGATCCGCCGGGTTGCGCTCTGGAAGGAACGTCCGGACGACACCGGTACCTTCACCAAAACACTCGGCGTCACTGCCCGCAAACGCCACGTCTCGTGAGACGAGCGCGCCGAGGACCAAGGCTGCGTGGTCCGGTCGCCACTCGTCGTCGGCATCGAGGAACGCAATGATGCTCGAGCTCGTCTCTCTGACCGCGATGTTGCGTGATGCGCTGGGCCCAACAGAATCCGGCAACGAGATCACGCGCGCGCCAGCGCCGCGTGCGACGAAGGCCGTCTCATCGTCCGAACCGTCATCAACCACGATCACTTCCTGTGGCGCACGCGACTGCCGCTGCACCGACTGCAGCGCTGACGCCACGAAGCTCGCCGCATTCCGTGCGGGAATCACGACGCTGTAGTCTAGAGCCACGGCAGCAAACCGTGCTCTGACAGCCGGTCCATGCGAGGCACGGGTGCGCAAGCTCGCAGGGAAGCAACACAGCTACCGCTCGGCGGTCGTGCGCTGCGGAATCTCATCGATCGCGCCACACCGCCAGAATCGCATCGATCCGAGACTTGAACAACAGGAAGTAGGCCAGCAGATAGACAACGGCGCCGGTCAGGCTCAACAGCACCAACTGCAGGATCGGGAGCATGCCGTCTCCGAGCGCTCGCTGCAGAAGAACAACGGCTGCAGTCATGATACCCGCGCAGGCGGCAGGAGCGAGAAGATTCCGCAGGTATTCCCGAACAGAAAGTCCGATCGTCCCGCGGAGCTTGAGCAGCGGATACCCGACAAGAAACGGTTGGGCAAGCAGCCAGACGCAGGCAACCGCAAACGGACCGGAGATCTTCGCTGCGATGAAGAAGCACGTGGGCAAGACGACCAGAGCTGTGAGGTTGAGGCGGGCAGCGACCGCCGCCTGGCCCGTGGCGCCAAGGACATGCTGGCTCAGGAGCGATACACTCCCAAGTGCGGCACAAATGACCAACACCTGCATGATGGGGACTGATTCCAGCCACTTTGCCCCAAAGATAAGCGGAACCGCAATTGGACTGACCAGCGCGAATCCTACGAGCACCGGCAGCATTACCGAGACAAGCAACTCTGACAGGATGAGGAAATAGTGCTTCAGAGCCTTCGCATCATCACCGATGGATCCAAAGAACGGAAGCACGACGGCCTGCAGTACGTTCGCGAGCTTCTCCCCAGGCAACTGGGCAACGTTCCATGCGAATTGGTAGTAGCCCAGCGCGGACAAGCCGGCCACGCGGCCAACCACCGCGAAGTCGGCATTTGAGTACACGTACCACGCCAGCGCACCGACAACGAGATGCTTTGCGTACTCGACGGTCGCGCCGATCGCGAGGCGATCGGGACGTCGCGCGCGCAACACCACACAACGCCGCGTCCAGACGAGCGCAACCACGTGGCCGACCACCAAGCCAATCGCCAGCGACCAATAGCGGAAGCCGAGCAATGCGCAGATCAGGACGGTTGAGGCCTGAGCAAAGGCCTTACCAAAGTCTATGGCCGCGAGCCGCTTGAATTGCAGCCCTTGCTGCATCACTGCAAGCGGAATCGCGTTGGCACCTGAGAGCACCAGCACCACCGACAGCGCAGCAATGACCGGCGCCAACCGTGGCTCCGCGTAGAAACGCGAGATCGGATACGCCCCCAGCACCATCAGCAATGCAAGCGCAATGCCTGAGAGAATTGCCGCACCATGTATCTGCCCCAGCGCGTCCTCGTCACGCTCTCGGCGCATGACGACGGCCCGTGCGAGGCCGCCGTCCGTGACAAGCGAGAGCATGCCAACCAGCACTCCAGCGGTACCAGCGATGCCGTAGTCGGCAGGAGACAGACGCCGCGCGATGACAACCGTTGCTGTCCACGCCAGGACCTGCGACACCCAGCGCAGCGCTCCCTGCCACATCACGCCGGTTGCAATGGCCCGGTTGTGCGCGGCACTCCCTGATGATTGTGGATCGGAGAGGCCGGTGACCGGCGGATCCGGCGACGGTGGCAAAACGGCGATCGGATCAACGCCAGACATTCCACCGTCCCCGCAGCCCGTTCACCGTTGCTTCCACGACCGCCACCTGGAGCGACCACCCCCATGTCACCGCTCGAATCGTCGCCACCCGGCTTGAAGGCATGAGTAATACCGCGACGAACCCGATCAGGAGGCCCACGAGCAGCATCGGCAGGACATCCTCCGGGACGCGCGACCAGAGCACGCCAGCACAGCCGATCCCCACCGCAATGATCAACCAGGGCGTCAGCAGTCGCAACACCTTGTGACTGATGAATTGCATCCAGATCGGATTGCGCCCTGGCACCAGCAAGACCGGCAACCACGCCAGCAGCTGAAAATTGCCCGTCAATGTGCGCACCTTCCGCACTTTTTCCTGAGCCACCGTGGTGCTGCGAGCATCCCATGCGTGCGCGGCGAGTTCGTACGCCACACGACGACCGGCGAGCACGAGCCGCATCGGAAGCCAGACATCGTCAAGGATCAGGTGATCCGGCATTGGCTCCCAATCGCGACGCCACATCGCGTAAATCGACCCGCTGAGCCCGACCGGGGAATGCAGCCGTGCTTCTGCAGCGCGCAGCTGCCGCTCCATGTACCAATACCACTCGACGGGCGACCTGACCGAAGCGCCAGGACCATCACCGGGGAGCTGCAGGGCGCCACCGACGGCCGCAACTGCTGGGTCGGATGCAAGCCTGGCGACCAGCAGTCGGATCGCATCCGGCGCAAAGCGTTGTTGCGAATCACTGAAAACCAGAAGAGCCCCAGTGGCGTGGCGCACCGCCGCGTTCAACCCGGCCGCTTTGCCCCCGGCGGGATCCGACGCGACGACGTGCACCTTCGAGGCGTCGCACTTCAACGCAATTTCAGCCAGACTGGTCGGCGTCGCGGCGTCCAGTGCGACAACGACGTTCAGTTGCGCGGCCGGATAGTCGCCGGCAAAAAAGTCCTCCACGCGGGCCACGATCGTGGAAACATCGTCGCGGGTTGCGAGAATCGCCGTAACCGTCGGCAGAGCCGCCGGCACCGTTACAGCGACTGGGCGAAGAAGCCGTGATATCGCCCATATCAGAACCGGATACACCAGCCATGTCCAGCAGAGCACGCCGAAGGCCAGTGCGACGATCCACACCCAGACGCTCATGGCGATCGTCTATCACGCAAACAACGACTGCAACTCATGTGGCTGGAGCGGCTGGCAAGGCCAGCGCCACTTCCCGGGAGAGTCTCGGCGCCAGTGAGTTCGCGAGCGAATCGGCGCGAAGAATCTCTGCGCGAATGTGTTCCTGCGATCGATCCTTTCGCGTCATCAGAGGCACGACCAGCCGGACCAGCGCTTCTTCGGTGCGACCATAAAGTGCCGCATCCCGCATCAGGTTCAGCTTGACAGTGTACTCATTGCTCTCAATGCGACCGCGCCCCTGATACCAGTAGTACACGGCGGCGTAGTTGCCCTGATTGGCCAGCACATACTTGTTCATGTCCCGGGATCCTACACCAGGCGCTGCGGCAATCGGCATCGTCGCGCTTTCGACCGGCTCCCAACCCGCACCAGGGAGACAGTTTCGCGGGGAGTGTATCGACTTGCCCTGAGTCTGATAGGTATAGTAGCCGACGTACAGACTGAACACCTGCAGCGAGTCACGCTTGTACACGCGGTTCACATATTCATCCATGCCAGCGACGCGCTGTGAATTTGTGTCGACGTCGATCTGCATGTGCGTATAGCCGGAGACCGTGTCAAGAATGCCGGCGATCGGTTTCAGCGGCTTCGGACGCTCCTGCTCGTGTGTCAGCCCCAGCAGGCCAAGCCCCGCACCGAGGATGATGGCGGGAACGTAACTCGAGAGATCAGCCATGGGTCGGTGCCTCCGGCGCACCGCGGCGCGCCAGCTTCCCTTCAATGAAGAGCAGCAGCGACGCGACGGCGCCGAGCGACGCGAACGCAATCACGAACATCAGCCACCCCTCGGTCGTGTGCATGAAGCCTGAACCGGCCTCCGGGCTGACGAAGAAGACCAGAAATGCCGTCAGGAAAATCCGGAAGCCATTGATCAGAATCGCCATCGGAACAGCCAGCACGAGGAGCGTAACACGTGACCATGGCTTGGCCAGCAGCATCGCGCCAAGCAGCACACCGAGGTTCACCAGCGCGGTCAGCGATCGGAGTCCGCTGCACGCCTCGGCGACAAAGAGGTCGTGGCCTGGAATGCGAATGACGTTGCCATTCAGCATCACCGGGATGTTACGCCACTCAATCAGTGATGCGCCGATACGCGACGCAACCAGTTGAAGTGGCGCAGTGAGTTTGGCAATCACCAGTTCCGGCAGTGGAATGGCAAGACCGAGGAGCACGAACGGCAGCCACCACGCCAACAACTGCCTGACACCAAAGAACCACAGGATGACTCCGGCGGCGCCTATCAGCATCGAAACGCGCATCGTGAACAACTCGGCCGCCAGATCAGAGACGTAGCGCAGTCCGATCGAGGCGAGCAGAAAGGCCACCGCAAGCAGGATCGCCGGCTTCCGTGCCTCCTTCACGCCAGTCTGGAACGCAAACCAGAACGCGAGCGGCGCGAGTAGCAGTCCGGTACCCGAATCCGGATTGTCGAAGTTCGTCCAGTCGCGAACGAGTAAGTATGCTGGCTTTGCGTAAAGCGCTGCGAACAGCAGAAGTGCGGCGCCCAGTGGCATCCAGAGCGCTCTGTCGATCACAACGGCTCGGCTCCGCGAGGCACCGATGGTGGCTTCGGTCACAAGACAAATCTGTGGTAGGAAAACAGTGCAGACGGCAGAGCCGCCGGCCAGAACCTCACGCTGCACACTTTGCGCCAGACAGCTCGGGCGGAAGCCCCCGACCCGACCGGACAACGCGTTTCCATCCACATCGCGAGCGGCGAAAAGGATACCCGCAACGGCTGTGTAAGTGACGACAATTCATGAGATTGCGCAACACTCGAAGCTCGGCGGCCGAGGCAACCCCGCGTGAGGGCTAACCGCGCGAGGCGATCCTGGCGTCGACGACTGTCAGCGGGCCTGCGGCGCTGATGGTATGAATCCCCCGCAGGTTCGGATGCCAGACCGGCGATATCAGGCTGACGGGCTCTTCTGCATACCGCTCGGTGTCGAGGTGGACGATCCGGTTGAAGACGATGCCGGCACCATACGTTGGGGTTCCATTCTGACCCGGCCGGATCGTGGCGCCTCCCGAGGCGAAGATCCTGCCGGCCGGCCGCGCTCGTCCTGCATCGGTGACCACAGGGTTCGCCGCATGCGGCGTCCAGGGGCCAAGTGGTGACTCGCCATAGAAGAGGCTGAGATCATCGAAGGTGCTCTCGTCGGTTGGGCGAGTGCCGGCAAACAGCCACCACCGGCCTTCCAGAAAGGCTACCGTCGGATCGACCACTGGTTGGCCGAGATCCAGTTTTCGGTCGAGCAACCATTCATTCGGGAAGGCGGACGCGCGGTAGACCTCCTGCATTCCACACGCGGTAGACTCGACGTACATGTACCACTCGTCATCATGCCGCAACACAAATGGATACGAGAGGTGGTGTGGTGCGTCGATCACGGTCCGTGCGGCACCGGTAACTCCATCCGGCGCAAGCTCAACGACGCAGATCCGGCCCCGCTCTTGCTCGAAGACAAGCTCCTCAAAGAAGACGAAGGAGCGGCCCTGATCGTGAATAACACAGGGGTCCGCCCAGAATCGATCCGCGGGGGGAATGATCGGCTTGAACCGGAACATCGCTGCCTGCGGCGCGTGATTCGTCGCCTGCTTGCCATGGTCAAACGCGTACGCGAGCTGCCACTGCTCTTTCGTGGTCGCCGCCAGAAACCTCCGTCTCGCGAGACGAAGGCCCAATGCGACCACGCCGAAGAAAAGCTCACGCGGCGTCGGCACCGTGAAGAGCCGATTCGAGTACGCGTTGATGGGCGGCTCGCCTGGCATCGATTCAGCCGCTGACGCGCCGCGTCGCGAGAGTTCGCGAAGTCTCTGCAGCAAGAGCGGTGACGATGCTCGGTACAACCTGATGCGATTCTGATGCACTGAAATGGGGTCGGTTGCGACCGCAGTCCGCGCCAGCACAACGCCGCCATCCAGATCCTCTGAGAGTCGCTGCAGAATGGCTCCGGTGCTCGGCCAGCCGAGAATCACCTCCCAGAATCCCGGCGGGCTGCCTCTGTTCAGGTTGTTGTTCCCATGGTGATACGACCAGACACCATGCCGCGGGGTGTTGAGCACCGGTCCGCGGAGAATGCGGAAACCGTATCGCACCGCAACATCCGGATCTAGCGCGCGGAGCGCTTCGAGCGCGGGCTCATCGAGATAGTCGCTGAATTCTGTCTGGCGGGGATTGGCGTCTACGCAGGGGATTCCGTCGAGGAGGGTCGTGAGATCGTGCGACTCGAAGGGGTCCGGACCGTTCGCGGGGTAGCGCCATGCGTCAAAACGCAAGTAGCGCTCGAGGGCAACCCGATTTCTGCGGAGCCATGCGTTCCTCATGCGGCGCAGCAGCGTCCGTTTGCCCGAAGGCGCGGGTGCGGCGCTTTCGGCCTTGTTGAGGACGATACCAACGATTGAAACGAAGTCGCATCGAAGAACCGATTCGATCTGCTCTGCGACCCAGCGAGGAACCGTCATTGCGTCGAGCAGTAACACCACGCGAACGGTTGCTGCAGGTCTTTCGTGTGCTGGCATCGGATCGAGGAGGGCGTAGCGTCAACGTATCGAGGGCACGCAGTGCGGCAGACGCCGCGCGCGGCTCTCGCTGCGTGAGCGACGGGGCGCTGCAGTCCGGCTTCGTGCGTCTACAATAATCACCAGTGCACCAGTCGGGCACACGACGGCCGTGCTGTTCGAGTTACTCGAGCCGAATAGGCGGAACCTGTGACACCGGGTGGACGGCCAAGCAGAAAACGTCGATCGTCGAATTCGGTGCCGTCGTTCGAGTGCACGTATCGTTATTGCTTCGAGGGCACCGCCACACTGACCAAGTCAGTGCCGGGCACACACTGAGCTGCTCAACGGGGGACGGTAGGCAACCGCCGTTCCGGGAAAGAACACTGCATTCGACGCAGCTCGCACAGTAGGCTTCTGTGGTCGGCGCACTCGCATTCTTCGATCTGTCCTCATTGTTGCCGGGCCCAGCGCAGAAATGGATCTTCTTCTCGGAATCTTGTCCTCGCTCGCTCGGGTGAGCCGGCCTGCTCTGTTTGTCGCGACCTGCCTGGTCGGCGCTGCCTGCGTCCTCAGCTGGGCAACGCGAACTCGGCGCATCAGCCCATTTACCCCTCTTGGCCGGTTTGCGAGAGAGAAGATCGATCCATTCCTGAAGCCGGTCGAAGCCCCGGTCCTGAACGCGGGTGGATCACCTGCCAGCATCCCGTGGTGGGGTCTGGCGGCGTTCATCGTCCTCGGGATTCTGGCGCAGTCGCTTCTGGGCTACGTGATTGGGATCCTTGCCTCGACTGCGATGGGACTGAGTAGCGGTCCGCGAGGGGCAATCCGCGCTCTGGTGCAGCTGCTCTTTGCGGTGCTCCAGATCGCATTGATGATCCGGGTGCTCTCCTCGTGGTTCGGTGGCCTCGCCCGTGCCCGGTGGCTGCGGTGGACCTTCACGATCACGGAACCACTGCTGGCCCCTCTGCGGTCGGTGATTCCGAGTCTCGGCCCGTTCGATATCACGCCTCTGATTCTGTACTATCTGATCCAGTTCGTGGGGAGCTTCGTCGTCAGCTCGATCTGACGCGGTTTCGCTTTCCGGAGCTCTTCCAGCGATGAAGCGCGACGGAAATCAGGGGGACGTGCAACGGCAACGGCAACGGCAACGGCAACGGCAACGGCTTAACGCAAAGGCGCAAAGACGCGAAGAGGCTGACGGCCGAGGACTGTGGGCTGCGGCTTTGTGCCTTCGCACGCGCCGATTGTTTCTGTTCGAGCGCTCCTGGCGGCTTTGCGGCTTTGCGGCTTTGCGTCAAGCAGTAGCCGTTTGCCTCTGCTTCACCAGCGTATCTGCCGGACGTGTCGCAGCAGACGTTTATCGGTGGGCAGGACGCGGTCGTTTCCGCCTGAGCGCAGATGAGAACATCGCGCCTTTGCGGTGCGCAGTTGCCGTTCTACCCAGCTTGACCAGCTGGCCGGACGTGTCGTAGCAGATGATGATCGGTGAACGGATCAGGAAAGCGAAGGCTGAGAGCCGGTGATCACAGGTACAAATGCAAAGCGGGGCGGCTGTCCGAAGACAGCCGCCCCCCGTAAGTACCACCAGCGAGCAGACCGAAAGCTTACGCCGTAAGACGCGTTGGAGCGACGCCGG
>JANNVN010000442.1:0-1875 GCA_031414435.1 Gemmatimonadaceae bacterium
CGCGGCGACGCGCCAGCATCGATCGCTCACGGTGTCGATTCCTGAACGCGAGCCCTGGCGTCACAGTTCGGGAAGCGGTCATCGGTCGGATGACGCCCGGCTGGCCGCGTCGGGATTCCTCGCAAGACGGTTGATCGTGAGGCGACGACGCGGGCATGCGAGAGCGACCCTCTCGCACCAGCCTGACTGATCAGCGATATTGCGTCATGCCTCCGAATCCCTCTGCGCCTCGCCCGACGGCCCTGGCCCGGCTCGACGCTGCCAGCGACCACCGATCCGCGACCACGATGATCCGGGCGGCGGCGGCATTTCTGCTGCTGACAGTGATCGGCATGCTGGTGTATCCCGGCGGCAGCCGGTACGACCGTGAGGTCGATCACTACGTGTTCCTCGCCAACTTCTTCAGCGACCTCGGTGCAACCCGGACGCAGTCCGGCGACAGCAATCTGTTGGCATGCGTGCTCTTCATCCTTGCGCTTGGCGCGCTTGGTGCGGCGCTGATCAATTTCTGGCCGGCCGCGCGATGCATCAGCCGCGGGACATCGACGCATCGCGGCGCCGTCGTCATGGCACAGGTGATGCCGATGCTGGCCGGCCTTTGCTTCATCGGCGTTGCTGCAGTACCGCACAACATGAACATGGCCCTGCATCTGGCGCTCGTGAAATCGGCGTTTCTGCTCCTGATCGGCTTCATCGGGCCGCTGACGTACCTGCTCATGGTGTTCCGCTGGCCGCGGAGGGATTTCTGGATCGGATTGGCCTATCTGATCATCCTGGTCGCCTACGTGATCAACCTGTTTGCAGGGCCCAGTCTCCGAACACCGTGGGGATATTCGTTCCAGGTTGTTGCGCAGAAGGTCATCGTGTACTACTCCGTCGCGACCGTTGCACTCCTTGCACTGACCGTGCGCAAGGACGCGGCTTCTCGGCGCGCGGCCCTGCCAGCGGAACCGGCAGAACTGTCGCTGATCTCGTTCGGGCAGGCTCCCGAGGGGAATCACTGAGCGGAAGGCCTGCACCCCAGTACACCACCAGGTGGTGCCTACGCCAGCGCCGCACTCTGTGCGAGCTCGTCATGCTGACGTCGCGCTTGTTCCCACTCAACCATGTAGTCTCGTGTGATCGGCAGCGTCGTGACGTTCCTGGTCAGCTGAATCTGAAAGATCATCAGATCGCCATACCGGAACGTCAGTTCGGCCGATGCGAGATAGAAGTCCCACATCCGGCAGAAGCGCTCGTCGTAGAGCGCCGCAATGCGCACCCGATTGATCAGAAACCGCTCGCGCCAGGCGCTCAGCGGTCTGGCATAGTGCAGGCGCAGAATTTCGATGTCGGTGGACCATAGCCCAGACTTCTCGATCGCCTGAAGCACTTCGCTCATGGAGGGAATGTAGCCTCCCGGAAAGATGTACTTGCGCGTCCAGGCGTTTGAGAGCGTGGGCGGATTCGAGCGACCGATCGCATGGATCACCGCGACGCCATCGTCAGTCAACAGACTGCGCACCTTGTCGAAGAACTCGCGGTAGTGATCGACGCCGACGTGCTCCAGCATGCCGACCGAGATGATCCGATCGAATGGGCCCGTCACGTCACGATAGTCCTGCAGGCGAAACGCGACACGGTCCGCCACACCCTCAGTGACGGCCCGCTCCGACGAGACCGCGTACTGCTCCTCGGACAACGTCACGCCGGTGACGTCTGCGCCGCCGACGCGCGCCAGATAGAGTCCCAGCCCGCCCCACCCCGATCCGATGTCGAGCACCCGCATGCCAGGTTCCAGCGCAAGCTTCGACGCAAGATGCCGCTTCTTGCTGAGCTGCGCCTCTTCCAGGCTCATGTCGTCATTCTCGAAATAGGCGCATGAGTACTGACGAT
>JANNVN010000443.1:0-19355 GCA_031414435.1 Gemmatimonadaceae bacterium
CCCGGATGAAGCCCAGCGCGGCAAGTCGAAGCTGACGCGGGTGACGCTGCTCGAGGCGAAGCGGAAGGCGCTCCCTGCCCTTGATGATGCCTTCGCCCGTGAGCTGGGCGATTTCGAGACCGTGGAGAAGCTGAGCGACGCCGTGCGCAAGGACATGGGTGAACACGTGAAGCGCGAGGCGGACTCGTCGGTTCGTGAACAGTTGCTGGACCAGGTCATCGCGGCGAATCCGTTCCAGATCCCGAACGCCTGGGTGCAGCAGGTGATGGGCGCCTACATGCAGATGTATCAGGTCCCCGAGGGAATGCAGGAGCGGTTCGCCGGGGAGTTCCGCCCGATGGCCGAGCGTCAGGTCCGGCGCGATGTCGTGATCGACACGGTTGCCGAGAAGGAAGGGTTGGTGTCGACGACCTCGGACGTGGATGACAAGATCGCAGAGATGGCGACGGAGAAAGGTGTCGAGACTGGTCAGTTGTACGTCCAGCTCGAGAAGGCCGGCCGGCTGAAGGAGCTGGAGCGGACCCTGACGGACGAGAAAGTGTTCGCATGGCTGATTGCACGGAACACGGTGAATCAGGTAGCGTAGACGAGCAGGAGTTCTCATCGGGTAAGTCCCGGTGCCATAACCTCAGCAGGATGCCCGAACCATGGCCAGCATTTACGCTCCGTATGTGATTGAACGGTCCAGCCGCGGCGAGCGGTCGTATGACGTCTTCTCGCGGTTGCTGATGGACCGGATCATCTTCCTCGGCACGCCGATCAATGACGACGTGGCGAACGTCATCATTGCACAGCTGCTGTTCCTGCAGGCGGACAACGCCGATCGGGACATCAGCCTGTACATCAACTCGCCGGGCGGCAGCATCTCGGCCGGTCTGGCGATCTACGACACGATGAACTTCATGTCGGCGCCGGTGAACACGATCTGCATGGGCATGGCCGCCAGCATGGGCGCCTTCATGCTCAGCGCTGGTCGCAAGGGCAAGCGCTCCGCCCTGCCGCACAGCCGGATCATGATCCACCAGCCGAGCCAGAATGGCGGTGGCGGCACGGCCTCGGACATCGAGATTCAGGCGCGCGAAATTCTGTACCTGAAGGGCAAGATGAACGAGCTGATGGCCAAGCACACGGGCAAGCCGGTGGAAGTGATCGAGCGGGATACCGATCGCGACCGCTTCATGAGCGCACAGGAAGCGCTGGAGTACGGCATCATCGACAACATCGTGACCAGCCGCACCGAGCTGGGAGTGGACGCCAAGCCGGCGGTTGTCGCCGCAGGCTGATCGGTCCCGATGGTCGCGCGATTCGTGTAAACGGTTGTCGTGTCGACACTTGGAGGGGGCTGCAGCTCAGGCGCTGCGGCCCCTTGCCATCTCCGGCGTCGTGGATCCTGCATTGCGATCCCCTGCCCGGCTTGTAGCTTCGAAGAGTGGACGCATTCCCATGCGGGGGGTGCGCCGTGTGTTCCCTGCCGGGTCCCGAATGTCGCACGACAAGCATCTGCGCTGTTCATTCTGCGGAAAGTCCAAGGACGCTGTCCGGAAATTCATATCCGGGCCGTCCGTGTACATCTGCAACGAATGCATCGCGCTCTGCAATGAGATCCTGGCTGAGGACGAGGAGCGCGAGGTCGCGGAAGCGATCACGCAGGTCCCCACGCCACAGGAAATCAAGGACATCCTCGATCAGTACGTGATCGGGCAGGAACGGGCCAAGAAGGCGCTTTCGGTGGCGGTCTACAACCACTACAAGCGCATCAACCTTGGCGCCACCCGCGACGAGGATGTGGAGCTCGAGAAGTCGAACATCCTGATGATCGGCCCGACGGGCGTGGGCAAGACGCTGCTCGCGCAGACGCTGGCCAAGATCCTCGACGTGCCATTCACGATTGCCGACGCCACCACGCTGACCGAGGCCGGCTACGTGGGCGAGGATGTCGAGAACATTCTCGTCCGACTGCTCCAGGCCGGCGACTTCAACGTGCAGGAGTGCGAACGCGGCATCGTCTACATCGACGAGATCGACAAGATCGCGCGCAAGAGTGAGAATCCGAGCATCACGCGCGACGTCAGTGGCGAAGGCGTGCAGCAGGCGCTGCTGAAGATTCTCGAAGGGACGGTTGCGAGTGTGCCGCCGCAGGGCGGTCGCAAGCATCCGCAGCAGGAGTACATCCAGATCAACACCAAGGACATCCTGTTCATCTGCGGTGGCGCCTTCGACGGCCTCGAGAAGATCATCGAGGCACGCGTCGGCAAGCAGCGGATCGGTTTCGGTGGTGCCGACAAGGCGGTGCTCGAGCGTACGGCGAAGGAACCGTTCGCCGATGTCGAACCGGATGACCTCCTCCGTTTCGGCATCATTCCGGAACTCGTCGGGCGCCTGCCGGTGGCCGTACCACTCGAATCGCTGGATGAGGATTCGCTGGTGCAGATCCTCCGTGAGCCGAAGAACGCGCTGGTGAAGCAGTATCAGAAGCTGTTCGCGCTCGAGGAAGTGAAGCTCGACTTCGAAGAGAGCGCGTTGCGCGCGGTCGCCAGCAAGGCGCTCAAGCGTGGCACTGGTGCCCGTGGACTGCGCGCGATCCTCGAAGAGATTCTGATGGACGTCATGTTCGACCTGCCCAGTCGCGAAGACGTGACGGAGGTGCGGGTCATCGAGAGCTGCGTGACGAGTCGCGCGCAGCCACTGCTCGAGATCTCTCCCGCTCGCCGCAAGAAGGAAGCATAGCCCTGAGCCCGGTCTTCCGGCGCGATGGGGACAAGATCGAAACGCCGGAGCGGTTGCCCGTGGTACCGCTGCGCGACGTCGTCATCTTCCCCCACGTCGTCATGCCCCTGCTGGTCGGCCGAGCCGCCAGCCTTGCTGCACTCGATACCGCCGCCGCCGATGATTCGCTGGTGCTGCTGGTAGCGCAAAAGCGCGCCGACACCGAGGAACCGGGCAGCACCGACCTGTTCCGCGTGGGTGTCGTCGCGCGCATTCTGCAGATCTCACGCCTGCAGAACGGCACCACGCGTGTGCTGGTCGAATCGCTGGCGCGCGCGAAGGTCACGCGGTATGCGATGGCGGGCGCACATCTGAAGGCCAACGTGCAACCGTACCCGCTCGACGCCACGCCGTTGAGTGAGGACGAGGCGCGGCAGGCCCGTCGGGCCGTCGGTGCGTTCGAGGAGTACGTCGCGCTGCATCGGCGCCTCCCCGACGAGATTGTGCGACTGATCAGCAGCGCCGAGTCCTTCGAGCAGCAGGCCTGCCTGATCGCCGCACACCTCAACATCAAGCTCGACGCCCGGCAGCGGCTGCTCGACGCGCCCACCCTCGGCGTGCTCTTTGATCAGCTGACGATGACGCTCGCCGGCGAGGTCGAGTTGCTGCGGCTCGAACGGAAGATCGAGGACGATGTGCGCGGCGCGTTGTTCCAGAATCAGCGCGAGTTCTTCCTGCAGGAGCAGCTACGCGCCATTCATCGCGAGCTTGGCAACGAGGATGGCGATGAAGTGCAGGAGCTGGACGCACAACTCGTTGCGGCACAGCTGCCGGAAGCGGTGCTCACACGGGCGCGTCGCGAAGTGCGAAAGCTGCGAAAGATGGCGCCGCTGAGCCCCGAAGCGACGGTCAGCCGCACCTTCCTGGATTGGGTGCTGGCGCTGCCCTGGCATCAGCGCACTGAAGACGCACTCGATGTGGGTCGCGCGAAGACGGTGCTCGATGAGGATCATTACGGCCTCGAGGATGTGAAGGATCGCATTCTCGACTACATCGCCGTGCTCAAGCAGGTCGGCAAGATGAACGGGCCGATTCTCTGCCTGGTGGGACCACCGGGTGTCGGCAAAACTTCCCTGGCGCGTTCGATCGCAGGCGCGCTGGGCAGGAAGTTCGTCCGCATGTCGCTCGGTGGCGTGCGTGACGAGGCGGAAATCCGCGGGCATCGCCGCACCTACATCGGCGCGATGCCGGGCCGCATCATCCAGGCCATGCGCCGCGCCGAAAGCGTGAACCCGGTGCTGCTGCTCGACGAGATCGACAAGCTGGGCGCAGATTTCCGCGGCGATCCGTCGGCGGCATTGCTCGAAGTGCTCGATCCCGAGCAGCACTCGGCATTCAACGATCACTATCTCGAGATCGATTACGACCTGAGCCAGGTGCTGTTCATTACCACCGCCAACTCGTTGAGCGGCATTCCCGAACCTCTGCGTGACCGGATGGAGATCATCCGGCTGTCGGGGTATCTGGATCAGGAGAAGCTGGCGATCGCAAAGCAGTATCTGGTGCCACGCACCCTGAAGGCCGTCGGGATCGACGCCGATGAAGTGACGTGGGAGACGGACGTGCTCCGCAAGATTTGTCGCGGCTGGACCCGTGAAGCTGGCGTGCGTGATTTCGAACGACGGCTGGCGCGCGTCGCGAGGAAGCTGGCGCGGCAGCGCGCCGAAGCACCGGAATCGAAGAAGAAGCCGGCACCACTGGTCGTGAAGCTGGAAGAGCTCACCGCGCTGCTCGGCGCGATGCAATACGATCCTGATGACACCTCGCTCGACGACAAGGTTGGCGTGGCCACCGGCCTGGCGTACACCACCGTGGGCGGTGAAACGCTCGAGATCGAGGTCAGCGTCGTGGATGGACGCGGACGATTGCAGCTGACGGGCACGCTGGGCGACGTGATGAAGGAGTCGGCGTCAGCGGCAATGAGCTACGCGCGGCAGCGCGCGATGCAGCTCGGGATCGCGCCGGATTTCTACAAGACGAAGGACATCCACATCCACATCCCCGCGGGCGCAACGCCGAAGGATGGGCCAAGCGCCGGAATCGCGATCGCGACGGCGGTGGTCAGTGCGCTCACTGGCACGCCGGTGCGTGGTGATGTGGCAATGACGGGAGAGATCACGCTGCGCGGACGGGTCTTGCCGATCGGTGGTGTGAAGGAGAAGGCCGTCGGCGCGCATCGTGCCGGCGTGACGCATGTGCTGCTGCCGAAGGGCAACGAGCGCGATCTGGATGACGTGCCACAGGAGGTGAAGGACTTCATCACCTTCCACTGTGTCGGAAGCATGGATGAGGTCCTCGCGCTTGGCTTGCGCACACCCAGCGTCACGCATGCCGTCGTCGCACCAACGTCGGCGGCGAGTTCGCATACTGTTCCACCGGCCGCCGTGCCGCAGCGCCGCGAGCGCGGTGGCCGACGTGCGCCGGTGCACCCTCACTGAGATCGCGTGACCGCTCCTGACGTGCCGCAGTCCCCGAACGACGCTCAGAAGTCCGACCCGCTGGTGATTCGTTCGCTGGATTTCATCGGCCCGATGGCGACTGCGAGTGGATGGCGTCCGGAACCCGAACTGCCGGAGATCGCCTTCGCCGGCCGGTCGAATGTCGGAAAGAGCTCACTCCTCAACGCGCTCGTTCGCCGCAAGGCGTTCGCGCGCGTCAGCAAGACGCCGGGCCGTACCCGGGAACTCAACTTCTTTCGCGTGAACGACGTCTTCACGCTGGTCGACCTGCCTGGCTATGGCTACGCCAAGATCAGCAAGGACCGGAAGGCCGCATGGCGCCCGCTGATTGAAGGCTACATGCAAAACAGCCCGTATCTCCGAGGTGTGGTGCAGCTGCTCGATGTGCGCCACGATCCCACGGCCGACGATCGCATCATGCTGGACTTCCTCTCCGAGCTCGGCGTGCCGACGCTGATTGCATTGACCAAGGTCGACAAGCTCGGGCGCGTGGCACGCGCGAAACGGATCACGGAGCTGTGCAAGTCGTACGGCGTGGATGAAGATCAGGTCATTCCATTCAGCGCCCACGAACACATCGGACGTGATGAGCTTGCCGAGGCACTGATGTCGCTCCTGGAGGCAGGCCCGTGGCGGGATGAGCCGGTGTATGTGCCGCGAGCCGAAGGCGATTCGGCGACGCGCGCGGCGCCGGTGTCCCTGGAGTCTGACGAAGGAGAAGACGGCGCCTCTGCTGGCGAGCACGAGGCTGACGCGGACTGA
Organism: Gemmatimonadaceae bacterium; assembly: GCA_031414435.1. GTDB lineage: Bacteria > Gemmatimonadota > Gemmatimonadetes > Gemmatimonadales > Gemmatimonadaceae > JACMLX01. Next base: position 5,988 of record JANNVN010000443.1, read on the forward strand.
GTCGCGCCTCGGACTACGCCTGCTGCACGTCAGCTCACGACCGTCACAACACGCGCAGCACATCCTCGACCGCGCCGGCATCGTGCCCGTTGCGCAGCAGGTGCATGATGTGCTGCAGCGCTTCCCGCTCGCGAGGCCACGCACACTGCTCCATCGCCTCGGCCACCGGAAGCCAGCGATATGCATCGTGCTCATCACCGAGCTGCGGCGCGTCAGACTCGCGTGTGACGATCGCGCAGAACACCACAGTGAGGCTCACCACACCAAGCTTGTGCAGGTAAAAGCCACCCAGCGTGGTGTTGTACAGCCGCTCGCAGGTGAAGCCGGTTTCCTCGCGTAGTTCGCGCACCGCAGCCGCCTCGGGTGTCTCGCCGACGTCGATCCGGCCGTGTACGATCTCCCACGCGCCGGCGCATCGCGCACCAACTGCGCGACGCAGCAGCAGGGTCTCGAGACCCGACGCACCAGAACGGACCACCGCCAGGTCAACGATACTGACCTGCACCGGCGTTGTTGCGACATCCATCACAGAATCCTCCAGAATTCGCGCGCGACATCGACGGAGAACATCCATCGGCCATCGCGCAGGCCGCGCGCCACATCAACACGCAGCAAGTTGAAGAAACCGAGAGTGCCAATCCCGAGTGCCGGATGCACTCCACGGCGCACAATACGCGACGATGTCGTCCGCGCATCACTCCAGGCCAGCACCGCATAGGGTGCCAGTGTGATCTGCGCCGGCACACGACCGTAGCGACCGAGCGGAATGGAGGGACCCGGTACTGCATGCTGCCACTCGACACGCTGTGACACGCCACTCCGCCCACGAATGGCGTGAAATCCAACACCAGGCAGGGTCACCGGGCCACCAAGCCAGACTTCGTACTGTTGCGGCACCTCGCGCCCTGCACTGCCGGCGGCGATGGTGCGCAGGACGAGACGATCGCGACCGATCGGCCGCTGCACTTCGAGGTCCAGTACGCCCCGCCCAAAGGCTTGTCCCGAGCCCTGTGATCGAATGGCGTCGATCGCGCCGGTGAGCGCGACTTCCGATCCCCAGAGTGCCAGCGCGGTTGGACGACGCACGATCAGCGAGAGACGCCGGAACTCGTCATTCCGAATACCCGGCGTCGCTTCGTACACTCCGCGCGACGGTGTGGCATTCACGGCCACTGGCGAGTGCCGCTCGACCGCCGCCTCGACGCTCATGCGCCATCGGCGATCGAGCAGAGGCGGCAGATCAGCGCGGAGCACGACCTGGCGCCGCTGGAAGGGGCTGGTCCAGTCCGATCCGAACTCCTGCGCGGCGAGCGAGTTTCGCGTGACCGACCCTTCGGGTACGACGCCGATTTCGCCGAGCTGGCGTTCCGCCCGCACCGACATCCCTGCTCCTGACGCACGTTCCCACGCGAGCACTGCGCCACCACGCACGCGCTCATCGGCAAACGCATAGCGCGCGGTTGCGCTGACGCGAAAGCCTGCGCCAAGGCGTTGCGCGAGCCCCGCACCGAGGGCCAGCCCTTCGACTCGGTTGACGCGCAGGAAGTCCGACAGGCCACGCGCCTGAATCGCCGTCGCGCGGGTCCGCTGCAGTGCCTGCGCGCGCACCAACTCGCGCGCCGCATCCTGCACCGCCGCGACGTCGCGATCGGTCACCGTGCGAACGTCAGGCGGCAGGCCATCCAGCAGTTCGCCGCTGAACTTGAATGCCGCCTGTCGGTCAGGCGGGGCCGTCACGATCTCATCACCCAGAAAGAATGCGGGAGGCAATCCGGTATTCACGTCGTAATCACGAATCTCCCACCGGCCGCGGATGATGCCGCGAAACGGAAAGTCGAGCCAGGTGCCCGTGCGCCGGATCTCGATCTGCTGACGGCGCGGAAGCCAATAGCGATCCTCGATCAGGCCATTCTCGAGGATCACCGACACATCCTCGAGCGACTTGTCCTTGAGCGCAACACGCGTGAACGAAAACGCCATTCGGACGACCTGGGCGGTCGCCCGTTCGACGAAGACGGCGCCCACTGCTCGCGGAGCGCGATCGTTCTTCGGACGGATACTGAGCTGAAAGACCTCGATGACACGGTCCGCAAGCCGGATCACGAGTGAGTCGGCGATCCGATAGTCGTACTCAGCCATCCCGGTCGGCGACAACGGGTGTGGCACATCGAGTACCTCATCGCCATCCCCGAGACGGATGATGTCTGGGAAGTTGTTCTGGATGATGCCGAGATGGTCCCGGTGGTAGTTGATGTCCGTGGGAAGCAGCAGTGTGTCGCGCCGGCCAAGGATGCGCTGCTTGCTCTGGTCCGGCGATCGCCAGAAGACCTCGAGGCCAAGCTCGTCGGCCTTGACGACCTTCGGTGGCTCGCTCAGTCCCTCGCCGGACTGGGCGAGGAAGGTGACGTAGCCGCGCGCGATTGCGCTGTAGTCCCGCAACGAGGTATCGGCGAGCTGTGCCGAGCGTCGGGCCGTGGCCCGCTGCGCCAGGTCACGCGCACGTGCATCATTCCATTCTGCGGTCTGGCCGAGTACGGTGGTAGGGTCGAGCGTGAGGAGTGCCAGCACTGCCGCGCTGGCCCAGAACGTGACTCGTCGCATCGTTGCAATCTGGCCCTGCCTGGTCGTCCACGGCACCCATTGTCCTCCTTCCCGTCCGCAGTGTCTCTGATCACGCCGTACAGCACCTTTCGGAGCATGGCCGCGCCAGGTCGTCTGGTGCCGGTGTGGCACGATTGCCTGCTCGATCTGGATACCCCCGTGTCGGCATTTGCGAAGCTGCGGCGTGGTCCCTTTGCGTTTCTCCTGGAGTCCGCACCGGCCGGAAGCGAAACGTGGGCCCGCTACACCTTCCTGGGCACCGAACCGCGCGCGGCGTGGCGGCTTCGTGACGGAACGGTGGATCGCTGGACGCCGGAGATCGGCTGGCACGGCGCCACTGCTGTGACGGACCCGTTCGATTCGCTGCGGGCCGAGGTCTCCCAATACGAGCCTGTGCGCGTCCCGGAGCTGGGTGACTTCTGGGCGGGTGCCGTCGGCTTCTTCAGCTACGACGTCGTGCGTCACATCGAGCAGCTGCCGAAGGCGCCGCCGCGGGGAACGGCGACGCCGGATGCGCTCTTCGTCTCGACGCGAACGCTGGTGGTGATGGACAACCTCAAGTCGCAGGCGCGCGTGGTGACAGCGGTGCCGATCGACAGCGACGACGAGACGTGGCTGCGTGCAGCATATGATGGGGCCGTGCGCGACGTGCAATCCACGATTGCGCGCCTGCACGCGCCGGCAGCGCTGGCGCCGCTGACACTCGACGACACAGCGGCGCCAGCCGAAGGCCGCTCGAACTTCACACGCGCCGGGTTCGACGCGGCGGTGGAGCGCATCAAGGAGTACATCGTCGCCGGTGACTGCTTTCAGTGCCTGATTGCACGTCGTATCGCCGTGCCACACGACTTCGACGGGCTGACGCTCTACCGCGCACTCAGGGCGCTGAATCCCTCACCGTACATGTACCATCTCGTGCTCGACGGCATGGAGCTGGTCGGCAGCTCGCCGGAAGTGCTCGTGCGACTGGCCGCTGGAACGGTGACCGTGCGTCCGATCGCCGGGACGCGCCGACGCGGGAGCTCGGCCGCCGATGACGCGCGCCTGACCGTGGAGTTGCAGACTGACGAAAAGGAGCGGGCGGAACACGTGATGCTCGTCGATCTTGGCCGGAATGACGTTGGGCGACTGGCCAGGTACGGGTCCGTACAGGTGACGGAGTTCATGACGGTGGAGCGGTATTCACACGTGCTGCACCTGGTGAGCGAAGTGACCGGCGACGTTGGCACGGAGACCTCAGCACTGGATGTCGTGCGCGCAACCTTCCCGGCCGGCACGATGACCGGTGCACCCAAGGTCCGGGCCATGCAGATCATCGATGAACTCGAGCCGGAGCGCCGCGGGCCCTATGCGGGCGCGGTCGGCTATCTGGCGGCAGGGGATCGGCGGATGGATCTGGCGATCACGATTCGCACCTGCGTGATTGCCGACGGCGAGGCGAGTGTCCAGGTTGGCGCGGGCATCGTGTATGATTCCGTGCCGTCACACGAATGGCTCGAGACCGAGAACAAGGCGCGCGCAATGCTCACGGCCATTGGACGGGTACGGAAGCAATGATCAATGTGAACGAGGCTGTCTCGCCCTTTGCCGGCTCGCCGATCGCGTCGCGCGGCGGGCTGATTCCGGACGGAATGCTTCCCGCGGGGTACGTCGAGAAGCTGATCCGCGATGCCCGTGTGGTCTCGCACGGCAGCACGATGCCGTACTTCGACGAGATGCTGATGCAGCACCGTACCCTGTTTCAATGGGCGTCGTCGCATCCAGAGGCGCGTACGATGCAGGGCCGACGCCCCGCCTACGCCGTACCGCTGCCTGATGCCGACGCCAGTGTGGTCGTCCGACACAGCCATCACGGTGGCATGTTGGCGGCGGTGACGCGCGATGTGTTCCGTACGCCGCGAGCCGCCGACGAATTGCGCCTCAGCTGGACCTTGCGGCACGTCGGCATACCGACGCCTCGGGTGCTTGGTTATGCGCTGTACCCAACCTTGCACGGGAAGCTCTGGCGTGCGGACGTGATCACGCGGGAAATCACTGATGGCGCAGATCTGGCCAATGTGCTCTCGACTGAGGATGGGCCTTACGACCCTGCCGCGAGTATCGAGGCGACGGTCATCCTTCTGCGCCGACTCGCTCGCACCTGGGCGTTTCATCCCGATCTGAACGTCAAGAACATCTTGATTGCGCCAGATGACAAGGGCGAAGTCATGGCGTATGTACTGGACGTCGACACGCTGCATTTTGCCGAGAAGCGTGCTGAATGGATGAACGTGGAACGGCTGCTTCGGTCCGCGCGCAAGTGGCTCAACAAGGACGGCAGTCCCGGGTTTGCGACGCTCATCGAGCGGCTGGGCGGATGACCGCGGCGGTCACAGAAACCGGTCGCGCCACGGTTCGGGCCTCGCTCGACCGCGTCTGTATCGTGATGATGAGCGCCGTGGGCGATGCCGTCCATGTGCTCCCGGTTCTCACCGCGCTAAAGCGCCATCGTCCCGACGCGCAGGTGACCTGGATCCTGCAGCCGGGGCCCGCCACGCTGGTGCGCGGCCATCCCGATGTCACTGACATTCTGCTCTTCGAACGCAGCAACGGATGGCGCGCCTTCAACGAACTGCGGCGCCAGCTGGCACATCGACGCTTCGATGTGGCGCTGGCACTGCAGGTCTACCTGAAAGCCGGCATGATCACGCGCATGGTCAAGGCGCCGGTGAAGCTCGGTTTCGACATGGCGCGCGCGAGGGACCTGAACTGGTTGTTCACGAACGCGCAGGTGCCACCGCACCCGATGCAACACGTGCAGGATCAGTACTTCGAGTTCCTCGACGCCCTCGGCGTGCCACACGGTCCGCCGGTCTGGAACCTCGGCCCCTGGCCGCACGAACGAGGGGCGCAATACGAACGTCTGAAAGTCTTTGATCGCCCGATTGCACCCATCGTCGTTGCCACGAGCAAGGCGCAGAAGGACTGGCTGCCGGAGCGGTGGGCCGCCGTGTGCAACTCACTGTACGGGGATTTCGGGCTGCAGCCGGTGCTGGTCGGTGGCCGGTCTGAACGCGAGGTGGCCGCCGAACGCGTCATCATGCAGCAGGCCAAGGTTCCCGTGGTCAGTGCGCTGGGCAGTGGACTGCGAGGGCTGGTACAGCTCATTGATGGCGCTGCCCTCGTGTTGAGCCCTGATACCGGGCCATTGCACATCACGGTGGCGCTGGACCGCCCGGTGATCAGCCTGATCGGCTACTCCAATCCGAAGCGCGTCGGGCCGTACGCCAAGTTCCATGACCTGATGATCGATGCGTACGGTGAGCCAGGCGAGGACTATCCGATCAGCATGGAGAACCGGCTCGACCGACTGCCGCGGATTTCAGTCGACGACGTCCTGAGCCGAGTGCAGTGCTGGAAAGCGGGGTACGCCGCGGAGTACGGAGCGCGAAGTGCTGGTGCCGACGCTGCACTGAACGGCTGACGGCAGCGGGCGCAGATCCGCCGCCGACAGTGAGCGCACGGCTCGTGGCGGCAAGGGCCGTCGCAGGAAGGGACGTCACTGCACCAGCGGTGCAATCACCGCGTTCGGTGCGCAGCGTCCACGAACGCGGTACACCTACCTGAGCGCAGCCACGGCCTTCAGAAGCGCCGGATCCGCCGCTGGCGGTACCGGCGACAACTGTTCCAAATGATCGACGAGCAGCCGTGCCACCAGGAAATCCCGCACCGCCTTGTCGTCGGCGGGCACAATGTACCACGGCGCTGACTTCGAGTTGCACCGGCGCATGATGTCCCGATAGGCCTTGGTGAACTGCGGCCAGACGGCCCGGTCTCGCAGGTCGCTGGCCTGCAGTTTCCACTGTCGCGAGTGATCAGCAGCGCGATCACGAAACCGCTCGAGCTGTTCGTCACGGCTGATGTGGATGAACAGTTTCACCACCTGAACTCCGGCATCGGTGATCTCCGCTTCGAACTCGTTGACGCGGTCGTACCGTGCCTTCCATATCTTGGGCGACAACGTCCCGTGAATTCGTGGAATGAGGATGTCCTCGTAGTGCGATCGATTCCAGACGCCCACCTGCCCGAACGCTGGCAGCGCACGATGTAACCGCCACCGAAAATCGTGAGCTGCTTCTTCGGGTGTCGGAACCCCGAAGCTGGCGACTTTCAGCCCCTGCGGATGCAGCCGGGCGAACACTCTGCGAAGCACGCCGTCCTTGCCCGAGGCATCGCGCCCCTGCAGCACGAAGAGCATGGCTCTCTTCCGTTCCGCGTACAACATGCCTTGCAGTGTTGCGGCGCGGGCCAGCAGCGCACGCGTTGCAGCAGAGAGCTCATCCGCGCCGGGCACCCAGTCGGGCGCGGCCGCGTCACGGTCACGAAGTGCCGGCGCCACCGCGGTGCCGACGCGCTTGAGTGTCTCAGGCATGCTGCAGCCTCTCAAATTGGTAGCGTACACCGAGTCGCTCGGCGAGTTGTACCACCGTCACCAACGACAAGCCCATCACCGCGAAGTAGTCCCCTTCAATGTGTTCGACGATCGTCGCGCCGAAGCCCTGAATGCCGTAGGCACCTGCCTTGTCCATCGGTTCTCCGGTGTTGACGTAACGCGTGATGGTGTCGTCATCGAGCTCGCGGAAACGAACCTTCACCGTCACGACGGCCGATTCGATGCGGTCTCCCATCGCGACGGCCATTGCGGTACACACCTCGTGCGTCCGACCGCTCAATCGCCGCACCATGGCGCGTGCATCAGGAATATCGATCGGCTTGCCGAGGATCGCGCCATCGATCACCACGATCGTGTCGGCGGCAATCACGAAGGCATCGGGCGCCCGGGCCGCAATCACCGCCGCCTTGCCACGTGCCAGGCGCTCGGTATGCGGCACCGGTGCCTCGTTCGGCCAGGGCGTCTCATCGATATCCGCCGGCTGCACCTCGTGCTCGATGCCGACCAGGGAAAGCAGCTCGCGGCGGCGCGGCGACTGGGAGGCAAGAATCACACGCATCGAATCAACATTCCAGCTGAAGTGTCACGGGGCCATCGTTGATCAACTCTACTTCCATTGCTGCGCCGAATTCCCCAGTGGCCACAATCAGGCCGCGCTCGCGCAGGAGAGCAATGAACCGCTCATAGAGCGGAATGGCGACTTCAGGTCGCGCCGCAGCAATGAAGCTCGGGCGCCGTCCGCGGCTCGCGTCACCATAGAGCGTGAACTGGCTGACCACCAGGACGGCCCCCGCCACGTCGGCGAGGGCGAGGTTCATCTTCCCCTCGGCGTCCGCAAACAGCCGAAGGCCGGCCACCTTGTCGGCCATCCAGACCGCGCGGGCGGCATCATCATCGTGAGTGATGCCGACCAGAAGCAGATACCCACGCCCGATCCGGCCAGTGGCACGGCCATCGACCCGGACTTCGGCACTGGAGACACGTTGGAGGAGAACTCGCATGTGACGACAAAGTTGACTGGCCGCGGCCCTCCCACCAGACTCCCCCTGAGTTGGTCACCCTGATCGCCGCGAGTGGTGCAGCCCACCCTCGTCCGGTGACGTCGCCGCTGTCGCACGGAGATACTGTCGTGAGAGTCCTGGTCATTGATGTCGGCGGTACGTATGTCAAGGTCGCCGGTTCGTGGGATCGCGTGACGCACCGAATCCCGTCGGGCCCCACGATGACCGCGTCGGACATGGCCCGCGGTGTGCTCGAACTCACGAAAACGTGGGAGTTCGAAGCGGTGTCGCTCGGCTACCCGGGACCGGTGAAGGACAACCGGCCCTTCCGCGAGCCGGTGAACATTGGGGGCGGATGGACGACCTTCGATTTCCAGAAGGCGTTCGGCAAGCCGGTTCGTGTGATCAACGACGCCGCCATGCAGGCGCTCGGCAGCTACGCCGGCGGCCGCATGCTCTTCCTCGGCCTCGGCACCGGCCTGGGCACCTCCATCGTCGAGAACTGGCGCGTGGAGCCGCTCGAGATCGCCCATCTGCCGTACCGGAAGGGCAAGAGCTACGAGGAGTATCTCGGGGACGCCGGGCTCGCCGAACTTGGCGACGAGCGGTGGGAGCGACATGTACACACGGTGTGCGACCTGTTTCGCGCCGCCCTGCTGTGTGACGGCATCGTGCTCGGCGGCGGAAATGCGCGGAAGCTGGTGACCATGCCGGATGCGACCACGCGCGGCTCGAACGAGAACGCAATCCATGGCGGCGTCCGGCTCTGGGAGCGCGTCGCGGAGTCAACATCTCCGGAGTTTCTGGACGCACACACCGCGGCGTCTGCCGCTGTCGAACCGGAGTCGCCGCAGCTTGGCGTGACGGCGGAGGTCCGCATCCCCGCGTCTGCCCGGCAGAAGGCCAGCGTGACCAGGCGGACGCGGAGCACCGGGAAGGGTGCCTCGAAGCGGACCATCAAGAACAGGAAGGCCTCCTCGACGACGGGCCGCGTCGAAACGACTCCCGCCACGAAACCGACGCCGAAGACAGCAAAGAAGAAGAGGGCAAAGACGGCACGAAAGAAGACGCCGAAGACGGCAAAGAAGAAGACGCCGAAGACGGCAGCGAAGAAGACAGTGAAGGCCGCAACGAAGAAGACGGTGAAGACGGCAACGAAGAAGCGCGCAGTGAAGCATGCGTCCGCCAGAACTTCGCCGAAGACGAAAACCCCGGCAAGCAAGCGCCGCGCACCGTCGACTCCGGCGAAGAAGGCGGCGGCCACGAAGCGTCGCGCATGAACGGTCGTGACGTGCTCCGCGCACTCGGGCCACTTCTCTGCGCGGCGGGCGCACTGGCCGCGCAACCGAGCGGCGCGCGCGCTGAACACCGCGCGGAGGAACGCGCCATACTGTCGGAGCTGGTGAGCATCAACTCCTCGACCGGCACGGCTGGCGTCGATCGAATCGGGATCGCGATAACCCGTCGGCTTCGCGCCGCGGGATTTGCAGCAACGGACGTACAACGGCTCGGGCCCGCACCGACGATGATGGCGGTGGTGGCCCGATTTCGCGGGAAGGCCGCCGGACGCAAGCCGATCCTGCTGATGGCGCACATGGATGTCGTGACTGCTCTCGCGAGTGACTGGACGCGCCCGCCGTTCACCTTCGGTGAAGCCTCCGGCTGGTACTACGGTCGTGGCGTCGAGGACAACAAGGCTGGACTCGCAGCCATCGTCGCAACCTTCGTCAGATGGAAGCGTACCGGCTGGATCCCGGATCGGGATCTGGTCGCAGTGCTCACAGCGGATGAGGAAACCGATGGGCGCTCCATTCGCTGGCTGTTGAAGAACCACCCCGCGTTGTTCGATGCCGAGTTCGCACTGAACACCGATGCCGGCGGCGTGGCGCTGGAGGGCGGCAAGGCGCTGGGCATCTCGCTGCAGGCAAGTGAGAAGGTCTATGCCGATTTCACCCTGCAGACGCTGAACGCCGGCGGGCACAGCTCCGTACCACGACGCGACAATGCCATCTACGAACTCGCCGACGGGTTGTCGCGACTGGCCGCGCACGAGTTTCCGGTGCGGCTGAACGAAGTCACGACGGCGTTCTTCCGCGAATCAGCGGCGTCACAGACGCCGGCGCTGGCGGCGGTGATGCGCGCTATCGCAGCTGGTCAGACGGATGCAGCCAACGTCGCGCAGGTGGCCGCGGTCAATCCGTACTTCAGTTCCGTGCTGCGCACCACTTGCGTCGCCACGCGCCTCGACGGCGGCCACGCCGACAACGCACTCCCGCAGCGCGCCACGGCACTGGTGAATTGTCGGATGCTGCCGGATGATCCGCCGGACTCGGTGATGGCAGTCCTGCAGCGTGTGGCTGGCGACAATGTGAAGGTGATCCGCACCCGCGAGATCGTGCCGAGTCCTCCATCGCCACTGCGGGCTGACGTCGTGGGGGTCATGACGGCGCTGTCTCGCACCTTTTTCGCTGGCGCGCCGGTGGTACCGGAAATGTCCACCGGTGCCACGGACGGCCTGTTCACGCGGAACGCCGGTGTGCCGACGTATGGCGTGAGCGCGCTGGCGTTCGAGCAGACCGAGCCGTCGCGAGCGCATGGGCGGGATGAACGCATCGGCGTGGCGGCGTTTCACACGTCGGTGGCGTTCTGGGAGCAGTTGGTGCAGCGGTTGGCGGGGCCGGTGGCGGTGGTGCCGTAGCTGCGCGGGCGGGACCTGCTCTGCAGAACGCGGGCACAATGCTTCTGGTCTTGCGACAGATCTCGCCAACGCATACTGTGTATATGTGGCGAATATCACAGTTTCCGTGCCGGACGACGTGTATGATGCCGCGCGCCTTCGCGCGGCTGAGGCGCGCACGTCCGTCTCGGCGCTCGTCAGGGAGTACCTGATCCGGATTGCAGCGCAAGGCAGTGAGTTCGAGCGCCTTACCATTTTGCAGAACAACACGCTGGCGCAGATTCATGAGCGCCGAGCCGGATACTCGGCGTCCGGACGACTGACCCGCGATGAGGTCCACGATCGCGATGCGCTTCGTTGACACGAATGTACTGCTGTACTCGATCAGCGATGATCCGTCGGAAGCACCGAAGCGCAGCACGGCGCTGACCCTGTTACAGGCCAACGATCTCGCCCTATCGGTCCAGGTACTGCAAGAGTTCTACACTCAGGCGACCCGTGCAAATCGTTCGGGTCGCGTGACGCACGCGGAGGCTGCGGCACTGATCACCGCATGGCAGCGATTTCCGGTTCAGGACTTGAACGTGCGGATTGTCGAGCGGGCAATGTCAACTTGCCAGCGCTTTCAGATCAGCTACTGGGACGCAGCGATTCTCGAGGGAGCTCGGGCTGCTGGCTGTGCAATGGTGTTGTCCGAGGACATGCAGCATGGCCAGTCGTTCGATGGCGTGCGTGTGATCGATCCGTTTCGGAGCGCGTAGACGTCCGGGGACGGTCAGCTGCAACGAAGGCGAGCCAGTACCCGGCTCGCCTTCGTTCGTCATCCGTCGTGCGCGCGCCCTGGCTCACTCCACCGTCACACTCTTCGCCAGGTTGCGCGGCTGATCGACGTTGCATCCGCGCTTCACCGCGATGTAGTACGCAAGCAACTGCAGCGGCACACTCGCCAGCACCGGCGTGAGCATGTCCATCGTCTCAGGGATGCGGAACTCGTAGTCGAGCAACCCGGCCAGTGACGGCTCTTCACCCGTCGTGATGGCGACGACAGTGCCCTTGCGCGCCTTCACTTCCTGCACATTGCTCACGACCTTCTCGAACACCGCGTCATGCGGGGCGATGAACACGACGGGCATCATCTCGTCGATCAGCGCAATGGGGCCGTGCTTCATCTCGGCGGCGGGATACCCTTCGGCGTGGATGTAGCTGATTTCCTTCAGCTTGAGCGCGCCTTCCAGTGCACTCGGGAAGTTGTAGCCGCGACCCAGGTACAGGAAATTCTGCGCCCGCTTGAATTCCTCGGCCACCGCCTCGACATCGTCCGCGCGCTCCAGAATCTGGCTGATCTGCGCGGGCAACGCCGAGAGGGCCGCGATCACCTGCCGGCCCTGCAGGATGCTCATGGTGCGCAGGCGGCCGATCTTGAGTGCGAGCAAGGTGAGCGCAATCACCTGACTGGTGAATGCCTTGGTGCTCGCCACACCGATCTCCGGGCCGGCGTGCAGGTAGATGCCACCGTCCGCTTCACGGGCGATAGTCGAGCCGACGACGTTCACCAGGCCGAGTGTCTTCGCGCCGCGTGACTTGGCTTCGCGCAGAGCCGCCAGCGTGTCCGCAGTCTCGCCGGACTGCGAAATCACGATGCACAGCGTACGCTCGGTGACGATCGGATTCTTGTAGCGAAATTCAGATGCGTACTCCACTTCCACGGGAATGCGCGCGAAGTCTTCGAGCAGCTGTTCGCCGATGAGCGCCGAGTGCCACGAGGTACCGCAGGCCGTGATGATGATGTTGTCGATCTTGAGCAGCTGCTCGTCACTCAAATTCAACCCGCCAAGCTTGGCGGTCCCCTCTTCCTGGAGCATACGGCCACGCATCGTGTTCTCGACCGTGACCGGCTGCTCGAAGATCTCCTTCAGCATGAAATGCGCGTAGCCGCCGCGCTCGATCTGATCGAGATCCCAGTCGATCTGCGTCACCATCTTTGACACGGTGCTCTGCGAGTGGTCGATGACGCGGAAGCCGCTGCGCGTCAGCACCGCGACATCGCCATCTTCGAGATAGACGACATCGCGAGTATGTGCGAGGATGGCCGAGACATCACTGGCCACGAACCACTCGTCCTTGCCAACGCCGATCAGCAGCGGGCTGCCCTTCCGCGCGGCAACGATCTTGTCCTTGTCACGACTGGAGATCACCGCGATGCCGTAGGTTCCCTCGACGCGCTTCAGCGCCTGGACGACCGCGTCCTCGAGGCTGCCGGTGAACAGCTCCTCGATCAGGTGCGAGAGCACCTCGGTGTCGGTATCGGACGAGAACACATGTCCGCGCGCCTCCAGCGACTTCTTCAGCGAATGCGAGTTCTCGATGATGCCGTTGTGCACCACCGCGATCGTCTTCGCCTCGTCCATGTGCGGATGCGCATTGCGCTCCGTCGGTGGACCATGCGTGGCCCAGCGTGTGTGCGCGATCCCGACCGACCCATGCGTCGGGTTGTCGATGATGGCCTGCTCCAGCTTCGCGATCTTGCCCGCGGCGCGGCGCATCTCCACGCCGCCCCCGTTCATCGTCGCAACACCGGCGGAGTCATAGCCCCGGTACTCGAGCCGACGCAGCCCTTCCAGCAGCAGCGGGGTCGATTCCCGGTTGCCAACGTATCC
>JANNVN010000444.1:0-3635 GCA_031414435.1 Gemmatimonadaceae bacterium
TGGAACACCTCACGCAGGCGGACTGCGATCGCATCGCGGCGCACCTCAACAACAGACCGCGCAAGCGCTATGACTGGCGTACACCACAGGAGCTCTATGACGCTGAACGCTGATTGTTGCACTTCAAACTTGACTTCAGACAGCCGGCGCAGACGGCATTCGCAGTTGTAAAGCTACGTCGTACTGAAGAATCACCTCGACGATCCCTGCCCCAAGATGCTAGCGCTTCGTGTCAGCAGCCGTCAGGGTGTTGTTCCCGGTCAACAGAAACTCGCGGACCTTCTTGAGCACCGGAATCGTGAGTGGATAGTTGATCTCAGGAGTACCCAGCCAAGACACTACGGAGGCGATGCGCTGCCCCTCGGGAAGGTCGCTATCCCACTGAAAGCTGTCGGTTCCGCCGTCCAAGACGTCGCAGATCACCTCAAGGTGTTCTACCAGAAGCTCGCCATCGACCGTCGCGTCGATCAGCCGAGCGACGTGCTCGGGCAACAGATCGAAAGGCTCCGCCATGCGCGTCACGCGGTACTGGTAGAACGCCGGACCGGCGGCTGGGCCAGTGTTGACGCGAGTACCGATGACGTCGGTCGCTAGCGCAGTCACTGGCACCTCTCTCTTCAGATATCGACAGAGAATGAGTTCCTGCATGGTAAACTCTGTGTTGCTGTCTAACGAAACTGGGTTCTGCTGCAAACCGACCGCACCAAACTCAAATGAACACTAATCACCGGTCGGTTTGTCGGCAGCAACCCGGGTTAGCGCGCCGCATTCGCGATGCTTGGTCCCGGCTCCCGGCACCACCGCGCACCCCATCGCACCGACCGGCGCTCGCCGGCTTGGCGCGGAGGGTGGTCCCGACCAGGCCCGCCCCGCGCACGAGCGGGGGCGCAGCGACCGTCACCGCCACCGCGCACCGACGCGACGATGGTACACGGCGCACCGGGCCTGCTTCCGAGCGACACGCGGCAGACCGTCGCGACCCAGCGGAGCGCCCGCGGCCGACGATCCGGCTGAGCGTCGTTCGCATCCGGCGCGCGACGGCAACACGAGACCATGGCCATCACGCGAGCAGAACCACAGTCAACCAATCACCGTGCTCGACGCAGTTCCGTCATGTGCGCATGAACTTGACGCGCTAACGAGGCTGTAGAAAAACTCCCGACGCGGACCGATTCGGGAACGAATCTTGAAGGGGTCTCGGGTGTCCGCCTCCCGGAATGTGCCACACGGTCTCCTCGCTGTCGAGCACCCCCATGGCCCGCTACAAGCATCTGGACACGAACCCGCAGTTGGTGGCGATTGACCTGGCCCGCCAGCTGCTCCCCGGCACGTTCGAGCACGCCCTGAACCATCTGCTCGACCACGAGGTCGATCTGGCGCACTTCGATGCGCGGTTCCGGAACGACACCACCGGCGCGCCGGCATACCCGCCCGCCATGTTGCTCAAGGTCGTGCTGTTCGCGTACTCGCAGGGTATCGTGCGCAGTCGGGCGATCGAACGGGTCTGCCGGGAGCACGTGACGTTCATGGCGCTCTGCGGCATGACCGCCCCGCACTTCACCACCATCGCCCACTTCGTCCGTTCGCTCCGCGACGACATCGCGCAGGTGTTTGCGGCCGTGCTCGCGGTGTGCGATCAGCAGGGGCTCATCGGGCGGGAGATGTTCGCGATCGATGGCGTGAAGCTGCCGAGCAATGCGTCGAAGCATCGGAGCGGGACGCGCGCCAAGTTCACGCAGCGGGCCGAGAAGTTGGAGGCCGCGGCCAAGACGATGCTGGAGCGGCATCGGGAGGCCGATACCCTGGACCTCGAGCCCGATGTGGCGGCCAAGACCACGGCGCGGATCGTGCGGCTCACGCAGGATGCCGAGCAATTGCGCGAGTGGCTGGCGTCGCATCCGACGGATCGCCATGGGCCGACCGGTGGGCTGCGGAAAAGCAATCGGACCGACAACGAGAGTGCGAAGATGGCGACGGAGAAAGGCGTCATCCAAGGCTACACCGGCGTCGCGACCGTGGACACAAAGCACCAGATCATCGTGGATGCGCAAGCACACGGCACGGGGTCCGAGCAAGAACTCCTGCTCCCGGTCGTCGACGCACTGGCGGCGCTCCGCGCGCCCGCGACCGTGCTGACCGCCGATGCGGGCTACCTTAGCGCAGCGAATCTCGCGGCGCTCGCCGACCGCGAGATCCCGGCGCTCATCGCCGATCCGGACATGCGGCAGCGGGACGACCGGTTGGCCGATCGCGACCATCACACGCAGGCGCCCGATCCGCTGCACGACAAGTCGCGCCCGGCGCCGCCCACGTCGTCCGTGTTTACGCCGAGTGATTTCACGTATGATGCGGAGGCCCGCACCTGTGTCTGCCCGACGGGCAAGTCGTTGTATCGCAAAGGCGCCAGCCGTGTGACGAACGGGTATGTGGGCGAACACTTCCGCGGCGCGAAACGGGAGTGCGTGCCGTGCGCGCTGCGCGCGCAGTGTCTGCGCACGCCCGAGACGACGGCGGTCCGCAACGTCGCGTTCTTTCACGGGCGCGTGTCACCCGAGACCGCGCCACCGCCGAACGACACGCACACGACGCGCATGCAACAGCGGCTCGATACGCCGGCGGGGCGCGCGCAGTACGGGCGGCGATTCGCCACCGTCGAGCCGGTGTTCGCGAATTTGCGCTTCAACAAGCGACTGGATCGCTTCACGCTGCGCGGTCGCACCAAGGTCAACGGGCAGTGGCAGTTGTTCTGCCTGGTGCACAACATCGAAAAGCTCACCCACGCGGGGTACGCGGCGTGACGCACGAGGGAGCCACCAGGCGCGCCGGCGCAACATGGTGGGAAACCGTGTGCAACACAGGTCCATTCTTGTACGTCCGGACCTCGTGCGCGTTTCGCGCATTGCGACGTCGCTCGGCGGAGCCGCGGTGAGGCTTTTTCTACAGCCTCAACGAAACTGGGTTCTGCTGCAATGCGACCGCGCGATCCTACTCCTGCTCACGATACCCCGGTCGCATTGACAGCAGCAACCCGGGTTATGCGGCAATCTCGACGATCGTCGCATACGTGTGCGGTTCAGGCGGATGCTCACCGTCCGCGCGTAAGCCCTCGACATGAAACTCGATGGCTTCGCGCATCTGCTGCTCGACCTCAAGGCGAGTCGCGCCCGTGGCTACACACCCGGGGAGGTCGGGGGAGTACGCCGAGTATCCGGTGCCCGTCTGTTCGACAATGACAAGCAATTTCATGGCTTCAGTCCTGCCTGCTTGAGGATGCTATTGAGCGTTCCGGGGGCCAACTCGTCGCTGGGGTGCCCTGCCACCGTGACCAAGCCAGGCTTGGTCGAGTGCTTGAATTGTTGATGGCTCCCCCGGATTCGAGCAAGGGACCACCCATCATCGGCGAGTAAACGGAGCACATCCCGGACTTTCATACACCGAAAGATGTACGCGAGACCGCCGCGCCGGGAGCGACGCCGACCTCGGGGTGGTGCCAAACCAGCGCCGGATCCGTCTGCAGGCGCTCGTCGCGCTACCCACCGCGCGCTGCTCGAAACCGCAGACCAAACCCGTCGAGCGAACGTCCATGTCGCGCATCACATCGTGCGCGTTCGAGATCTCCGCTTGCCGCATAACGA
>JANNVN010000445.1:0-10447 GCA_031414435.1 Gemmatimonadaceae bacterium
GCGATCGCGTCTGAGCGGGCTGTCGCTTGGCGCGGAACGACCGGTCCGCCGGGTGGCCCACCGTTCCGGGAGGGTACTGCCACGTAGCGGTGCGTCGAATCAAGCGCAACGGCCAGCCGCGCATCGAGCGGCTCGAGGAACGCCGCAGGGTCTTCGTGTGCCGGCACCGGCACCAGCGTGATGCCCTCCGCGAGTGCGGACACGACCAGCTGGGCGAACGCACCTCCGTTCGGCAACGCACAGACGATCCGATCGCCGCGCGTCACACCGGCTCGCCGCAATGCGCGGGCCCAATCGTCCGCGCCGTGATGCAGCGCGGTGGCGGAGAATCGCACGCCGTCAGCCACCAGCTCAGTGGCGCCGCACGCATCGAACAACTCCTGGAGCGCCGAGTTGCCGGTCATCTTCACACGTCGCTGATCCGCATTCATGCAACGTAGCGCCGCCCCCGGCCGATCAGGAACGGTAGCCCGTACCGTGCCCTAGGCCCGCGGCCGCCAGAGGTCCCCAAGCTCGTCGGCGCCGATCGCTTTCGACGTGGGTTGCAGGCCTCCCAGGCAGGCCGCATGTCCGAGCACCTCCGCGGGCGCCCAGCCGTTCTCTCTCAGCTCGCTGAGCGAGGTGTCGCCATTGGACTTACTCAGCTTGCTGCCATCCGGGTGCAGCACCAGCGGATGGTGCAGGAAGAGCGGTGGGGTCGCGCGCCCGAGGCGCTCGCTCAGCAAGATCTGTCGCCCCGTTGACGCGAGCAGATCGTCGCCGCGGATGACGAGATCCGTGCCAAGTTCGAGATCGTCCACTACCACGGCGTACTGATACGTCCATTGCCCCAGTCGGTCGCGCAGCAGCAGGTCGCCGCATTGCTCGGCCGGCACTTGTGTGAGTGACCCGTGGTTGAGGTCATCGAACTCGATCGACTCATCGGAGAGCCAGAGGCGGCGCGCCGGAGTTTCCGCGAATGGCACGCCTGACTCCCGGCAGGTCCCCGGATAGCGCAGCTCGCCATCGGTCATGCCGTGCGAGGAGATCTCCCGACGCGAGCACCGACAGGCGTACACGCGATCAGACAGCGCGAGCGCGTCCATCTGGCGCTCATACGTCGTGGTGCGATCCGACTGCCGGATCGGCGCCGCTTCGCTTCCTCCGGCAGAATCCCAGGACAGGCCGAGCCACGTGAGATCGGTGAGGATGGCACGCTCGTACGCGTCTCGCGAGCGCTGCCGATCGTGATTCTCGATGCGGAGCAGCACCTTGCCACCGAAGGCGCGCGCGATACTCCAGACGTAGACCGCATTCACCGCGTGGCCAAAGTGCAGATACCCCGTCGGCGCAGGGGCAAATCGCGTCCTCCAGCGTATCGGGAGACGTTCCGCCAGTCGCGCGCCGAGCGCCGCGCGAGCAGCTTCAGTCATGTGGGCGGCCATATTGGCTGTCACCGCGCGCGACTCTGCGCGCGGTAGAACACCAGCACAACGTCAACTCCCCGCGCAGACTCATGGCGTATGACAAGGCGTATTTCGACAAGTGGTACCGGAGTCGGCAGCATCGCGTCCGATCGCCAGCGCAGATTCGCCGGATCGTGAACTTTACCGTGTCAGCCGCCGAATACCTGCTCGATCGGCCGCTCCGCTCCGTGCTCGACGTTGGCGCAGGGGAGGGACACTGGCAACCGATCCTGCAGTCACTCCGGCCGAGGCTACGGTACGTGGGTGTCGAGCCGAGCGAATACGCCGTTGGCCGGTTCGGCGCGCGGCGGGGACTGCGCCTCGGTTCCGTCGAAAGTCTCGAGACGCTTCGGCTGCATGAGTCGCATCCGGAGGGGTTTGATCTCGTCATCTGCTGCGGTGTGCTCAATTATGTCGCCGTCCGTACACTTGGCTCCGCCCTTGAGCAGCTCCAGATGCACACGGGTGGCGTTGCATGGGTGGAGTTATTCACCCGCGATGACGAGATCGAAGGGGACGTAGCGGCGCTCAAGCCAAAAACCGGAAACTGGTATCGTGAACGATTCGAGGCGGCGGGCTTCGTTCCCTGCGGTCTGCACCTGTATGCACCCCGGGACCGAGCCGCGGGGCTGACCGAGCTCGAGGTTGCGGGACGAGGCTGATTTCCGGGTTCAGGTTTGCGCGCCGACATGCCGGCGTGTCGAGAACACGTCTGGCAGCGGCCCGGCTGAACGGGGGCGCCTCAGAGGGTTGTTGCACTCTGGGCGGCCACCCTCCCGCCTCAGCCCTCGCGCTCCCGTCCAGCGTGCAGCAGGTGCAAGTCGTAGAAAGGCGGCGCACTGGTCGCCAGGACCGCCACGGCCGGGCCCCTGCAGTTGCTCTCGACAGCAACGTTCGCGTGCGAAAATGCCCGGAAGGGTGGCGCGAGAGCGATGGTCTGGATTGATCAGCTTGGCAGGGCAACGCCAGGTGTGCCTTGTTCCGGCGGTTCTTCTCGCTTTTCCCCACTGTAGATTAGAAGTTTCTGATACAGCGTCGCGGCTTGATCGTCCTCTCCGTGGCGGGCTTCCCCGCAGCGAATTCTGGTGCGTTCTTCCTTGTACCGGTCGCTTCACTACTTCCGCTGGAATGAACCGTGATCGCGACGGCGTGATCGCAGGGATGGATTCTTGGGTATGGCAGCGCGCTCTGAGTTTGAATCACAGCCCGGTTTCGTCGGATCTCCGCATCTGACGTGGCGCGGACCGCATGCCCTGCATCAGGGTGAGCGCGTCTGGAGTACAACCAACAGTCATCTGGATGTCTGGATCGAACTGTTGGGCGTGCTCGATCTCGATCCCGCTCCCGTGCTGGTATCGTCGCTCTGCGCGGATTTCGAAGGAGACCAGTGGACCCAGACACGCGTGGCGTCCACCGACCTCTGGGCATGTTACGGCATCGCCGTCGAGGAGTTGTTCGTCTGGCGGCCGCTTCTGGCGCATTTCGTCGAGCAATTTGACCGCGGCAACGCCGTCCTCGTGGAAGTTGACGCATTCCACCTGCCCGACACCGCGGGTGGCAGCTACCAGCGCGAACATGTCAAGACGCTCATCGCGGCCACCGGCTACGATCGGCATGCGCACCGGCTGCGGTACCTGCATGGCGCCGCAGGTGCGGAGGTCGACGGCGAAGATCTCGATGCACTGATCACAGCGGGCATCGGCAGTGCGCAACTCGCGCCGTTCTCGCAGATCGTCAAGCTGGAACGCCTCGCGCACCGCACTCCTGACGAGCGGCGGCAACTCGCCGTGGCGCTCGCGCGCTTTCACGCCACACGGATTCCCACGGCGAATCCAGTGCGTCGGTTCGGTCAGGCGTTGCGGACGCACGGTGTCTGGCTCGCGGGAGGCGACGCTGAACACTACCAGCGATGGGCCTTCGCGACGCTGCAGCAGTGCGGCGCAGCCTTTGAACTCAGCGCTCACGTCTGTGCGTGGCTCGCTCAAGCCGGAGAGCCGATTGACGCAGCCATCGCACCGCTACGCGCCGTGTCGCACTCGGCGAGAATGCTGCATCAGCGACTTGTCAGAGTGTCACAGTCGGGCCGCATGCCGGAAGTCAGCCAGACGGTCGAGGACATGGCTCGCAGCTGGGATGATGCGATGAATGTGATTCGTCCGCTGTACGCTGACTGACCTGCGCGTCCCGCCGTATCAGCTCGGTTGGTGGCGGGACGGGCCACGTAGCTGTTCTTCGAGCACTGCCTCGACCTGCGCCAGACAGCGCTCGAGACCCTCAACGGTGTGGTCACCCATGTGCCCGATCCGAATCGTACGATCACGGAGCGGGCCGTAGCCAGCGCCAATCACATAGCCACGTTCGGCGACCGCGGCGGCAACAGCGCTTCCCTTCAGCGCTGACGGGAGCACGATGCATGTGACCGTCGGTGATCTCCCGGATGCCGGTGCCAGCGGTGCAATGGCCGCGTCCAGCGTCGTCGAGAGGCGTCGCACCCATCCCAGTGTCAGCGCCTGCATCTGACGGTGGCGTTCCCAGCGGCATTCGATTCCCTCCGCCGCAATTGCGTCGACCTGTTCCGCCAATGCATAGAAGAGCGAGATCGCAGGTGTGTTCGGCGTCTGGTTCTTCACTGCGTACTTCTCGAACTCGACGAGATCGAAGTACGTGCCGCGATGACTGTTCGCGGCCGCCGCATTGATGAATGCCTGACTCGCGACACCGAGCGCCAGTCCAGGCGGCAGGGCCAGTGCCTTCTGCGATCCGGTAAATGCAAAATCCAGATCCCATGCGTCTGTTTCGAGCGGCGCGCCGGCAAGACCGGTGACGCTGTCGACGAGAATGACCGCACCATACGCGTGGACAACACGCGCCAATGCCTCGATGTCGTTGAGGGCGCCGGTCGATGTCTCGGAGTGGGTGAGCGTCACCACTTTGGCACCCGTTGCCCCGAGCAGTGCCTCGACCTGCGCGGGGAGGTGGTGCTGGCCGAGCGCGACATCATCGCGAATCACCTCGCGACCACAGCTGGCCGCGACCTGCGCAAACCGCTCGGAGAACGCACCGTTGACCAGTGAAAGCACCGTGCCTGGTGGAGCACAGCGAATGGCACCTTCCATCAATCCCGTGGCGGATGCCGACGCGATGTAGACGGGACGCGACGTGCGGAAGATGTGGCGCAGGCCGGCATCGCAGCGGGCATAGACGGCTTCAAACTCAGCCCCACGATGCGGGAGCATCGGGCGAGTCAGCTGCGCGAGGATCTCCGGACGGATCTCCGTCGGGCCCGGGAGAAAGAACGTACCGTTGGTGAGCATCAGGCCCCAACCACAATGGAAGTCAGGCTGGCAAAATCAGCGACTTCGCCAGCGGCTGCTGCGACAACGCTTTCGCGACGCGCCACGCCAGTGAAGGCAAGAAAACGGTCGACGTGCGGCGCCAGCTCGGCGTCGGTTGCACCATCGCCAACCGCCAGCAGTGGACGGGCGAGCGACAGTGACTGGATGACAAGCGGCTTGCCACCCTTCCGGGCGAGTGGCGCAGTCGTCGCGAGGCCAATGGCTGTTCCTGCGGCATCGTATACGATGTCAACTGCGTGCAGGTCCTGCGTCTCAATGCCAAGCCAGCCAGCCAACGGCAGAATCGCATCGCGCAACCCGCCGCTGACCAGGAGCACGCGAACACCCGCCGCCCGCCACGCGTCGATCGCCTCGCGGACACCCGGCAGCGCCGTCGTGATGTAGACCTGTGACAGTGTGGCAATCTCATCGCGCGTGGGGCGGATGAGATCCAGCCTCCGATGGTACACGTCGTCGAGCGAGACCCGTGATTCCATCGCGTCGGCCGTGAGCGCCGCAACGGCGTCTGCGGTTCTTTGATCACGCAGCGCCGCGAGCCAGTCGATGCCCTCGATCGCGCTTATCGTCGAGTCGACGTCGAGCACAACCGTCTGAAAGGCTGTCACAGGATGTTGCCCGGAGCCAACAGGTTGTGCGGGTCGAGTTCGTGCTTCACCGCGCGCATGATCGCGCGCTGCGTTGCGGACATCTGGAGTGGCAACCATCGCGACTTGATCTTGCCGATGCCATGCTCCGCTGCGACTGTCCCACCGAGCGCGATCACGTCACGAAGGGTGGCGCTGACCGCATCTGTGATCCGCTCGAGTTCAGCAGAATCCCGGGCGATGAAGTTCTGATGTGGATGCCCATTCCCGGCGTGGCCAAAGGTGACCGGCTGTTCAAGTCCGCGCGCCGAGACCGCACGTCGTGAGGCTGCCAACGCAGCGCCCAGAACCCGGTAGGGTACCGCCCAGTCGGTCGAGATCCGGCGGCCACCATTGGCGCGGTGCGGTGCAGCCCGTTCATGCATCGTCGCGGGGATGGCGTGTCGGAGTCGGCGTGCATCGCGCAGTGCGGCTTCACCCTCGTACACTCGAATGTCATCGTCGAGGGCAGCATGACTCGATGCAAGCTCGAGCCACGCATCAAGCGGTGGCTCGTCGGCGTCGCTGCCAGACAGTTCGGTGTAGATCAAGGCCTCCGCCTGCGCGGCCCAACCCGCATCCTGTGCCGCCGTTCTCGCAATCGCCATGGCGCCGCCGTCCAGAAACTCGAGGCATCGCGGGGCGAGCGCGGGTGACTCGCGCGCGGCGATGACAAACGCCAGTGCCGCGGCTTCGGTCGGGAAGGGAACCGCGAGCCCGATGACCCACGCGGGCAACGGCAGCAGTGCCAGCTCGGCCTCCAGGATCACGCCCAGCGTCCCTTCACTGCCGACAAACCAATCCACGAGGTCGTGCACCGGTGCATACCCGACGGTGTTCTTCTCGAGGGACGGTCGTCGCAATTCGAGGACGTCGCCGTTCATCAGTGCGACGGTCAGGCCGCGCACATGCGACCGGATCGGTCCGTATCGAAGCGATCGCGCACCTGAGGCGTTGCACGCCACAGCGCCTCCCACGGTGCAGTCCTCTTCGCTCGTCGGATCAGGCGCGAGGAGCCAACCGTCGGCGGCGAGCGTCCGCTTCAATGGGCCGAGCAGTTCGCCCGGCCCGACGCGCACGCTCTGGGCATTGCGGTCAATCCCGTGGATGCCGACGAGATTCCGCATCGACAACAGGAGGCCGCGATCGGTCAACGACGCCGCAGTGGTGCTGGTCTGACCGCCAGCTGCGGTCACCGACGTTCTGTCACCCTCTGCCTGCGCGAGCAGCTCGAGGACCTCGTCGCGCGATGACGGCCGCGCGACCGCGTCAGGAATCAGTTCCAGACCGGATGCGTCACGACTGACACTCTGCCGAATGTCTGCATCTGTCGTGACCAGAGTGTGCATCATGCTCCGTTCGAGCGCTCGGTTGTGAGGCCACCGAAACGGACGATGGTAGCAGTGCGCACATCCGGCAACGCCAGCAGCCGAGCGCGCAACGCTGGCTCGACGATCCCGTCGACCGAGATGGCGGCCAGCGCCTCGCCGCCCTGTGCCAGCCGCGCCTGATGGTATTCGGCAATGTTGACGTGTGCATCGCCAAGCGCCGTGCCAACGCGTCCAATGACTCCGGGCACGTCGTTGTTGGTCAGTACGATCATCGTCTGCCGCGGCGTGACATCGACGTGGAACGCACCAATGCGCGTCACGCGAGCCGGGCCGCCAGGCGGGGCCATGGCCACCACTCCGATCTCGCGCACGCCGCCGCCGAGCGACACATCGACCGTGGCCGTACGGTCCAGATCAGACAATTCGCCGATCGACAGCTCGATGCCGCGCGCCTCGGCCATCGACCGGGCGTTGATCAGATTCAGGCGGCCGTCATCGATCACACCCTCGAGGATGCCGGCGCATGCCGCAGACAACAACGCAGCACCTGCCCCGATCAGATCAGAGCTCACGCGAACTCGCACGCGCTGGATGATGCTGATGCCCTGGTCGAGCAGCAATGCACGCGCGATTGCCGACGCACGTTGCGCGACGAGAAGCGCAGGCTGGAGGTCTCTCCATTCGGTTCCTGTCACAGAGGCGACATTTAATGACCGCGTCAGCTCACCGTGCAGCAGTGCGTCGCGAACCGCCTCACACACATCGACCGCAACATTCCGCTGTGCCTCGGCGGTCGAGGCGCCAAGGTGTGGCGTCAGGAGCACGTTCGGCAAGGAGCGCAACAGGTGTTCCTTCGGCAACGGCTCCTCCGCAAATGCATCAATGCATGCGCCGCGGAGGATGCCTGTCTGCAATGCCTGCGCAAGCGCGGCGTCATCAACGATGCCACCGCGGGCGAGATTGCAGAGCACCGATGCCGACGGCATTCGTGCGAGCTCGCGCCGACCGATCATGCCCGTGGTCTCGGCAGTGAGCGGCGTGTGGATGGTCAGGACGTCGGCGTCGGGCAGCAACGCCTCGAGTGACGGCGCGCGCTGGATGCGGAGCGCGCGAAAGCGTTCATCGCCGACATATGGATCGTAGCCAATCACGTCCATGCCAAAGGCATGCGCACGCATGGCCACTTCCGAGCCGATTCGCCCGACACCGACGATCCCCATTGTGCGCCCCTTCAACTCGCTGCCAAGCAGCGCGGAGCGATCCCAGCTGCCGGCGTGCATCGTGGTGTCCGCCCGAACGATGTGCCGAAAGAGTGCGATCAGTGATCCGAAGAGGAGCTCGGCGACGGCGACGGTGTTGCCCGCCGGCGCATTGATTACGGCTACGCCAAGTTCGGTGGCCGTGGCCATGTCCACGTTGTCCACGCCGACGCCAGCCCGGCCAACGACGCGCAGGCGAGTCCCGGCGCGCAGCAGTGCAGTGGTGATACGCGACGCGCTGCGCCCGACGATGGCGTCGTACTCTGGAATCCGTGCCAGGAGGTCCGACGGAGACAGTGTCGGAACTTCGTCCACGTCGAGCCGCGGCTCTGACTGGAGCACCGCAAGGCCATCAGGATCAATTTCGTCGGTCACGAGCACGCGATATCGCATGCAACTCCGGGGCTGGGGGATCGCGTGCAACGCGGTCAGACGCCCCTGAAGCTATCAAACCCGCCAACCACCACCGCGCACTGCCGCAGGCGACAACGTCCGGTGCTCGCCGACAGCGGAACGCCCCCGGGGTCGATGGCCGGAAGAAAACTCGGCCGGCCAGTTTCCGGATGCACAAACGCCCCCGACAGGAGTCGGAGGCGTTCGCTCAGCAAACCAGGTGGATCAGGGAACCGGGGCGGACTTGTCCGTCGCGGTGTCCGCATCAGCGACCAATCGGACCGCGCCACGGAAGCGAGCCGCTCTCGTGTTCAGCAAGCTCTCGACGACACCGACCCCCGGCCGGCTGGCATGCACGTACTTGCCGTTGCCTGCGTAGAAGCCGATATGTGTGATGCGGCGCCCGGAGCCGAACGTCAACAGGTCGCCCGGCTTCATGCGATCGAGATCGCGGCCAATGCGGATGCCGGTGTAGGCCTGTTCGTTGGCGGTGCGGGGGAGGCTGACGTTCAACCAGGACATGACGTACTTCACCAGTCCGCTGCAGTCGAATGCCTGTCCCGGTGTCTCCGCGCCCCAGACGTACGGTGTGCCGATCTGCTGGCGCGCCAGCGAGACGATCGAGTCACGCAGAACCTCGGCGGAATCGGAGACGAACGACGCCTGCGCGACATCCGGGACGACTGGGCCGTAGTAGCGACGCCGGCTTCTGCTGTTCTGAACCCGGCGCGCCCTGGCCGCCGCTGCACGACGAGAGGCCGCCTTGGCACGACTCCCGGCCACGGGTCGCTGTGCCTTGCGACTCGCGGACGCGACAGGGCGCTTGCCACGCGGTTTGTCGGCCGAGGCTGCGGATGGAGTCGCAATCAGCACCGCAGCGACGCCTATCGTCAGCGCGAGACGTCGCGCAGCAGAGACGAGGAAGTTCGGCATTGGCATGGAGGTAAGGGTACCTGCACGCGACATCGCGCGCAGCGGGCTCGCCATCAAGCTTTCCGGACGGGACTGACCGGCTACTCAGGACAACAAGCCCACACCTCAACCGGGCTCCACCGTAACGACGACACGTGGTATGCCCCGGTCACGGATTCGCAGTGTCGGCGACACCGATACGGAGCTGAAGGCACCGGCACGCTTGTTCTCCGGGGGCCGATCTGCGAACTTATCTGGCTATTACAGCCCAGCGCCTCGCGTGCCCGGGCCGTTCATATCCGGGCGCCCCATGCGGCACCCTGTCCCCAGACCTGTACGCCAATGTCGGAATTCGAAGAGGGCGGTCTCGAATCGCTCGCGAGCTGGCTCAAGACGAACCAGCGCATCGTCTCCATGGGCGTCGGGGGCATCGCGCTCGCTGTGATCGGCGTGTTCGTGTGGCAGAAGTCAGCGGAGACGAAGATTCAGAATGCGGAGCGGGCATTCTTCCAGGCGCAGGCCGCGACGTCACAGAACCCGACGAACGCCGTGTCGGAGCTCGACAAGGTGGCGACCCGGTACGCCGGCACCTCGGCGGGTGACCGCGCCAGCCTTCTGCTGGCCCAGTCGCTGATGACGCAAGGGAAGACGGCGGAGGCGCTGAAGAAGCTGGAAGCGCTCTCTGCCGGGGGCGGTTCGAGCCGGCTGGGGGCGACGCTCCAGACGCTGATGGCTGCGGCCTACGAGGGGCTGAACAAGCCCTCTGATGCGGCGAAGGCCTATTTGGCGGCGGCGGCGACAAGTTATGGCGATGCCAAGATCCAGCGGCAGGCAGATGCCGCCAGAGCGTACATGACGGCCGGCAACTCCACCGAGGCGCTGAAGATCTGGACCGATCTGGCGCGCAACGAGAATGGTCCGTTGGCCGCGGAAGCACACGTCCGACTCGGCGAGCTGGCTGTCAAGCAGTAAGCCGGTTCAATACAACTGAGAGCCGGACGCGCGATCACTGCGCGTCCGGCTTTTTTTGTGGGACGGCGCTTTTGGGGACCGCTTTTGGGGACGGCGCTTTTGGGGACGGGCGCTTTTGGGGACGGAGTTCCTGAGCTCATGGGGACGGAGTTCGTG
>JANNVN010000446.1:0-15889 GCA_031414435.1 Gemmatimonadaceae bacterium
GAGCGTCTGGTCGGAGAAGACCACGCCCCAGCCGAAGGTGTCGTACGGCTTGTTGCGTTCGACGACGGTGATGTCGTGTGTGGGGTCCTGCTTTTTCATCAGCAGCGCGAAGTACAGGCCGGCCGGCCCGCCACCGATACAGACGATCTTCATCCAGGCTCCCGGGGAGGTGCAGGGGGGAGAGTGGGGGCGGATGCTTTAGTTGTCAAGGGTATCGACGGACTCCATTCGCCGCGTCGCTTCAGGTTGCGCGGTGAACAGCGGATGCGGTGTGACGAAAATTCGGGAACGCCCCGGTTACGCCGTGACGAACCCCACCATCGCCGCACTCAACTCCGCCCCGTGCGTGATCGCCAGTCCATGCGGCCCACCCTCGATCAGCGCCAGCGAACTTGCGGGCAGCATCTCGGTCAGCCGCAGACTGGACGTCACCGCCGGCACCATCGCGTCCTGGGTCCCATGCACGATCAGCGCAGGCACCGTGATGTTGGCAATCTCACCGCGGAAATCCGTCATCCCGAACGCCCGCACGCAGCCTGCGATCGCCTGAGGTGCGGCGCGTTGCGCGAGCGAGAGCACCTGCTCGAACGGTGCGGTCAGACGATCAGCCCGATCATCCGACCATCCGACGAACGCACGACTGATCCCGCCAACGAAGCTGTCCGCATCCATCTGAATCGAGCTGATCAGCCCTTCGTACACTTCACGTGGAACGCCATCAGGATTGTCCGCGGTGCGCATCGGGAACGGCAGCACCGTCGAGATCAGCATCACTTTGGCGATACGCTCGCTGCCGTACCGCGTCAGATATCGCACCACTTCACCGCCACCCATCGAATAGCCGGCCAGGATCACGTTGCGCAGGTCGAGTGCGACGATCAGCGAGTGAAGGTCGGCCGCGAAAGTGTCGTAGTCATAGCCCGCATCGGGCTTGCCCGAGTCGCCAAAGCCGCGCCGATCATAGGCGACGCACCGGAATCCCGCCGCGGTCAGCGCGGCGATCTGCTGCGCCCAGACCAGATGGCTCAAGGGCCAGCAGTGAATGAGTACGATCGGCTGGCCAGCGCCGGCGTCGGTGTAGAAGAGCTCGACCGCGGGCTGGGATTCGGTGGTGATGTATGGCATCGGTGGCAGTCAGCGGTCGGATGGATGAAGGCGTGCGCCTGGCAAAGATCACTCAGGCAGGCGTGGCACGTCCACCGCACACGACATCAACACACCAACTCAACAGAATCGCAGGGCCGTCCTACAACACCCGCACCACCTCGCGCACCGTCCCCGACAACCAGCTCGGCCCCGCATCACTGATCACCAGATCGATCTCGCGCAGATCCGCCACCGCATATGGCGCCACCATGTCGTGCTTCGTGGCGTCGGCCAGCACCGCACACGCGGCCGCCGATTCGATCATCGCCCGCTTCACCTGCGCATCACCGGCCAGCGACGACGTCAGCCCCGCCCGCTGATGCAACGCGCACGCGCCCAGAAACGCCCAGTCGGCGCGGTGCGCCCGGATCGTGGCCTGCGCCTGGTCGCCGAAGAACTCGCGCGTCTCATGCGACCACGTCCCGCCGGCCAGCACGAGCTGGACGGTAGGATCGTTGGCGAACAGCGCCGCGACATCGAAGGCGGCCGTGATGATCGTGAGCGGACGCGGCGCGTCGGGTGATGCGAGAATCTGCGCCAATGCCAACGCGGTGCTGCCGCCATCGATGAACAGCGCCTGATGCGCCTGCACCCGTTCGGCAGCGGCCCGCGCAATCGCGCGCTTCGACGTGGCGCGCACATCCACCCGCTGCGCCATCGGCAGCGCGGTGGTGTAGAGTGCGACGGCGCCGCCATGCGTCTTCTGCACCAGCCCGCGTGAGGCGAGCAGCCGCAAGTCGCGCCGGATGGTATCCTCCGACAAGCCGTATTCGGCCGCCAGCGCGGAGACCTCGACCCGACCCTGCTCACGCAGCGTGGCGGCGATCCGGGCCTGGCGCTCCTGCGCGAACCGCGGGCTGTCGTCGGAAATCGGGGAATTGGGAGTCTTGGGATGAGCCATCGCTCAAAGTTACTCAATGTGACAGCCATGTACTTGCACAAACGTGCATATTTCGGCTTGTTCGTGCAGTTCTGACTTGATCCTTCCCCGAACTCTCTGGCGATGATGCCCGGCGACTTCTCCCATCCCTCCGCCCGTACGCCGCGAACGGCCCTTTCGAAGGCCCGGTGGGCCACGCGCACGCAGTTTCTCAACCTCGGATTCGTCGCCGGCGTCTGGGGGGTTCACGTGCCGTCGCTCAAGGCCACCTATGCGCTCGATGAGCGAACGCTGGCTGTCGCCCTCCTGGCGACGAGTGTGGGCTCCGTCCTGACGTTGACGATGGCGGGTCGCCTCGTTGGGAAGCTCGGCGCGCGGGGCACAGCGATTCTCGCCGGCTGGGCGATCTCCCTCGCGCTCGCACTGACTCTGGTGCTGCCCGGATTCTGGGCGCTGCTGCCGGTGATGGTGTTGATGGGCGCGGGCCAGAGTGTGTTCGACGTTGCCATCAACGCCGAGGGAACGATGCTGGAGACGCTCACCGGTCGCACGGTGTTGAGCGGATTCCATGGGATGTTCAGCCTCGGAGCGATGGTCGGCGCGGCGGCAGCGGCGACGATGATCCGCGGCGGTATGTCGAACGCGATCCAGCTGGCACTGGTCGCTGCAGTGGTCGGAACGTCGATCACGGTCGCATCGCGCGGCATGCTCGCCGCGCATCCGGCGACCGACGCATCACAGGCGCAATTCGCCTGGCCGAAAGGCACCCTCTTGCTGATCGGCATGCTGATCCTGTCAGGGATGCTGGCGGAAGGGGTGATGTACAACTGGAGCGTCCTCTACGTGGCGCAGGAACTGCACGCACCGCAGGAGCAGGCCGCGATGGCGTACGTCGCATTTGCCGGTGCGACTGCCGCAATGCGCTTCGCCGGTGACTCGGTGCGCGCGCGTGTCTCGGAGCGTACGATGCTGATCGCCGGGCCGGCGCTCACCGCCATCGCGATGCTGATGGTGCTGCTGGTCGCGCGGCCCTGGTTTGCCATGGTCGGTTTCGCACTGGTCGGCATCGGCCTCGCGACCGTCGTGCCCATCCTCTACAACGCCGCCACGCGCATACCCGGCGTGAGTCGCGCCGCTGCAATCGCCTCGGTGTCGTCGATCGGCTATGTGGGATTCATGATCGGTCCACCGATCATCGGCGGCCTGGCGCACGCCACGTCACTCACCGTCGCCATGGGCACGCAGATCGTCGCCGCGCTCGTGCTGATCGTCGGCGCGCTGCGCCTTCCGCAGGTGCTCCCCGCAGGCAAGCGGCAAAGCGCCGCCACGACCTCCCCACTGGCGACCGCGCAGCCATAGCGCCAGCCCCAGCCCCAGCCCCAAGCAGTACGCCACAAGGGAGGCGCACATAGACGGCGGCGCTCGACCCCCCACCGCAGTTCCCATCAAAGCCGCAACAGACCTGTCGTATTCGCATCGGAACGCCTTGCGCCTTCGCGCCTTTGCCTCTTTGCGTTACGCCGTTGCCGTTCAAACCCCACGACGGCCGCCACACTGGCACGACGTTCTTCACTCCTTTGCGCCTTTGCGTCAAGCAGTTGCAGTTGTAGTTCCGGCTCCGGTGGAAGCCGCCGAGGACGAGACACTCTGCCGGATGAGGACCGGCCACTATGCTCCAGCGTCATTCCCCGCCTGAGCGTAGCACTTCCGTCTCCCACCGGATCGGTCCACGTGCGTCAGTCCCTGTTCCGCCGCGCCCTGCTCGTCTTCGCCGTCGGCGCCACGCTCCCGTCATTCAGCGCTGCGCAGGCCGCTGACATCACGTCAGACATGCGCTGGCGACACATCGGCCCGATACGCGGCGGCCGCGCCCGCGCCATCGCCGGTGTGCCCAGCCAGCCGAACGTCTTCTACGCCGGCTATGACGACGGTGGCGTCTGGCGCTCGACCGACTACGGCTCGAACTGGGTGCCGCTCTTCGACAAGGAATCCACCGGCAGCATCGGCGCAATCGCCGTCGCCCCGTCGAACCCGAAGGTGATCTACGTCGGCACCGGTGCTGGCATCATCCGCCCCGACCTGGCCGTGGGCGACGGGATGTACAAGTCCACCGACGGCGGCGCCAATTGGACACACCTCGGTCTCCGCAACAGCCAGATGATCGCGATGATCGATGTCGATCCCACCAATCCCGATCGACTGTTCGTGGCGGTACTCGGGCATCCGTACGGACCGAACCCGGAACGCGGCGTGTTCCGCTCGACCGATGGCGGTGCGACGTTCGAGAAGGTGCTCTATCGCGATGAATACACCAGCGCCAACGACGTTCGGATCGATCCGCGGAATCCGAACACGCTGTACGCCACGCTCTGGCAGCAGCAGCAGAGTTTTATCGAGGGTCAGGCGTTCGCCGGTACTGGTGGGTTCTTCAAGTCCACCGACGGCGGTACCACCTGGCGTCAGATCACCGAAGGACTGCCGCCGCTCAATCAGGCCAACCTCGCGCTCTCGACCAGCAACCCGAACGTGCTCTACGCCACCGTGGCCAATGTGGCGACGGCCTCGGTGCCGAGCACGGTCGCGTTCTACAAGTCAGCCGATGGGGGGGAGCACTGGTCCCTCGCGGTGCAGATGCCCGGGATGCCGAGTCAGGCGGGGCGGATGACAGACAACCGGCCGATGGCGCGAATTGGCGGCGGTGATCTGCCGACGCTGGCGGTCGATCCGAAGAACGAGAACGTCGTGTACAGCGCGTCGACGGTGATGTGGCGCACCGAAGACGCAGGCTTCTCGTGGAGCGCGGTGCGTGGTGCGCCCGGTGGTGATGACTACCAGAAGATCTGGATCAATCCGAACGATCCGAACATCATCTTCACCGTCACCGATCAGGGGTCGGTGATTTCGGCGAACCGAGGCGCGTCATGGAGTAACTGGTACACGCAGCCCACAGCCGCGATGTATCACGTGACCGCCGACAACGCGTTCCCCTATCGACTCTGCTCCGGACAGCAGGACTCCGGCTCAGCGTGTGTGCCAAGCAGGTCGGATGACGGCCAGATCACATTTCACGACTGGCATCCGGTCAACATCCAGGAGTACGGCATCGCCGCGCCGGATCCGCGCGATCCTGACATGGTGTTCGGCAGCATGCGCAGTAACGTGTCGTTGTACAACCGCAAGACAGGGCAGACGACCTATGTCGGCCCGGACATGGAAGGGTTCAGCCGCAACGTGCGCACGATGCCGTTGCACTTCTCACCGGCCAAGCCCGATGTGTTGTACTACGCGTCGAACGTGGTCTGGAAGACGCTCGATCGCGGCAGGAGCTGGAGTCGCATCAGCCCCGATCTCACGCGGCAGTCATGGGCGGTGCCCGCCTCAGCGGGGCAGTATGCCAGCACCGTGAAAGCGACACCCGCCGGCTCACTGACGGCACTCGCACCATCGCCTCGCGATGTGAATGTGCTCTGGAGCGGCAGCGATGATGGCACGGTGCAGGTGACGATGAATGGCGGTGCGACGTGGACCAACGTGACCCCGGCGGTCGCCAGGCCGTGGGCGCGCATCTACAATCTCGAGGCGGGCCACTTCAATACGCAGACGGCGTACGCGGCCGTGAACACGCTGCGCCTCGATGACATGAATCCGCACTTCGTGCGCACGCATGATGGCGGCAAGACGTGGACAGAGATCAACACCGGCATCACCGGCGGCGCGGCGTCGAACTCCATCCGCGAAGATCCGCGGCAGAAGGGACTGCTCTACGCGGCCACCGATCGGCAGGTGTGGGTGTCGTACGACGATGGTGATCACTGGGAATCGCTCCGGCTGAACATGCCGGCGATTGCCGTGCGCGACCTGGCGGTGAAAGACGACAGCACCTGTCATTGCTCCGATCTGGTGATCGGCACGCATGGACGTGGCTTCTGGATTCTCGACAACATCACCACGCTGCGGCAGGCTGCAGCGGCGCGTGCGGTGACAGCGGCGTATCTGTTCAAGCCACCGACAGCGCTGCGTGTGCGTTTCGGTGGCAACGATCCCACACCGTGGCCTGCGGAAATGCCTGCGGGGCAGAATCCGATGCCGGGTGGCATCATCGACTATCGGTTGAGTCGCGACGCGACCGCGCCGGTGACGATGGAAATTCTCGACGTGGCTGGCGCGGTGGTCCGCCGCTATTCGAGTACGGATCCGATTCTCGATCCTGACCCGGCCCGTGATCCGGCGGCGTATGATCGCATCTGCCAACGGATGCCGACGGCCACGCACTGTGGCCTGCCGCTCTACTGGCCAGCGCCGTCCACGCGCCTCGGCGCCAAGGCGGGGATGTATCGCTTCGCGTGGGATCTGCACTACGACCCGATTCCGGTGGAGAACGTCAACGACAACGGCAATGTCGAGCCGAAAGGCGCGGTCCCGGGCCGCACCTTCCCGGTGGTCGACGCACCATGGGCGCCGCCCGGTCAGTACACGGTGCGCCTGACGGTGGACGGCGTGCGCTACACGCAACCGCTCACACTCCGACTCGATCCGCGAGTAAAGTCCGGAGCTGCGGCGCTGGCACAGCTGGCCACATTGTCGAAGGAGATGTGGGCCGGGTCGATGGCCGCCAACGCGGCCAACGAACAGGCGCGGGCCTGGCTTGCGTCACTCGCTGGCGTACAGGGTACGGCGGCGGCCGAGGTGAAGAAGCAGCTCGAAACGTTGGCGCCGCCGCGTGGTCCGCGGGCGCGGTTCCGTCGTCCGG
This sequence comes from Gemmatimonadaceae bacterium, assembly GCA_031414435.1. Taxonomy (GTDB): domain Bacteria; phylum Gemmatimonadota; class Gemmatimonadetes; order Gemmatimonadales; family Gemmatimonadaceae; genus JACMLX01. The sequence continues at coordinate 6,777 of JANNVN010000446.1, forward strand.
CACCGAATGCGCCGCCGACGCTGTCCGGTGCAACTACCGCGATGATGGCAGCGGCGATGGCCATGCAGAGTGCCGATGTGGCGCCGACCGCCGCACAGGTTGCGGCCTGCGCGACAGCCAGGACTCTGAGCTCTGCGGCCATGACGACCTGGAATACGCTTCGGACGACCGGTCTGGCATCGATCAACGCCGAACGTCGTGCACAGGGACAGTCACCCATCACCATTCCCGAGGTGACGACGAAGTGATTCGCCAGGCGACGACCGCGGCGCTGCTACTCGCGTGGGCATCACGCGAGGGTGGCGCGCAATCGCTGCCATCTGGTGCCGCGCGATCCGCGCAACCCGATGCCCGGCTGGCGGCGGGTGTGCCACAAGTGCTGGCCACCGAACGCGCGGCGCAGATCAGCGATGTCCGCTACGCTCTCTCACTCGACGTGACCACCACCGACTCGGCCACCGGGTCGGTGGTGGTACGTTTCTCACAGCGCACGGCCCGCGAAGTGATCCTCGATTTTCGCGGGCTGGGGGTGTCGCGCATCGTGGCCAACGGCCAGTCGCTGCCAAGCAGTGACACCAGCGTCTGGAACCGGGCTCATATCCGCATCCCGGCATCACACACCCGCGCGGGCGTCAATCAGGTCGAGCTCACCTTCGCGTCGCCCATCGCGGCGGCGGGCGCGAGCATCATCCGCTCCCGCGATGCGGCTGATGGGCAGGAGTATCTGTACACGCTGCTCGTGCCGTCTGATGCGAATCTGCTCTTCCCCTGCTTCGATCAGCCCGACCTGAAGGCCCGCGTCACGCTCAGCGTGACGGCGCCGCGGCAATGGAGTGTGCTGGCCAACGGGGCCGCGGTCCGCATCGACAGCGCATCCGTTACGGCGGCCACACATCGGTTTGCCGAGACACAGCCGATCAGCACGTACCTGATTGCGTTCGCCGCCGGACCGTATGCGCGCGTCTCACAGGCGCGTGCGCTGGTTTCGGGCGCGAAGCCGACAACCGTCAGCATGTGGGTCCGCGCCTCCCGACTGAAGGAAGCGGAGGCCGATTCGCTGATCACGTCGAATACGCTGGCATTGCGCTGGCTCGGAGACTGGTTCGGCGTGCCCTATCCGTTCGGCAAATACGACTTTCTGCTGGCCCCGGTGTTTCCGTTCGGCGGGATGGAGCATCCCGGTGCGGTGTTCTACAACGAACAGAGTTTCATCTATCGTGAGCGGCCCACCGCGTCGCAGTTGCTCGGTCGCCAGGCGACGATCTTTCACGAGGTCGCACACCAGTGGTTCGGCGACTACGTCACCATGCGGTGGTTCGATGATCTGTGGCTGAAGGAAGGTTTCGCCACTTATATGGCGGCCAAGATGCAGGCCGCACTCGAACCGGAATCGACGCCCTGGAAGACGTTCTACCTGCGCAACAAGCCAGTCGCATATGGTACCGACGCCACTGCCGGTACCACGCCGGTATGGCAGGCGCTGGACAATCTCGAGCAGGCAAAGAGCAACTACGGTCCGATTGTCTACAACAAGGCGCCGGGCATTCTACGGCAGCTGAACTACCTCGTTGGTGAGCGCAACTTTCAGCGGGGAATCCGCCGATTCCTCACCGAACACCCGTACGGCAACGCCACCTGGCGCGATCTGCTGCGCACGGTTGGTTCGGCGTCGGGTCGCGATCTCACGTCGTGGGGCGCGCAGTGGATCCTGCGCCCGGGCATGCCGATCGTCGAGCAGGACGTTGCAACGTCAGGTGGGCGCATCACGCGCCTCACACTGCGGCAGCGTGCGGCACAGCCGGCGCTGTCGGGGACCGGCGCCTGGCCGATGCGACTCTCGCTGCTGCTGTACTACGCGGATGCCCCGGCGGTGCGCATTCCGGTGGAATTCTCGACACGTGCCACCATCGTCGCTTCCGCGCGCGGGCGGCGCACGCCGGACGTCATCTTTGCCAACGATGGTGACTACGGCTACGCCATCGTACTCCCCGACTCCGCCAGTGTGTCGTGGCTGGAGCGGCATGTCGGCACCGTGAAGGATGATCTCCAGCGCGCGATGCTGTGGGGTGCGCTCTGGGATCTCGTGCGCGAGGCGCGGCTCTCTCCTGCGCGATATGTGACCGCTGCACTGCGGGCGCTGCCAGCCGAGCGCGATGAGCAGATTGCGGCGACGCTGATTACCCGGGTTGGGGTGGCCATCGGTCGGTATGGGAGCGATGCGCTGGTGCAGGCGCAGCAGTCGGTGTTTGAACGCGCGCTGCTCAATGGCGCCTCCGACACGACGCTCAGCTATGGCCAGCGTAAGTCGCAACTTGACGCGCTGATCGGGTCGGCCCGCACACCGGACGCGCTGACGCGCATCGATCAGTGGCTCGACCGTGATTCCGCTGCCGGGCTTCCGCTGCGTGCACCGACGCGATGGGCGATCGTGCAACGTCTGACCGCGCGCAGTTACGAAACGGCTCGCGACCGGCTGGCGGCCGAAGCGAAGCGTGATTCATCGAGCGAAGGGCAACGGCAGCGATTCGTGGCGGGTGCCGCCGTGCCTGATGCGGCAAACAAGCGCGCCTATTTCTCCCGCTGGTTAAGCGACAGCACTCTCAATGAAGAATGGGCGACGTCCAGCCTGCGCACGTTTCACGATCCGGAGCAGACGGCCAGCACACAGTCGTTCCTCGTGCCGTCGCTCGACACGCTGCCGTGGATTCAGCGCAATCGGCGCATCTTCTTTCTCGGCGCGTGGCTCAGCGCCGCGATCGGCGGGCAGTCGTCGCCGGAAGCGCTGCGGTTGATCGACGAATGGCTCACCGCACATCCGTCCCTCGCGCCTGACCTGCGCCGCAAGGTCCTGCAGGCGCGCGATGAACTGGAACGCACAATCCGGATCAGACAGGTGTTTGCTGAGTCGCGGGTAAGCCGCGGTGAGCAAGGATCACCGTCTGCGTTACTCAGGAGCGGGCACGCCGTGCAGGGGGTCAGGGACGGAGTGGCCGCTATCACCAGCCGATGTAGATAAGGCCCATCCAATAAACACATGAGCTGCTGGCGGAATTAGCGGCAGCAGCACCTCAGGACTTAAGCGACGTGGACCATTGGCCGATACTAGAGAGTGCCCCGCACAAGGTGGGCATCCACTGCTGTCTTGTGCCCACTATCCCGATTGGAGTCGACGATGACCCCTGCGTCCCGTATTCGCTTTTCGCTTACTGCAGTCGCTGTGGTCGGCATCACACTGCTTGCCCCCGCGGCAGTTGGCGCGCAGGATTCGGGCAAGACGTACACGCTCGCTGAAGTCGAGACACGGCCGTCGCTGGCCTCCACGGTGGTTTTTCAGCGGATCGTCCTGGAAGGATACCCTGAAGATCTCAAGCGCCGCCGCATGGGTGGGGTTGCGGAGATTTCGTTCGTGGTTGACGCCAATGGCAAGGTTGACGCGTCATCGGTCGAGATCGTCGATGCAACCCAGCCCGCTTTCGGTGAAGCAGCGAAGAGTGCGATCCTGATGGCAGGCTTCAAGCCAGGCAAGGTGAGTGGCAGCCCGGTGCGCACGAAAGTGTCGTTGCCGATCGTCTACCGCGTGCAGTAGTCGTCACTGATTGCAGGGCTGACGCGCGAGTGTCCCCAGATTTCGCACCGCGGGATCGGGGGACACTTCGTATCCGTGCTCTGCGAAAACGCAGCGGCGATCGGCGCCGCGCGCAGGCCATGTGAGCCAGGCGCGGTCGCGGCGCGATGCGCGCGCAACGACGCTATGGCAGCCGTGTCACGTCCGTGACTGCTCCTGGCTGCACCACGCGTGCGCCCGTGACCTTGCCTGATGCGTCGCTCCTGAACTCGACCGAGATCGCGCGCATCGCGCTGAGCACGAATCGTGAACCCCCTTCAGCCTCGAGCGCCGTCGGCGCGCCGCCGCCCTGCGACCAGAAGAGGGTGCTGCCGCGGAGGGTCACGACCGCCACTGGTCCACCGGGAATCTGGTATCGCCCGGCAAAACGCGCGATGTACGCTGGATCGAGCAGCTGCGCGTCAGGCATCCGACGGAAGACGGTGGCCGGTGCCAGCGCATCCATGGCGATCATCGCACCGTCGATGCGACCCGAGGCGCCGTTGCGGAATGTGATCTTCTGGTCTTCCAGCGCCGGATCGTCGGGGTTGCGCAGCGCGTTGAAGGTCTCGTAGTGCCATGGCTGCAGCTTGGCGCGAAGTCCGTTATAGGTCAGTACGAGCGTGTCGCGCTCGAGCGTGATCGTGACGGGACCGTACCCGGAGTCGGAATACGTTCCCGCATACTCGGCCAGCTTGCGTGACGGTGGTGCGTTGGGAACTCGCGCCTCACCCTTCTTCTGCTCGCTGGCGCGGCCCGCCGCGTCGCCGGCCTTCCGCGCAGCGAGCGCCTCACCGCTCCAGTCGCGCCGAGTACCGCCAAAGAGGCGATCCATGGCGTGTCGCGATGCCAGTTCGCCAAGCGCCGCGCCATTCTGGTTGACCAGTACCACGATGCCGACGCGGTCCTGCGGCAGGAGCGTCACCGCAGCCGTGAACCCATCGATGTTGCCGCCATGCTGCGCGCGGTAGTGGCCGCGGTAGCTGTCGACGAACCATCCGAGTCCATAGCTCATCGGGCCCAGCTCCGGATTGTCACCCATCCCGGCAATCGGCGTGTACGGCCGATACATGTCGCGCAACGTCGACGTCTGAATCACCTGGCTGTCACCCCGCTTGCCGCCCGCCAGATGCAGCCCGACCCACTTGAGCATCTCTTCGGCCGACGAGTTGATCGATCCGGCGGGGCCCACCAGCGAGATATCCCGGAACGGGATCCGCTGGATGGAGTCGCGCTGCACACGATACGGCTGTGAGAAGTCAGCGTCGGCCTGTGACTCCTTCACGGAGAAGTTGGTGCGCGTCATGGCCAGCGGCGACAACACCAGCTGCTTCAGTCCATCCTCCCACGACGTGCCATTGATGTTCCCGACGAGGTATCCGGCGGTGAGGAACATCAGGTTGTTATATTGAAACGTCTCGCGCAGATCCTTGTTGAGTGGCAGGTGCGCGATCCGCCGTACGAGATCTTCGCGCGACATCGTGGTGTTGTTGTACCAGAGCGCATCGTGGCGCGGCAGTCCGCTGCGATGCGTGACCAGGTCACGCGGCGTGATGTGCAGCGACGCGAAATCGGTGTGCATGCGGAACCAGGGCAGGTAGGTCCGCACTGGCACGTCCCACTGCAGCTTCCCCTGATCGACCAGTGCGCCCATCGCGAAGGTGGTGAACGCCTTCGAAGATGACCCGATCGCAAAAAGTGTCTGCGGCGTGGCGGGGAGCTTTTTCTCGAGGTCACGCATGCCGTGGCCCTTCAGGTACACGGTCTGACCATCGACGATGATGCCGATCGAGAGTCCGACGACTTTCCACGCCACGATGGCCGAATCGACCCAGGCATCGAAGCCGGCCAGTGCAGCGCGCGCGGCATCGGCGGGGGCGGCACCAGCGTTCATGGTGAAGGGCAGCGATGCCGTGCCTTGCCGGAACACGCCCGTGATCGTGCGACCGTCCGCACTGCGGACGCCGGCAAAGGTTGGCGTGCCGGGAACACCGCTGATGGTGAAGCGGGCTGAATCAGCGCGGATGCGTATATCGATCAGCGGCACGTCCTTCGCGCCCTGCTGGGGGATCGTGATGTCGCCGGTGCAGCGCCCGTCGGCCTGCGTCGCAAAATCGATGTCGAAGGCCAAGGGGCCGGTTGGTATGGCGATCGACCCGGACCAGTGGCCGGCGCAGAGCGTGCTGGTCTGCGCCACGAGGGGTGAGACCGACACGGCGACCGCGACGAGCGCGCGGATCAGGCTGGAGGAGTTCACGGTGGGTCCTTGTGGGCGTCCGAGTGATGCAGCTGCCGGGATTGTCAAAGCGTGGACGCTACTGGTCGGAGGGGAGGCGTGCAACACACGGTGCGATGTACGTTTCAGAATGCCACGTACCGACTTTGCCTCACTGCCCGACCGCGCCCGCGTCTGGGTTTTTGCTGCCGACGTTCCCGTCGCCGACGCCACACCGCTGTTGGCGGCTGTGGATACACACCTGTCGCAATGGGCGGCGCACGGGGTGCCGCTGCTCTGTGCCCGCGACTGGCGGGAGGATCGGTTCCTCGCGATCGCGGTGGATGAAGCAGCGACCGGCGCGTCGGGGTGTTCGATCGACGGGCTGTTTCGGACGATCGGTCGTGTGCAGGCGGCGGTGGGCGCGGATCTGCTGGCGTCGGGACGGGTGGCGTGGCGTGCGTCAGGTGGCGCGATTCATGTCGAGCCGCAGCAGGCGTTCAGCGCGCGCGCGGCGGCGGGTGAGGTAACACGCGAGACGCCGGTGTTCGAGACGCTGATCGAGACGGTGGCTGGGTGGCGCGCAGGCTTCGAGAAGCCGGCCGGAGAAAGTTGGGCGAAGGGGTTGGTGCGGTAATCCTGCAACGTGGCTGCACCGTCGATTGAGTGTGTCGACGTCCAGAAGCGTATCACGCTGGCGGAATTCCAGAGAGCAGAGCGCATGAGCGAGGATGGGTGGCGTGGTTTCCTCGACGCCGCGGGTGTGGAGGACTGGGTTGTGCTCCACGGCGGCGCGACAGCAGTGTTTCGGGTTAGGTCGATGGGCGACGCGGCGCGGTTGGCGGGTGCCGTGACCGCGGTCACGGGGCTCGAAGGTGCTGGCGTACTGCTCACGATCGGTGACGCCACCCTGACCGTTCGCCTGAGCCGTGATCTCTGGCAACTCGAGTCGCGACACATCGACCTCGCGCGTGCCGTCTCGGAAGTCGCGCGCGCACACAACGCAGTGGCTGACCGACTGGCGGTGCAGGAGGTGCAGGTCGCGATCGCTGCGAAGCGCGACGGAATCAACGTTGGTTTCTGGCGCGCCGTGCTCGGCTACTCGCCAATGGCTGACGACAATGCGGTCGACCCGCTTGGGCACGGATCGACAGTCTGGATGCAGGAGCTCGACGAGGCGAAGCCGTTGCGGCATGCAATGCACATCGACGTGTCGGTGGCGCGTGATCACGTCAAAGTGCGGCTCGAGGCGGCGCTGGCGGCGGGGGGCCGCATCGTCGACGAGTCACACGCGCCATCGCACTGGACGCTGGCTGACCGCGCAGGAAACCGGGTGTGCATCTGTGCATGGCCGGATGGTGCGGCGCGCACCTGAATGCCTGCTGAACTGCCGCGCGAATGCCGGGACACTCTGGTCGGTCGGAATGGCCTGCTGCAAGTGTGGTGTAGCCGAAGTTCCTTGGCCAAAGGTGGGCGGTGGATTTCGTTGCCAGCCAAGGCGCAACCCGCAGCGATACCAGCGGTATCGCGAGGAGTTGCAACGCCGGGTGGCGCCGAAAGACACGCCCACCTGCCAAGAGACTTCGGCTACACCACACTAGAGTCTTGGGCGACTCGGCGACTCCCCGTCCTCCTGCCTCAGCGATCGACGCGCGAAGCATGAGTCGTACACTGACGGCCGGGAATGGCGTTCACCCGAATCATCTCACGCACCGCAGAATCGAGTGCGCTCAGCTGAATGCCTCGCGCTGCTCGCGCATGAGGGCGAGGCTTCGCGAGCGATCGAACGACCGCGACGGCATTCTTGCAGCGAATCGCTGGTTGCGACTTCAACTGAGCCAGGAATGCCCGCACACATGGGTCTGTCATCGCGGCCTTTCAATGGTGACGTTGGCCAAAAACATCACTACGGCTGAACTCGATCACCAGTGAATCCGACTGCGAGCATACCAGCCCAGTCCAGGCTGGTCAATTGCGGTCGTCCACGAATCGCGGCTTTCGAGTGCGATATCGCGCTATACTCCAGAACTGCGCCTCCGCCGCCGCCGTGCGCAGTTGCCCATGCGGTCTGGGTTGACAGCGGACACCCTGTCCGCGAGAGCGAGCCGCGAAAACTCACACTGGAGTAAATATGAACGATGTTGACAATATAAAAGTTGGACGCGGTTATGTCGAAGCCCTGAGCAAGGGCGACATGGCGACCGTGGCGACACTGCTCGCTGACGATGTGGTGTGGCATCAGCCCGGAGCGAGTCATCTATCCGGAACGTTCCGCGGCAAGGATGCGGTCTTTCCGCACCTCGGCCAATTCACGGAGTTGAGCAATAATTCGTTCCGGGTCGATGAAGTCGGTTCGGTGATGGCGAACGGTGACATGGTGACGGCTAAACTTCACTTCGTTGCCACTCGTCCTGGTCGGACGTTGTCGATGGATGGCGTCGACCTCATGCGGATTGAAGGCGGTCAGATCAAGGAGATGTGGTTGTTCTCCGGCGACCAGACGGCAGAAGATGCCTTTTGGAGCAAGTAGGTCGAAATAGTGGCGGGACGGTGGATCGATCTGGACACGGCTGATCCACCGTCAGCCTCAGTGCACAGCGCACGTGCGAGGAAGAATCCGCGCCATGAACAGAGCCGTCCGACATCAGGCGTGCTCTACACCGCTTGCGCGGTACTCTGTGGCTTCCGCGCCGCAGCCGCCGAGATCGGACATACTACCAATCCCCAATCGGACTCCCCGGCGGCACCGTCAGCTTCACCCGCCGCTCCGCCGGCTTGTACGTCCCGGCAATCCACGAGCGAATATCAGCCGCCAGCTGCTCATTCGCCGCATTCGATCGCCCGGCCACTCCAGCGCGCAGCTTCGTGTTGAGCAACCCAACCAGCGCATAGCGCGCCTCCGCCTTCACCAGCGGCATCTCGGCACTCTCGGCCAGCTGCATCACATGATCGACATACGACCGCTGGACCAGCTGCTGCAGCGTGACGTCGTAGTTGCTGGCGCCGCCTGCCATAAAAATCCGCGCCTCGATCCGCTTCAGCAGATCGGCAAGCCCCGGCAGTGACGGATCGATCGCACGCTGCGCCACCATCCGCGCCGATCGCTCGCTATCCAGCAGCAGATCGAACGTGACGTTCGCAATCGTGGCACCAGGCGCCAGCGGATCGAACGTGATCCCCGTCCAGCGATCGAACAGCTCACGTGACGGATCGATCAGGAACGGTCGCGGCGGCAGTTGCGCGAGCAACGCGCGCGGTAGCGCCAGGTTCGCCGGCTGCAACACATCCATCACT
>JANNVN010000447.1:0-20207 GCA_031414435.1 Gemmatimonadaceae bacterium
AAGGCGCTGGTCGTCGGCTGAGACTAGTGTAGCGTAGCCGACGTCTCTCGGCAGTTGGGCGTGTCTTTCGGCGCCACCCGGCGTTGCCACTCCTCGCCATACCGCTGGTATTGCTGCGGGTTGCGCCTTGGCTGGCACCGAAATCCACCGCCCACCTTTGGCCAAGGAACTTCGGCTACGCTACACTGGACGCCATTGGCGCGACGATCCTTCAGCGTTCGCCGAGTACCTCCGCAAAGAGCGCATCGAGATCAATCGTGATCATGGCCGTGGCACCTGCGGGCTGCCAGCTGATGCTGCTGGACACCATCTCCGGCCGGTCCTTTTCCGGCGTCCAGCGCTCCACCAGCCGCGCGTCGAGGTCGACAATCCAGTACTCCACACCGTAGCGTTGATAGCGACCGCGCTTGATCACACGGTCGAATCGTGCGGTGTCGGGCGAGAGTACCTCGACGAAGAGCAGCGGATGCCCGGTCGCCTCCTGCGATTGTGCTCGCTTGCCATCGACCAGCGGCAGCACGAACACATCCGGCTGCACGAGGGTGTAGCGATCGAGCTCGAGCTCACCAGGCCCACTGAAGACGGAACCGACTCCCTCGCCGGTGCAGTAGACGTCGAGCAGACGAATGAGCAGGACAACCGCGGACTGATGCGGCAACCGCGGTCCCGGGCTCACCACCAGCTCCCCGTCCACGCATTCGAAGCGCTTCCCCGGTTCGTCGGGGAGCGCTCGAACTTCGTCCGCTGTCCAGCGGTGACCGTCGACTGCAGGCATGGTCATAGTCTGTTCCGCGAGAGGGGTGTCTGGCAAGGGCACATGCGAGACGATAGCATCGCGTTGCCGAAAGCCCATCATCGAAATCACGCAGGTATGGACGTTTCGCTGACCAGCGTCGACCTTACGGCATTGTATCGGCGAGCCAAGCCGGTCCCGGCATCCGCACTCCTCCCTCGATCAGATGCGCCCGCTCACTTCACTGCTCTTTGTCACGACCCTCGCGCTGCCGAGCACTGCAGCGGCTCAGACGTTCCGCTCCGCCGATACCGTCATCAAGCGGATGTGGCAGGCCGGCATGGAACAGTCGCAGCTCGAGCGACTGGGCCAGGTGCTGATCGACTCCATCGGCCCGAGGTTGTCCGGATCACCCGGCTACGCCTCGGCCGTGACCTGGCTCGAGAAGACGTACCAGACCCTCGGCATCAGCGCCAAGCGTGAACGCTACGGCACCTGGCGCGGCTGGCAGCAGGGCACGGTGCACATGCACCTGGTGTCGCCGCGGGTGCAGAACCTCGATGTCGAATTGCTCGCGTGGAGCCCTGGGACCCCTGGAGCCAAGGCGGCCGAAGGGGATGTTGTGGTCATTCCGCAGCTGGCAGATCCCGCCGCTGCGACGCGCTGGCTGCAGACGATCAAGGGAAAGTTCGTCCTCATCTCGGCGCCGGAGGTGATGTGCCGCGCCCCGCAGGAGCTTGACCGCTACGCCCGTCCCACCACGATTGCGAAACTCACCGCACAACGTGCCGAAGCACGACGCATCACGTCGGAGCGCACCATCGGGCTGCTGTCACCAGGGACACCAGCCGGCAATCGTCAACGCGCGCTGATCGAGGCGCTCGAAACTGCGGGTGTGATCGGGATCGGCACCACGCTCTGGTCGAACGGCTGGGGCGTCAACAAGGTCTTCGGTGCTGTGTCCGAGAAAGTGCCGTCGCTCGATCTCTCGTGCGAGGACTACGGACTGCTGCACCGTCTGGCGTCGAACAATCAGGGCCCGCGAATCCGCGTGACCGTCGAGGCGCAGTCCACGCCGGCGGAAGTGCCGATGTTCAACGTGGTCGCGGAGATCAAGGGTACTGAGCTGCCGAATGAATACGTTCTGCTATCCTCGCATCTCGACAGCTGGCACGGAGCCACCGGCGCCACCGACAACGGCACCGGCACGCTGACGATGCTCGAGGCGATGCGCATCCTGAAGGCGACGTACCCGAATCCGCGGCGTACGATCATCGCCGGTCACTGGGGTGGCGAAGAGCAGGGCACCATCGGCTCACTCTCGTTCAACGAAGATCACAAGGATGTGATCGATGGGCTGCAGGTGGCGTTCAATCAGGACAATGGCACCTGGCGCGTCGAGGTGCTGGAAGGACAGGGGTTTCTGAAGGCGAGCAGCAACCTGGCGCGATGGGTGGCGCAGCTACCGTCAGAGATGACCGACAGCGTTCGGCTGCAGCTGCCCGGCCCGCAGGCGAACTCCGGCAGCGATCACACGTCGTTCATCTGTCGCGGGGCGCCGGCCTTCCGGCTGCAGTCGAGCTATCCCGAGTACCGGCAGTACACCTGGCATACCAATCGCGACACGTTCGACAAGATCGTGTTCGATGACCTGAAGCAGAACGCGACGATGGCCGCGATGCTCGCCTATGCGGCGTCAGAAGACCGTGAGCGGACGTCGCGGGAACAAGCCGTGCTGCCGGGAGCCAGCGGAACGTCGCGGCCGTGGCCCACCTGTCGCCCGGCCCAACGAAGCACGAAATAGCGATGGCAGACGATACGCTGCAGGCTGAGGTGCAGTCGGCGCTGTCCGGCTCATACACGATTGAGCGGGAACTGCCACGTGGTGGCATGTCGCGTGTCTTCGTGGCCACGGAGAAGGCCCTGCGGCGTCGGGTGGTGCTCAAGGTGCTGGCGCCGGAACTGGCGGCATCACTCTCGGCGGAGCGCTTCAAGCGGGAGATCGGGCTCGCCGCGCGCTTGCAGCACCCGCACATCGTGCCGCTGCTGTCGTCGGGCCAGGCCGGGCCGCATCTGTACTACACGATGCCCTTCGTGGACGGCGAGTCGCTGCGGCAGCGGATGAATCGGGAGCGCCCGATGGCGACCGCTGACATCGTTGGCATTCTCGGGGAAGTGGCGCGTGCGCTGGCGTATGCACACGAGGAGGGGGTGGTTCACCGCGACATCAAGCCCGAGAACGTGATGTTCTTCCACGGGCAGGCGGTGGTCCTGGACTTCGGTATCGGAAAGGCATTGCTGACCGCGACGACGTCCGAAGTGGAGACGTTGCGGATCACGCAGGTGGGCATGAGTCTGGGAACGCCGACGTACGTGGCACCGGAGCAGGCGGCAGGCGATCCGGCACTCGACCATCGCGCGGATTTGTACGCGCTGGGTGTGGTGGCGTACGAGATGATCACGGGGCATCCACCATTTGCGAATCGATTACCGCAGGTGGTGATGGCGGCACATGCCAACCAGAAGCCAGAGCCGATTTCGACACGCCGTCCCGACGTTCCGAAGCGACTCGAGGCGATGGTGATGCAGATGCTGGAGAAGAAGCCGGCCGATCGTCCGCGCACCGGCGATGATATCGTGAAGGGACTGACGGAGCCCCAGACGGCGCGTCACTCGGGTGGCGGGCCAGTCGTCGAGCGGCTGGCGAATGCGCCGATGTGGTTGCCCTGGGCAATCGCTGGGGTGGCGACCGTCGTCGCGATCCTGATGTCCGTGCTGTACCTGCGGCGGTAGCAGTTACTCCGGGGAGGTCCGGGAGCGTTCGCGCTTCGAGCCGAGTGCGCTACGTTTGACGCATGCAGAGCACGAGCGACATTGTCATCTGCGGCGCCGGAATCGCTGGCATCGCAACCGCGCACGCACTGGCGATGCGTGGAGTTCGCAACATCGTCCTGATTGATGAACTGCCGCCGCTGACGCTCACCAGCGACAAGTCGACGGAAGCATACCGCAATTGGTGGCCGGGCCCGGACGACGCGATGGTGACGTTCATGAACCGCAGCATCGACCTGCTCGAGACGTGGTCCGATGCGAGCGACGACCGGTTCCTGATGAATCGTCGCGGATACGTCTACGCCACCGCCAGCGCTGCAAAGGGTGAGCAGTTCCTGGCTGACGCGCTGCTCGCGGAACGACAAGGCGCGGGCGACCTTCGCGTCTATCGCAGTGCGTCGGACGCCGAACGCTATCAGCCGAGCGCACACACCGGCTTTCGCGATCACCCGATCGGCGCCGATCTGTTCCTCGATCCGGCGACCATCCGCGCGCGTTTTCCGTTTCTGGCAGACGATATCGTGGCCGTGCTGCACACCCGACGCTGCGGCTGGCTGAGTGGACAGCAGCTCGGCATGTATCTGTTCGACGAGGCGCGCGCAGCGGGGGTGACGTTCCTGTCAGGGCGCGTCACGGCCGTCGACGTGCGGAGCGGTCGTGTGGAAGGAGTCCACGTCAACTGCACCGACCATACGACGGCGCAGATCGCGACACCGGTGCTGATCAACTGCGCGGGGCCGTTCGCGAAGCAACTGTCAGAGCTTGTCGGCGTCGCACTGCCACTCTTCTCCGAGATGCATCTCAAGGTGGCCTTCGAAGACACACTGGGTGTCGTTGATCGCGATACGGGGCTGGTGATTCTCGACGATGCGCAAACGCTGCCATGGTCCGACGACGAACGCGCGGATCTGGCGTCGAGCGACGAGACACGATGGCTGACGGAGCCCCTGCCGGCCGGCATTCACCTGCGCCCCGAGGGGTACCGTCAGAATCAGACGGTGCTGATGCTCTGGGACTACCACAGTTCGCATCGCTACGAAGTGCCCGAAATGCCGTTGCCGGAGGATCCCTTTTATCCTGAAGTGGTGTTGCGCGGTATGGTGCGTCTGGCGCCCGGGCTGGCGCAGTATCTCGAGCGCTTGCCGCCGGTGTATGTGGACGGCGGGTACTACACCAAGACGGAAGAGAATCGACCGCTGATCGGCCCCCTCGCGGTGGAAGGGGCATACGTCAACGCGGCGTTGTCCGGCTACGGACTGATGGCCGCGCCGGCAGCGGCTGAGTTGATCGCGGCGCAGATCACCGGCGCCCCACTGCCGTCATACGCCCCAGCATTCCGACTCGATCGCTATCAGCGACCGGAGTACCGCGAACTGCTTGCAAACTGGGGTTCGACGGGGCAGTTGTAGCGTGCGGCCTGCGACGGCGGTCAGCGTGCTGTCGGAGTGACGCGCCAGATTTCACCGGCGTCCGTCGCGACGTACAGATTGCCGTCGGGGCCTTGTGTCAGCCCACGGAAACGGGTCCCCGGCAAGCCGGAGGCCGTCGTGCCGACACTGATTCCGCTGGTGTCGAGTTCGAGGATGTCGAGTCGGGTGCCGCCCATGATGCCCACCGCCAATCGACCGTTCCACGCGCCCCACTGCGTGCCGCGGAGGAACTCGACCGGACCGATGCCTTGCGACGCGCCATTGTTCGACCACGACGGCCGTATCGCCTGCGGAAAGCGCGTCAGGTCCGTCATCGGCATCGTGGTCGCTGATCCGGCGTATCCGCAGTAGTTGTCGAGGCAGTTCAATCCGGGACGATTCTGCGGATCCCAGCCGGCATTGCCGCCGTTCTGCAGTGCGGTGACTTCGTCACTGTGATTCGGGCCATGCTCACCCACGAAGGGCTGGCCTGTGCCCGGCCGGAAACTCAGGCCCTGAACGTTCCGGTGCCCGTACGTGTAGATCCGCCGGTCGTAGTTGGACGGGGCGTTGTTGCCTGCGGCGGCAGCACCATCCGTCGTGACCCGGAGCACCTTGCCGCCGAGCAATGTCGGACTCTGGGGCAGGGTGGCGCTGTGATTGTCGCCGGTTGCGACATAGAGGAAGCCATCCGGCCCGAACCGCAGGCGACCGCCACTGTGCGCTCCAGCGCCGCCGTTGGCAGTGCCCACGTGCTTGAACGGAATATCGGTGATGATGTCGCTGCGCTGACTGGCGGATCGCAGGTCGGCCGCGAGCACCAGTCGCACGACGCGATTGGTGCGCGGCGTCGTGAGATTCGACCCCATGAAGACATAGACGCGTCGATTGGTCGCGAATGCCGGGTCGACGGCCACGCCATGCACACCAGTCTGGCCCTCGCATGCCAGATCTGCCGCCACCAACGCCGATCCACCGGTGCCGAAAATCCGGGTGACCGTCCCGTCCGCGAAACGGACCGACAGACCGCGGCACTTCTCGGTGAAGAGCATTGAGCCGTCGGGAGTGAAGGCGATGTCCCACGGGCTGCCGAGTCCGGTCATGACCGTGGCGCGCGAGAGTGTCGGCACGGCACCGGTCCCCGGATCGATCGGCAGGGGCGGCGGGTCGCCGGGTCCGTCACCACTGGTTCCACAGGCGACCAGCAGCACAGGCAGGCATGTGGAGACGAGGCGGAGGATCGGCGAGGCAGTCATGAGAATCGACGTGGAGGTGATGACCAAGGTGAAGCGCACCCATCAGCGGCATTGCAAGCGGAGTGCCGTGCCAGCGTACCCTCCTGTACCGGCTCGTGACGGAGCACGTTCCCTGAGGAGTGGCGTGGGGCGGGCAGCGGCGCAAAAGGTGTTGCTTTCGACGGCGCCCGGAGCGACCACTCCGATCAGGCACAGCTTTGGCTGACGCGTGGCATCGCGAAACGTCACGCGGACGGCGGCGCGGCGCCGGCTTTCGCGGTATCTGGAGTGCAACGTCCACGCATCTGCATCAAGGTGGCGCGGCTGATTCCCACCCGAAGGCGCCGGACGCATCTTTGCAGGCATGACTGCTGTCCGGCCTGCTGACTCCACCACCGCGCGCGTGTCGTCGACGCCCCGCCGCGTCTTCATGCTGGGCGCGACCGGCACGATTGGTCGTTCGACGGTCCGGGCCCTGGTTGCGCGCGGGCACGACGTGGTCTGCTTCGTCCGGCCGAGTGCCGCGACTGGACGCACGATCGGGAAGAGCGGCGGTGTCGCCGAAGTGCCGGGCACGACGGTCCGATTGGGTGACGTCTGCGATCCGGTCTCCATTGCGCGCGACGGATTTCGCGGCGAACGCTTCGACGTGCTCGTGTCGTGCATGGCATCACGCACCGGCACGCCGCGTGACGCATGGGCGATCGATCATCAGGCGCATGTCGACGCGCTGGCGGCCGCCAAGTCAGCGGGGGTCACGCAGGTGGTGCTGCTCTCGGCCATCTGTGTCCAGAAGCCGCTGCTTGCGTTCCAGCACGCAAAGTTGGCGTTCGAGAAGACGCTGATGGAGTCCGGACTCATCTGGTCCATCGTGCGCCCGACCGCGTTTTTCAAGTCACTCTCGGGGCAAGTGGCGCGAGTGCGGAACGGCAAGCCGTTTCTGGTGTTCGGTGACGGAACCCTGACCAGCTGCAAACCGATCAGTGATGACGACTTGGCTGCGTTTCTGGCGGATTGTCTCGATGATCCAACCCGGCGGAATCGCGTGTTGCCCATCGGTGGGCCGGGTGAGGCGCTTACGCCACGACAGCAAGGCGAGCAATTGTTTGCCCTGCTCGGTCAGGCGCCACGATTCACGCAGGTGCCTGTTGCGTTGCTCGATGTGATCATCGGCGTGTTGAGTGTGCTGGGACGCGCGGTGCCGCCGCTGGCCGACAAGGCGCAGCTGGCCCGCATCGGCCGTTACTACGCGACGGAGTCGATGCTCGTCTGGGATCCAGTCACACAGCGCTATGACGCCGCGGCAACGCCGTCCGCCGGGAGCGAGACGCTGGCCGAATTTCAGGCTGGCTTGCTGCGTGGTGATGTCCGTGATGACCGGGGTGAGCACGCGGTGTTCTGAGCCCGCTCGCCTCGATGAGCGATCAGCGAGCCGGGAGGATGCGCACGTCGCAGCGTGTCAGTCGAACGCCGGTGCCTGCGTCCGTGCGAACGGCGCGCACAGCGGATCGCCGATGACGATGTCTTTCCACAGAATCATCCGAGACGCCGCGTAGAACGACTCGGCGAGCGTGGCACCGTTCACATAGCGATCGAAGAGAATGACCGGATTCGCCAGTGCCACGGTGTACGGTTCGCTGACGTACCCCTTCACGCCGGTCACCCCCTGCGCGATCAGATCCACGATCCGGCTCTGCCCGCCAATGGTGGGGCCAAAGGTGCGGGCACTGGTCGACACGAACGTTTCTGCCAGCGCACCCGGAAGGAACTGCACGGCGTGGTACGCGGCACTGTCGAACCGCACGTCATTGCTGCCCCAGCTGACATAGCCCATCACAGGTTCGGTCGGCGCGACGAACGCTGGCGCGGTGTCGAGCTGTACCTGCAGCCGTTGCGCATTCAGCCGTGCGGCGGCGCCGTAGAGCAGCCGATTGGTGTACGCATACCCATCGCCACCGGTGCGATAACTCGTGGCGTCGAAAAAGAATGGACCGGGAGCGAATCGTGCTGCGATCGACCGATCCACCAGCGCAAGGCAGTCCGCCGTGCGTCCGCAGGCCAGACGCGTGACGAGGTACATACCGAATCTGTCGCTGCGAAATGGCGTCGTCGCGTTGAAGTACGGATTGTGGTGCTGCGCCAGCCAGGCACTGTCCAGTCCGACCATCGGAGAGATGGCGAGGTGCATGCCCGCCAACAGTGCATCGACGCTGTAGCCATTCTTGCGGGCGACGCGGATCGGGACGCCGGTCGTGAGCACGATGAAGTCGATTCGTACGGGCAATGCGTTGATCGCCGCCCGCACCGGCGCTGCGATCTCGGTCTGGAACGCGATGTCGCCGATTTCATCGTCGTCTGGCACATCGACGCGGACAACGTGCGAGGCGTCGATGCCGCGTCGTCTGGCATAGTAGCGCCCGACTGAGTCGCTCGCGGCACTGCGCGAATTGATCACGACCAGTACTCGCTCGGCGGCAGTCTGTGGCTCACGCTTCGGGCCAGGTGGCGCCGAGGTGGAGCAGGCACCGACCAGCAATGCCGCTCCGGTCATCCGGATCACGTCACGCAATCGTCGGCGGATCATCGGGCATCGGCTTGGGTGGAAGCGGCGGCTGGTCCGCTCGCCACCAATGATCCGGTGCCGCCGGTGCTGCCTGCTGCGGCGACAGGTTGCCAGCGCTGACGACGGCGTGGATGAAGTTCTCGGACGGCACCGGCACACCGTGGAGTCGGCGAAGCATCGCAAGCTGGCCGGCGTGGGTCATCGCGTCGGAGAGCGGCCCTTGAAGGAGCTGCTCGTCAGTCAGTGTTGCCGCGAGTGAAGAATCGGTGAAGTCGTGCGCGAGCATCTCGAGCGTGTCGTGAAAGCGCGTCACTTCGTCGGCGAACAGATCGAGTCGCGGCGGCGCGAACTCGCCGCCGTGCAGAAAGGTGCGCGCGTAGCCGATCACTCCGGTCATGTGCCAGATGAGCTCGTGCGGGGTGCGCACATTGGTCGCCGCACGAAACTCGCTGAAATCTCCCGGCGCATCTCGCAGTGCCTTCTGGGTGCGATAGGCGATGCTCGCGAGAAAATGCCGCAGCAGACTACGCGAGGTGGGATCGGGCGTCACGGGGCGCCCACGCGGGGTGCTGAATAGGGCATCACGTGGCTGCTACTCCGGCTTGAGCACTTCGCCCAGTTCACCCGTCGCCCGATCATACTTCACGATGTGGGCCCACTCGGTCGCATCCGATCGTGAGACGACGGCCACGACCGGTTCCGTGTCGCTCAGGTTGAAGACCTCGTGCGGCACTCCAGGTTCGATATAGATGAAATCACCGGGGCCGTTTTCGATCGACTGTTTCAGCAGATGACCGTACTCATGACGGACGTGCCCCTGCAGGATGTAGAGCATGACCTCGAAGTCCACATGAACATGCGAGAAGGCGACTGCGCCTGGCGGCACGGTGGCAATGTTCATCGACAGCTGCTTGGCGTTCGTGTTCTTCCCCGACAGGCCTGCCTGGTACTGAATCCCGTTCCACGAGCGCACGGTCTGCCCGCTGCGAATCACGGAGATTCCGTCGCGGTGCTCTACGAATTGCGTGAGATCGATCGACATGTGCTTCCCGGTCATCGAGTGTGAATGGTGCGGCGTACGCACCTGAAATCAAACAGCGCCAAAAAACCCCAGCACGTCGGTCAGCAGCCACCAGAGGGCCACGGCAAGCATCGCGAGCGGAATCAGAAACCGGATGCACAGGATCAGTGCGCCGCGAGCGCGCCCGGTCGTCTCCAACTGCTGAAGCAGCGCGCCACGGGTCATGAACCATCCGGCAGTGAGGACGGCGACCAGCGCACCAAACGCCTGCATACCGGACCCGAAGGTCAGGTCCCACAGCACGAAGATCTTCAGGTTGAGCATCGGGATCAAGGCCACCACGCCCACCACGGCCGCCATCAGTCGGACAGCACGCTTCCGTGACATCCCGACATTGTCCACCAGCCCGGCGACCAGCACTTCGAACGCCGCTACATCGGAGAGATACGCTGCGCCGAAGAGACCGAGGAAGAACAGCGCGCCGAAGAGCGAGCCACCTGGCATCTGCGCGAACACCCGCGGGATGGTGTCGAACAGCAAGCCAGGACCGCTTCCTGGCAAAAGGCCGAAGGCGAACACGGCAGGAAAAATCACGAAACCAGCCATCAGTCCGGCCGCGGTGTCGCCGAAGACCGTCCAGACTGCGCTGCTCAGCAGTGGCGTGTCCGCTTCCATGTATGATCCGTAGGTGACCATGAAGGTGCCGCCGAGCGACAAGGAGAAAATCGCCTGACCCATCGCTGCGACCATCACGGTTGGCGTCAGGTCGCTCCACGCGAATTTGCCGATGTACCAGCGCAGGCCTTCGCCAGCACCCGGCAGCGTCACCGAGCGAACGATCAGTATCACGAGAATCAGATACAGCGCAGGCATGATGAGCTTGCTCGCGCGTTCGATGCCGGACCGCAGGCCGCGCTCCAGCACGATGGCGCACGTCAGGATCACGACTCCGGTGCAGGCCAACTGAAGCAGGAACGATGAACTGCGGAAGCCCGTGTCTGGCGGCAGAATCGACGCCGCGTGGATATCCACACCGAAGGCAGACATCAACGAGCCGATCGCGAAGTACAACACCCAGCCTACGACATTCGTGTAGTAGGCCGTCGCGGTGATGACGACACAGAACAGGAATCTGCCCATCAGACGTCCACCAGGCAGACCGCCGCGCTCGAATGCACCGAGCGTCCCTCGCTGCGTGTGGCGGCCGAGCGTCCATTCCGCAATCAGCGCCGGTACGCCGACGCAGACTGCCACCATCACATAGAACACTACGAACGCGGCGCCGCCGAACTTGCCCACCAGATACGGGAATCGCCACACATTGCCGAGCCCCACGGCGACACCGATCATCGTGATGATGGTGCCGAAAGGCGTGGCAAAGGTGGCGCGAGGGCCGGTCATGTGCGGAGCACTTCCGTCAGCACATCAAGCGCATGATCGATTTCGGCGGTGGTGTTGTAGCAATGCGGCGCGAGGCGAATGGCAGGTCCGCGCGCCGAGCCGATGATTCCTCTCTCGCGGAGCGCAGACTCCGCCCCATGCGCGTCAGCGCAGAGAATGGCCGTACTCGGCGTCTTCGGCGCGGCCAGTCCTGGTCCGTGGAGCGTCAATCCGCGTGCCAGTGCGCCTTCGATGAGGTGGCGCGTGAGGGCCTGTGTGTACTCGTGAATGGCATCGATCCCGATCCCATGCAGCCATTCCATCGCCGCCCGACTGATGTAGGCGGGCAGCAGCGGCGGTGTGCCGGTGTCGAACCGTGATGCCTGCGCTGACCAGTCGAGCTGCGCCGCATCGAAGGCGTATGGATTGGCGCGACCGAACCATCCGGTGATCAGGGGTTCAAATCGTTCGATGATCTCGCGTCGCACGTAGAGAAAGGCGATGCCCGGAGTTCCCATCAGGTACTTGAGTGTTCCCGATGCCAGAAAATCCACCGGTGTCGCCCGGACGTCGATCGGCACGACGCCGAGTGACTGGTAGGCGTCGATGAACGACAGTGCACCTCGTTCGCGCGCGATCCGCGCGATCGCCGCGATGTCCTGCAGTGCTCCGTTCTGATAGTAGGCATGTGCAGACGATACGATCGCCGTGCGCTCATCGATGGCGGCATCGTAGCTCTCGAGCGGCACGACACCATCGCGCAGGCTCACCCAGCGCACATGCGCGCCGCGTTGCTGCTGCGCCAGCCAGACATGCCCGACCGTCGGGAACTCGGCCCCGCTGGCCACGACCACGTTCCGCGGGCCATCGAAGCGCAGCGATGTGGCGACGGCGCTGGTGGCGTGCGAGACGGACGACAGGACGGCGATCTCGCCGGGGTCAGCGTTGATCAGCGCGGCGAACGCGCTTCGCGACAGCTCCACTTCCGCGATCCACGTTTCCCAGTCCATCCCCTGCGTGTTCCACTGGTCGAGGAACCGATCGGCGGCGGCGCGCGTGACGGTGGTCAGTGGCGCCTGTGAGCAGTTGTTGAGCGGGATCGTGTGCGCGAGGAGCGGAATCTGCGCCCGCAGCGCGGACAGGTCGTAGCGGGGAGCAACCATCGGGAGTGGTGGCCGGGGTGGGGGTGGATGCGCGCGGCGGCGCGGCTGCCAGCAAGATGTACCCGGGGGAGACCAAGGCTGCAGTGGTCGGCATCCGCGCGCGGCGGTAGACTCGTTGCGTCTCGCAGGATCGCATCCAGTCCTTCGCCTGGTCAGCATGCCCGTCTCGGTCGACGCTTCCCGAACGATCTACGATGCCCTGAAGGCGAATGGGGTGTCGCTCGTGTCCGCGCTGCCTGAGACGTGGCTGGTCCACCTCATCCGAATGGCTGAAGATGATCCGGCCATGACGCTGGTGCGGCTCGCGAAGGAGGAGGAAGGGGTCGGGATCTCCACCGGCGCGCATCTGGCCGGAGCGCGATCCGTCATGCTGATGCAGAATCACGGCTTCCTGCAGTCGATCAATGGAATCGTGTCGTGTGCCCAGTTGTATCGGATTCCGCTTGTGATGCTGATCTCGCATCGCGGCTGGTTCGGTGAGCGTGATCCGTGGCAGACGGAAGGTGGCCTGGTGACCATTCCGGTGCTCGATGCGCTGCGGATCCCTTACGATACGCTCGAGTCGATGGAGCACGTCGCGCATCGGATCAACAAGGCCTTCACGCTGGCGTCGTCGGCGAATCGGCCGGTCGCCCTGTTGCTTGGGCGTGACCTGATGTGGGAGGAGGCCGCGTGAAGCGTATCGATGCGATGGCCGCGATCCATGATCGCCTCGAGCACTGCGTGGTGGTGACGATCATGGGGGCCGTGGCGGCCGAGCTGCAGTCACTGGGGCATCGGCCCAACTTCTTCTACTTGCAGCATGCCATGGGGCTCGCGTCCTCGGTGGGGCTGGGCATCGCATTGAGCAAGCCGAAGACGAAGGTCGTGGTGTTCGATGGCGACGGCTCGGTGTTGATGAACCTTGGCGGCCTCACCACACTGGCGCGGTATCGACCCGGCAACCTGACGCAGGTTGTCTTCGACAATGAGTCGCTGCTTTCGGTGGGTGGATTTCCGACTGCCACTGCGACCGGGAGCGATATCGCAGGCATGGCCGCGGCGGCCGGTGTTCCGCGCACGGAGACCGTGCGGACGCTTGATGCATTCGTTGCCTCGTTCGACACCGCTTTGGCGGCGCCGCAGCTCACCACGCTCGTGGCCAAGGTGGAAGCGGTTGGACCAGCGGCATTCGTCACCGATCTCGCACTGCTCGAAAATCGATTCCAGTTTGCGCGTCACCTGCGCTCATTGTAGCCATCCCGAGGCATCCGTATGTCACAGACGCTGTTGCAGCTCGCCGCCGATCTCGCCGCCGGGAGAGTGCGGGTCATCGACCTCTCGATTCCATTGGGGACGGAGACTCAGGTCATCGACCTGCCGCCGATGTTCGCGCCGTCGCCCGGGCTCAGCATGCAGGTGATCTCACGGTACGACGAGCACGGCCCCGGCTGGTACTGGAACACGATCACGCTCGGCGAGCACACCGGCACACACTTCGATGCGCCCATCCATTGGGTGACCGGCAAGGATCTGCCAGGCAATGCCACCGACACGATCCCTGCCGCAAAGTTCGTCGGGCCCGCGTGCGTGATCGATGTGTCGCGGGAGAGTGCGGCCGATCCCGACTTTCTGCTGACGCCTGAGCATATCGCAGAGTGGGAAGCGACACATGGCCGGATCCCGGCCGGTGCGTGGGTGCTCTTGCGGACGGACTGGTGCAAGCGCTCCGGCGCAGCCTTCCTGAACGCGGACACCGATGGCCCGCATACGCCAGGCTTTCATCAGCGCGCCTCAGAGTTTCTCGCGCATCAGCGGGACGTGCTTGGCGTGGGTGTGGAAACGATCGGCACCGACGCCGGTCAGGCGGGACGGTTCACGCCGCCATTTCCGAATCACACGATCATGCACGGGGCGGGGAAGTTCGGTCTGGCGTCGCTCTGTAATCTTGATCAGCTGCCGGCGACGGGCAGCATCGTGATTGCGGCGCCGCTCAAGCTGGTGAACGGGAGCGGGAGTCCGCTGCGGGTGCTGGCGTTGATCGGGGGCTGAGCACGAGCGATCGCAGGCGGCGGGATTGCGAGGCTCCTAGATCCATGGCGGCCCCGTCGCTGTTCGCTACTGGCCGACTTCGACCCAGATCCTCCGCTCCTCGTCTTCCGCATTTCCCGGCGTCGGAAGCGGGCAGTAGCTGACGCGATACGGCGAATAGCGCTCGACCACATCGAAGACGCGCGTGATACCAGGCTCCAGGCGTTCGCCGCTACAGGGAATGATGAGTGAGCTGGCGATGACTCCGCCCGAAAGGACCGAGATCGTGATAGCGTCCTGGCTCATGTTCGTAACCCGAATGCGCGGATCGCCCTGCTCCACGCGCACGCGGAGTGTGGCATCGCCGAGGTCTGTCGGCAGTCGGTCGTTGGCGCTGCAGGAGGCGCCGGCAACCAGAAACAGCAGAGTTCGAATGGCGCGCATGGAGTTCTCCGAAGTTTGAGACAGAATGCATACCTCTCAGGCGCGCAGCGAGTCACCGTGGCGCCGCCGCACGCCAGAGCAATCCAAATGAATCCCTCCACGGGGCGCAACGCCACTGTCGCGGTCCTAGTGCGCCGGGTCGCGCCGCCAGAAGCTCACTGCGCCATCAGAAGATCACCGGTAACGTCACGCCAAGCTTCGCCGCCTTCGCCGCAAACGCGCTGAGATCATTCGCCACGAGTCCCGCAAACTGCTTCTTCAGCCCCTCGAGCTGATCACGCAGCATGCCATAGACGGCCGTCTGCTGCTCCGTGGGCTTGAAGTCGGCACTGGACGCTGACACATCGCTCCCAACAGACGCCAACTTCTCGTAGAGCTGATTCGGTGTGCGGAAGGCGTCCTCGCGGGCACCGGTCAGCGCAATGTCATACAGCTTGCCTTCGATCTCGATCACCTTCTTTTCAACCGCATCGATCTCCTTCACGAACGCCTCGGCATCGGCCAAGGGAACGTCGCGGCCAGGTGTTGGGCCGTACTCCTTCAGATCCTTGATGCGCTCGCGCAGTGTGTTGCGCAGCTGCTCGAACCCGCGCCGGCTCCACTCCGACTCGTCGATCAGCGCCACGGTCTCGTTCATCGCGTCACGGACACGGAGCGCGAGCGCGACCTGAGCGGTAATGTCGGCGTCGGTGCCTTCGCTGTTCGGGTCCCGGCGAACGTCGACGCGCTGACGCAGCGTGTCCTTTCCCCAGAGCATCGCGACGGTGTACGCGCCTGGTGCCACCAGCGGCCCCACCTGACCTCCCACGAGATCCAGATCCCAGGCCACCAGCGGCCGCGAATCCGTCACCCGCAGCGAGGTGTTGCCAGGAGGCGCCGTGCGCAGCTTCGCCTTGCGAGGCCCTTCGTGGCGCAGGTCCCAGAGTGCGCGGTTCAGCCCGCGCTTCGGTGGCGGCGCCTTGAACTTCCGGATCATCGCGCCCGTCGCGTCGGAGACGCGGAAGTTCACCGAGTCCTTTGCCGTTGAATCCGTGGGCAGCGTCCCCACGGTGTAGTTGAGCGTTGCGGCAAGTGGTGGATCCTGCCCACCGACCAGCGAATTCGGCGACCCGGTCGGCGTGGAGACTTTCCGGAACCGATAGGCTGCGCGCATGGGCAGCAACGTGACCGGCTTGCGAACGATGGAGTCCGCGAGCGTGCGCAGGTAGGAGATGTCGTCGGCGATGTAGAAGCCACGTCCGTAGGTCGCGACGACCAGATCATGGAAATGCCCCTGAATCTCGAGCCAGCTCACCGGCGCATGCGGCAGCCCGCCATTGATCTCGGTCCAGCGCGCGCCATCGCCGAGCGAGACGTAGAGCGCATTCTCCGTGCCCGCATAGAGCATGCCTTTCCGCACCGGATCTTCGCGCACGACGTGCACGTAGCTGAAGACACTCTTCGGAATGTCAGTGCTGATCCGGGTCCACGTGCGCCCGTAGTCGGTGGTGCGATAGATGTACGGATCGCGATCGTTGATCAGGTGCGCATCGACGGCGATGTACGCGGTGCCGGCATCGTACTTGCTCGGTTCAATGTTGGAGATCGTGCTCCACTTCGGCAGGCCCGGCACGTTCGCCGTCAGGTTCGTCCACGTCTTGCCGCCGTCACGGGTCAGGTGCAACAGTCCATCCATCGTGCCCGCCCAGATCAGGTCCTTCTGCAGCGGTGACTCGGCAATCGCAAACAGTACCGTCACGTTCTCGACGAACAGGTTGTCGATCACCAGACCACCGGACGACCGCTGTTTGGTGGAATCGTTGGTCGAGAGGTCGGGGCTGATCAGTGTCCAGCTCTGGCCACCGTTGGTCGTCTTGTGTATGTACTGCGATCCCACGTAAACCGTCTTGTGGTCATGCGGCGACATGTGGATCGGGAACGTCCACTGGAAGCGATACTTGAGGTCCTTCGGTGCCACGCCATAGCCCGCCTCCGGCCACGGCTCGACGGCGCGTGCCATTCGCGTCTGCAGATCGAAGGTCTCGAGGCCGGCATCGAAGCAACCGCTCCAGACCGTGCGATTGTCCACCGTGTCCGGAATCGTCCACCCACTTTCACACCCGCCCACCGGACTCCAGACGCCGATTGAGCGGTTGCCGCGCGAGTTGCTTGGCCCGACATACGAATACCCATCCTGTCGGTTGCCATACAGGTTGTATGGAATCTTCGTATCGACGGCGACGTGATACATCTGTGCGTTCGGCAGGGCGATGCGTGTGAACGACTGACCATTGTCGATCGTGATGCCAACGCCGCCATCATCGCCGACCACGAAACGATCGGGATCGCTCGGGTCCCACCAGATGTCGTGCAGGTCGCCGCCAGCGCGCGGCGCGTTCGGCATCTTGGTCAGGCCACCATCCAGCGTCCCGACAAACCGCACGCCGACCACGAAGAGTTTGTCGGCGTTATTCGGGCTGATGCCGAAGCGGGTGTAATACTGCGGCCGTTCCAGCAGGTCGTGGTCCCGGTTGACCGAACGCCAGGTGCGTCCGCCATCGTCCGAGCGGTAGAGCGCCGGCTCCTTCATCTCGATCAAGGCGTACAATCGCCGTGCATCGCTCCGGGCGACGCCAACCGCGATCTTGCCCATCGTCCCGGCTTTCGGCAGGCCCTTGCCCCAACCCTGCCCATCGGCGCCACCATCCAATCGAAGCCAGGTGTCGCCACCGTCACGCGACATCCAGATGCCGCTGCCTGCGCCGCCGGAGTTCTTGTCCCACGGCACGATGTACTGCTGCCAGCTGGCCGCGAACAGCACGCGTGGATTGCTCGGGTCCATCGCCACGTCGATCACGCCGGTGCTGTCATTCACGTAGAGCACCTTCTTCCACGTCTTGCCGCCATCGGTCGTGCGCCAGAGGCCTCGATCCTGCTGCGGGCCGTACCCGTGCCCCTGCGCGGCCGCGTAGACCACGTCGGGATTCGTCGGATGAATCACGACGCGCCCGATGCGCCCCGTGTTCTCCAGCCCCATCCGACTCCAGTGCTGTCCCGCGTCGGTCGATCGATAGATGCCATCGCCGATCGACACGTTGCTCCGCAGGAAGGTCTCGCCGGTGCCGAACCACACCACATTCGGATCACTGGGCGCCACCGCCACCGCGCTCACGGAAGAGACGCGCAGCGAGTCCGTCACCGGCACCCAGCGTGTGCCGCCGTTAGTGCTCTTGAACAACCCGCCGCTGGCGGCGCCGGCGTAGTACGTCTTGTACTCCCCAGGCACGCCGGCCACGGCGATCACACGATTGCCATCCGGCCCCACGAAACGCCACGATGGCACCTTGACGAAGGCGGTGTCCAACCCGACTGCGGGCGTTGGAACTTGCGGCGCGGGGCGAGTGCGTTGTGCAACGGCGAGACTCGGCAGCAGGCCGAGGAGGGCGACGGTGGCGCGGAGTAGCATTGGCGTGGGCGGGGCGGGGGACGAGACCTCGGCACAAGCCGTGAATGTGCGCTCTGACGCAGGCGGACGGGAGTACGTGCTGCCACGCCAACGCCGGTGCGCGCACCCCGCTGATTCGCTACCCCAACGGAACGGGGGCTGGCTCGAGAAAGACCTCGTCCGCATAGCACCAGCCCCAGTCTTCGCCGCGTTCGAAACTCCGGATCAGGGGATGCGCGCTGGTTTGGAAGTGCTGCGTTGCGTGCTTGCCCGGCGACTGGTCACAACACCCCACATGCCCGCAGGTCAGGCACAGTCGCAGGTGCACCCATCGACCGCCCGAAGCGAGACACTCGGCGCAGCCCGCGGGCGTGCCTGGCGTGACCGCGTGAACCTGCCGCAGATGTGAGCATGATGGTGGAGCCATGAGCGGTGTGCCCGAATGAGAGTCGTTCAGTGGATCGCGCCAATGTGCGCGTGTACGAAAGTGACTGCCATCGCCCCTTCACCGACCGCCGATGCCACCCGCTTCACCGAGGTGCTGCGGACGTCGCCCACCGCAAAGACACCGGGCAGGCTCGTTTCGAGGAAATGTGGCGGCCGGCGGACCTGTTGCCAGGCGTCGGATGTGATGGCGCCAACGGGCAGCGCAGGGCCGGTCAACACGAAGCCGGCGCGATCGCGCTCCACACAGCCGCTCAGCCAATCGGAGTGCGGCACAGCGCCGATGAAGATGAACAGGGCTGTGACCGGAATCGCCGTCTTCTTTTCGGTCGTGATCTCACGCAGTGTCACCGAGTGGAGGCGGTCGTCTCCATCCAGTGCATCGACGACGCTCGATGTGTGCAGCGTCAC
This sequence comes from Gemmatimonadaceae bacterium, assembly GCA_031414435.1. Taxonomy (GTDB): domain Bacteria; phylum Gemmatimonadota; class Gemmatimonadetes; order Gemmatimonadales; family Gemmatimonadaceae; genus JACMLX01. Next base: position 19,070 of record JANNVN010000447.1, read on the forward strand.
GTTCTCGAGTCGCGCCAGACGTTCGACGAGGTAGCGCGACATGCTGGCATTGAGATCCGTTCCGCGGATCACGACATGCACCCGGCGAGCATTCCGTGCGAGAAACACCGCCGCTTGCCCCGCCGAGTTGCCGCCTCCGACCACCACCACTTCCGCCCCACCGCACAGTCGCGCTTCCATCTCGCCGGCCGCGTAGTAGATGCCCGCACCTTCAAACTCCGCCAGTCGCGGAATGTCGAGGCGACGATACTCCACGCCGGTGGCGACGACGATCGTCCGGGCGCGAATCACCGCGTCATCACTCATCACCACGCATCGATGCCCTCCCTCGATGCGCAGGCCGACGGCCGTCTGCGGCACCGCCAGTCGTGCTCCGAACTTCTGTGCCTGCAGCAGCGCCTGTCGGGCCAGCTCCGCCCCCGACACACCGGTCGCGAAGCCAAGGTAGTTCTCGATCTTCGAGCTGGTCGCAGCCTGCCCGCCAGGTGCAACCGAGTCGATGAGCAGCGTGGACAGTCCCTCCGAGGCGCCATACACCGCCGCACCAAGACCGCCGGGCCCCGCGCCAACGACCACCAGATCGTACACGGTCTCAGCGGCGATGCTGGTGTCGAGCCCCATGTAGTGCGCAAACTGGGCCAGTGTCGGATTCCGCTTGAACTTGCCGTTACGTCCGATGACGAGCGGCGTCTCCTCGACCGTGACACCGAGTTCACGGAGCAGCACCTCGGCCTGCACATCCGACTCAACATCCAGCCAGGTGAAGGGAATCGAGTTGCGCATCGCGAAGTCACGCAGCGAATGGGCCGCGGGTGAAAAACGTGACCCGATGATGCGGATACCCTCGTACCCTTCGCCCACGAGCAAGGCGCGCCGCATCAGGAATGCGCTGAGCAGGATCTCGCTGATGTCTGGCAGTTCGGCAATCACACGCCGGAAGTTCTCCGGCGTGATCGCCAGCACGCGCCCGGCTTCGCCGACGCGTGCCGTGATCAGACTGGCCCGGCCGGTGAGCAGGTCGGCATCGCCAACGAACTCGTTCGGCTGATGCACGGTGACGGTCTGTGTGCGTTCCGGATATCCAGCCAGGATTTCTACCGTGCCGGACAGCACTGCATAGAACGGATAGGCTGTTGCT
>JANNVN010000448.1:0-4977 GCA_031414435.1 Gemmatimonadaceae bacterium
GTGAGTCCCCGTTTGGGCGATCAAATAGTCACGGGTACGCCATGAAAGCAATGAGTCAGTGCCATTAAAGCGTCTCCGGTGCGATGTCCCGGTGGCCCGGAGTAGAGAGTCAAGCGCCATTAAAGCGTCTTGGTGGCAGTATCCCAGCGGCTCGCAGTAGAGAGTTCAGCGCCATTCCATAGTCGGCACAGGCGTCGCTCGGGCGATGTGGTTTCTCGGCCCAGACACTGTCTGCGCTGCGTTTCACGCCGTGAATCGTCGCAGCAAAGCACGCGCTGGCTCCACGGCTCGGCTCCGGTTTCTCACCTCGATACACTAAACTGGGAGGTTGTCGCGGCGCATCGGTGCATTGAGCCGACGTCCATGCGATGATCGGCCGCAGGCTGAGAGCAGCCGTCGACGCCGTATGCCGTTGCCAGTCATTCCTTCAGCACCACCGTGTAGCTCTCATGCAAATCCTTGTCATTGGCACCGGCTATGTCGGGCTCGTCGCGGGCGCCTGCCTCGCGGAGACGGGCAACGATGTCGTCTGCGCCGATATCGATGCCCGCAAGATCGATCAGCTGAAGCAGAACATCCTTCCGATCTACGAGCCCGGTCTCGACGAGCTCGTGCGTCGCAATCAGGAACAGGGTCGCCTGTCCTTCACGACCGACGTTCCCGCCGCGGCCGCTACGGCACAGGTTGTTTTTCTGGCAGTGGGTACGCCACCAGATGAAGATGGCTCGGCAGATCTGCGACATGTCCTCACCGCATCGGAAACCGTTGCGAAGCATCTGCGCCACGAGGCCGTGATTATCACCAAGTCGACCGTCCCCGTCGGCACCGCCGCCAAGGTCGCCGCGGTGGTGGGGCAGCACGCGACGGTTCCCTTCCATATCTGCAGCAATCCCGAGTTTCTCAAGGAAGGCGATGCGGTCGAGGATTTTCTCCGACCGGATCGCGTCGTGCTCGGCGTCGACAGCGACTTCGCCCGCTCGACACTGGCCGAGCTCTATGCGCCATTCGTCAGGACCGGCAAGCCGATCCTGTTCATGGATATCGCGTCAGCGGAACTGACGAAGTATGCCGCCAACGCCATGCTCGCGACCCGGATCTCGTTCATGAACGAGATCGCGCTGCTCTGCGAGAAGGTCGGCGCCAATGTCGACAACGTGCGACGCGGCATCGGCAGCGATGCGCGCATCGGCCCGGCGTTCCTTTTCCCGGGCCCGGGATACGGCGGCTCCTGCTTTCCGAAGGACGTCAAGGCACTGCTGCACACAGCCGCCGAGCATGGCATCGTGCTCAAGGTGGTCGAAGGGGCCGAACAGGCGAACGACCGGCAGAAGCATGTCATGGCGACCCGGCTCGAATCCGCGCTCGGTGGTTCCGTGCGCGGCAAGCGGATCGCCGTCTGGGGCCTTGCATTCAAGGCGCGCACCGACGATCTGCGCGAGTCGCCGGCGCTGATCCTGATCGAGGAGCTGCTCCGCGCTGGAGCGACCGTGGTGGCGCACGACCCGGTCGCAATGCCGCACGCCAAAACGCAACTCGGCGACACGGTGACCTTCGCACCGACCGGCTACGATGCGCTCGCGGGCGCCGACGCGCTGGCGATCGCCACCGACTGGAACGAGTATCGGCACCCCGATTTCTCGCGCATGCGCGCAGCGCTCGCCAGCCCGATCATCGTTGATGGCCGAAACCTGTACAGCCCCGAGAAGATGTCGACACTCGGCTTCACCTACTACTCCATTGGACGGCCGCACGCATGAGAGTTCTGATCACCGGTGGCGCCGGATTCCTCGCCTCGCATCTCACCGACAAGTTCATCGCCGACGGGCATGAAGTCGTTGGCCTCGACAACTTCATCACCGGCAGTCCCGACAACATCGCGCACCTGGCCGGGAATCCCGGCTACAAGTTCGTGCGACACGATGTGTCGAACTTCATCTTCATCGATGGCAAGCTTGACGGTGTGCTGCATCTCGCATCACCGGCCAGCCCGATCGACTATCTCGAGCATCCGATCCCGACGCTCAAGGTTGGTGCGCTCGGTACTCACAACGCCCTTGGATTGGCCAAGGCGAAGGGCGCGCGGTTCTTCCTCGCGTCGACCTCCGAAGTGTACGGCGATCCGCTGATTCATCCGCAGCCCGAGACGTACTGGGGCAATGTGAACCCTGTCGGCCCGCGCGGCGTGTACGACGAAGCGAAGCGATTCGCCGAAGCCATCACCATGGCCTACCATCGCTACCACGGCCTCGACACCCGCATCGTCCGCATCTTCAACACCTACGGCCCGCGCATGCGTCCCCGCGATGGTCGCGTCGTCTCGAACTTCATCGTGCAGGCCCTCAAAAGTGAGCCGATCACGATCTACGGCGACGGTTCGCAGACCCGCAGCTTCTGCTACGTCGAGGATGAGGTCGACGGCCTCTATCGCCTGTTCATGCACGGCGATTCGGAGCCCACCAACATCGGCAATCCGGTCGAGTTCACCGTGCGGCAGCTGGCGGAGATGGTCGTTGAACTGACGGGCACCAAGGCGCCGATCGTGCATCACGAACTGCCGGTCGATGATCCGAAGGTGCGTCAGCCCGACATCACGAATGCCCGCAAGAAGCTGGGCTGGGAACCGAAGGTGCCGCTGCGTGAAGGGCTCGTGCGCACCATCGAGTACTTCGACCGCGTCATCGCGGCGGGAGCGAAGTAAAGGGTTCACACGTGATGGGAAGCGCCCGGGTCGCTGCCGCGTTGTGCGGCGTGAGACCCGGGCGCTTCGTCGTTTCAGACTGTGGTATTGCGAGGATCTTCAACGCGGCCAGCCGGAATGCTCCGACCGGCGACTGCCTCCGGAACTTCAGCGACAGGCCACTATCTCCGCGTGATCGACGTCAGCAGCGACTTCGGCAATCGCGCCGACACGCCGACCTGCGTGCCGACGAGGTCGGGCACATCGTAGATCACACCGAATCCCATGACCAGCGCGGCTTCCGTGGACGTCAGCTTGTAGTCCGACTCCAGCCACCGGGCGAGATCCGTCGTCGCACGCCGCAATGCCTGATCCACCGATCCACCGACGCCAATGCTCATGATGTGATCCGCCGTTTCGGCGCGCGGGATGCTCGCGAACTTCCAGCGTGCGACATCAACGCTGAACGTCACATCCATGCTCGTCTCCATTGCATCGCCGGTGAGCTCTCCATCCCCCTGCGCGGCATGACCATCGCCCAGGGAGAGATACGCACCAAGCGTCGTGACCGGGAGGTAGAGTGTCGTCCCCTCCCGGAGCTGCGCGTACTCCATGTTGCCACCGAATGCGCCAGACTCACGTGAACTTGGCACCCCGCCTTCACCTGGTGCGACAGCGATGACGCCGAGGAATGGGCGAAGCGGGATGCGCAGATTGGCCAGGGCTGGTGAAGGCTTCTGCAGTCGCGCGGTGCCGGCGATCGTCTCGAGCACCCACTTGTTGTCCTGATTCGCGGACTTCCGTTCCGCAGCGTATGCCGGTTCGATTGCCGCATCCACGATCTGTGTACCGCTGAATGCCCAGTCGCGGTTCAGCCGGACACGATGCAGGCGCACGATCAGCACATCGCCCGGCACCGCGCCCTCCACGTAGAACGGGCCGGTGAGTGGATTGCCGCCTCGCGTGACATTGGTGCCGCGAGCCCCGAACACGCCGCGCCCATTTCCTCCGGCGTCGACCGTGGTGGTGTGCACCGTGTCACCAGGGTAAAGCCGCAGCACCGGCGCGGCATCGGTTCCGAACTGGCGCTGATACATGGTGGGGGTGAACTCGTATGAGCGTGCGCTCGCCGGCGGCCGGAATCGCCGTGCACTCCAGCGGCTCGAGTCAGTTCCGATGCCGAGCCATCCGACGACCGAATCGCCCTTCAGTGTGCCGCGCCAGCGAAAGTCTCCGACCCGGAAGGTGAGGCGCTGCCCGGCCAGGGTGGCACCAAACGCCTGCCCGTACACCCGGCCCCTCAGCGTATCGCCGTCGGCCGTGAGGATGACGCGTTGCGGTTGCTGATCGCCATCCATGACGAACACCCATTCGCCGACGGCCTGAGAAGCCGCCTGAGGCTGTGCGACGGCGACGCCCTGACCCACCAACACCTGAAGCGCGAGCATCTGAAACAACAGCACCTGAAGCAACCGCAGACGGGCGAAAAGGCGCTGTCCAAGCGGAATGACGGGCATTGGGGCTCCTTGAGGTAGCAGGGAAGAAAGTCGGTCAGGGCCCCGACGGGCGACTGTCAGATGGGGTTCGCCACCGCGGGGACTGTGGATGCAATACCGCTGACTTGTAACGACGCCGCCACGGGAGCAACTGTGGTGCAACGGTTGGGGCCTATTGGGCGTTACTCCGGTTCAACTTCGATCTTCATGCCGACGCGGCGTCGCCTGATCCGCTCGCGTGTCGGCCTATTCTCTGCCCTCCATGCACACACTCTCCATTGCCCGCCGGGTCCTCGGCGCGCTATTGCTTGTCGCAACCACGCTCGGCGCGCAGGCCGGCCCGCCGCCGTCAGGTCCGCCGGGCCCTCCAGGCCGGCGCGTTGGTTTCCCTGGAGACACCAATACGCTGCAATCGCAGGCGATTCGGGTGTTCCTCGATTGTCAGGGACGTGTGCGGGGCTGCGATCGCGACTTCTTCGTCACCGAGATCACGTTCGTCAACTGGATGCGCGATCGCTTCGACTCCGACGTGCAGATCCTCGTCTCCGGCCTGCAGAATGGCGGCGGCGGTACTGAAAACACGAACCCATTCATCGGGCATCGGAAGTTCGAGGGAATGGCCGATACGTTGGTGCTCAATACGCTGCCGAACGATCCCGACGACCGGATTCGGCGCAACCTCGCGCGGACCTTCACGCTCGGCCTGACGCGTTTCGCGGCCAAATCGCCGATCGCAAACCAGTTGCAGGTGACGTTTGGATCGCCAGCCGGAGGACGGCCGCAGCGCTCGGCAGCCAATCTCAA
>JANNVN010000449.1:0-2555 GCA_031414435.1 Gemmatimonadaceae bacterium
GGGCCAGCGCCGGAGGAATTCCTGCTTCACGAGGGTTTGGATTGAGACAGGCCGGTGGCCGCAGAGTGCGGCGCCAGGAGGGATTGGGCATGACGCGGACGCGGAGGAGCTTGCGGTAGTTTCGGTCATTCGCTGCTTCCAGCACGTGCGCGGCGACACCTTCGTCGATCGCATCGAGCAGCGCATCCTCGCTCATGCCACCGGCGGAGAGCACCAGATCGACATCGAAGGTGCGGCCGACGACGGCCGCGATCGTGAGATGCTGGCGCGCCTCCTCGGACAACCGGTCGATGCGTGCATCGATCAGATCCGAGACCGCCGTCGGCAGTTCGAGCTCCGGATTGTCCTTCCATTGCCAGCGACGCCCTGCATACCAGACGCAACCGCTTTCCTGCAGTGCGCGCAACACGTGCACCACGAGGAGTGGATTGCCTTCGGTGTACTTGTGGATGAATCGGAGGAACTCGCGCCCGATTTCGCCCTGATGCAGGATCGTCTCCAGCCAGGTCGCCAGTTCCTCGGGCGAGAAGCGGTTCAGCGCCAGGTCACTGAAGCGTTCGTCGCGTGAGAGATGCCGCCGGCGTTCCGCGATGGTTCCGAGGTCCTCGGAGCGCATCGTCATGCAGATCAGCAGCTTCTCGTCGCTGAGATTGTGCCGCACATACTCCGTTGCGTCCCAGGTGGAGCTGTCGGCCCATTGCACGTCGTCGATGACGACGGTGAGCGGCGCGCTCAGGCATGCCTCCCTGAGATACTCCGCGACTTCGGCGAGCAGCGCGTACTTGCTTCCGGCCGCGGGCGGCGCATCACCTTCGACGGCGAGCGCTGGCACGAGGCGGGACAACTCCTTCCATTCCCGCGGCGGGACGATGCCGAGGTCGTGGATGGCCTTGATGACTTCGGCCCAGGCGCCGTAGGGCGGCTTGACATCGCTGGCGAGGCAGCGTCCGAAGACCATCGTGCCGCCCCGAAGCCGCACTTCCGGCTGGAGCTGACGCACGAGCGACGTTTTTCCGATGCCAGCCTCGCCAACGATCGCGACGAGGCGCGGTTTTCCTTCGCATGCGTGTTCGAGTTGCGCGAGCAGGGTGCGCAACTCGCGTACGCGTCCCACGAAACGATCGAACCGCAGGGTTGGGGTCTGCGTCTCGCCCTCCGCTTCGTCTGCCCGCGCCACCTGGTTTCGTCCGCGGCGCTTGGCCAGATACAGCGCGCGGTCCGCAGCGGCGAAGATCGGCTCGAGGTCGCCTGCGCCCGCCTCGGCGGTCGCGACTCCGATCGAGAGCGTGACTCCGATCGTCCCTTCCCGGCGCTCACGGATTGACAGCCTGTTCGCTGCGACGGCTTCACAGAGACGGGCCGCAAGCTCTCTGGCCTCAGCCAGCGTCGTGTCTGGAAAGAGGATCACGAATTCGTCGCCGGCATACCGGCCCACGATGTCGTTCTTCCTCACCAGGTCGCGCAGCTGACTGGCCACCGAGCGCAGGACGTCGTCACCCTGCAGATGCCCGAACGTGTCGTTGACCGACTTGAAATGATCGACGTCGATGACCGCCAGCGTGACGGACTGCTTCTTCGGGGCGGCCGCGGCGAGCAGCTGAGTCGCCTGCGCGAGGAACCCCTTGCGCAGCATCAGTCCGGTCAAGTCGTCGAGCTGGACGGCGGGGTCGGACTTGCGCAGGTCCTGCGTCCGCGGTGACACCGAAGCCAGCGTGCGCGGTGCTGATGTGCGCGCAACCTCCTCGAACAGCGTGAAGAGCGCCGGATCGAACTGCCGTCGGACATCGCGGCGCATGACCTCGAGGGCCGCATCGTGCGACATGGCAGCCTTGTAGCTGCGGTCGGAAGTGAGGGCATCATAGACGTCCGCGAGGCAGACGATGCGTGCCCACAGCGGGATCCGTTCGCCAATCAGCGCATCGGGGTATCCGGTGCCATCCCAATTTTCATGATGGTGACGCACAATCGCGTTCACGTCGTACGGGAAGTTGATCTCCTTCAGGATGTCTGACCCTGCACCGGGGTGCAGCTTCATCACGTCCCACTCGTCGGCCGTGAGCTTGTCGTTCTTGTTGAGGATTTCAGACGAGATCACGATCTTGCCGACGTCATGCAGGAGCGCGCCGACGCGGAACCAGAAGATCGCGCCTTCCTCGACCCCGGCGCGCCGCGCGAGTGCACAGGCCAGGTCGGCCACACGCTCGCAGTGACCCTGCGTGTACGCGTCCTTTTCTTCGATCGATTCGCCCCACGCGCGCACCACATCGAGCACGTCGCGCTCGAGGCGACGCATCGACGCCGTGACCGCTGCCATTGCCTGACTCGCGCGCAACTGCGTGAACAGGCTGTGGGCGCGGTTCAGCGACTGCAGGAGTTCGCGGGTGCGGCCCTGCCCGCGATACATCTCGGCTCGTTCACGGGCGATCTGTGCGCGCAAGACGAGGTCTTCGCGTTTCTCGGCAATTTCCTCCGCGCGTGCGAAATGCTGTTCGGCCGCTGCGACGTCGTCGCAGCCAAGGGCGATCGCGCCGAGGATCTTCTGCACCTCACCATCA
>JANNVN010000450.1:0-12470 GCA_031414435.1 Gemmatimonadaceae bacterium
GCGCGCGCACCACGACGCGCACGGGTTGCACGCCGCGATGCACCAGCGCGTCCAACACCTTCGTGTCCTTCGCCTGCAAACGGAACGGCAGTGGGGGGCGTGGCATCCTACAGTATAGGACACCCCCGGGTATTGCGATAGATTGTTTACCTACTTATCAGTCGGTCGGAGTACTAGTCAGCGGCTCAGCGCGAAAATTGGATGACGAGCGCGCGCAGCAGGCGGCTGCGAGCTCGCGATCGGGGTGGCGTGAGGCTCCGGAAGACCGATTCTGGAGCGGAGAACCCCTGGCTTCGTCATGCTTTCCACTGCTCGTGCAGCCTGCTCCACCGTCAGATCAGAACGTCCCACCGATGGTGCCGTCCATCCGCCACTCGAATCGGATCCCGTCCGACATCGTCGCCGCGGCAGCGAGCGCGCGTGCCAGGCTCAACAGTGCCTCCGCCTTCGTCATTCGCGACGCCTCGCCGTCGATTGATACCAACCAGGGCGCCGGAGTCTCGACGACCATCACCGACCAGATCGGCTCGGCATTCACGAGGACACTGAGTGCCATCGGCTCGCGGGAAGCAGACCACGCCAGCGCCTCGGGAGGAAAGGCGCGCCGCCCCGCAGCATACTTGCACAGTTCGATGAACGGACCAAGCTCAACCAGTGCGGAAGAGAGCGTCGCGTGCCGTCGTGCTGCCAGCGCAAAATCAAACGTTCTTGTGGACATCAGTATCCGCTGAGAGGGTCGAGAAAATCTATGCGCCCGAGCTCGCTCGCGGGAAGGTCAATACGCGACCCGAACGTTGAGCGTGGTGTCCCTCGTGATCGACACCTTGGACTCACCAAACCGTGGAGCCCTGAACTTCGGTCGGGCATCGTTACTCACGCCGTAGCCCTCCTTCGGAATCCCAAGGAAGTTGGCGTCCAGCTTTCCGTTTGTGTTCGCGTCATGATGCACCGCCACCGCATACGTACCAGGCACGAGGTCAAAGGAGAGTATCGTCTCCGGCCCTTCCGGACTGACGTCGCGATTGACGAGCGGTGATGGGCCGGGGAATCCGGTCCCGGGCTCCGGGTGCATGCCCACGTGGAGTACGCCGCCCTCTGCCGGACGAACATCAAGCAGACGCACCGCTACCTTCACGGTCGCCGGTGCCTGCTGAGTACCTAGTGTCAGAGCGAGGAAGCAGAGCAGAAGCCGCAAGCCAACCCTCCGTGCAATCGATCACTTCCGAGACGAGATTCAGGAACGAGGGAGAATGTGCTGCGATCGCCCGTCCTGCCAGCCCCGGGCCGCAATGCTGCGACATCGGTTCACACACCTGCGGTCTTCCGATCAACAGAGTGTCGACGTCGGAGGCCTTGCCAGCTGGCGAGAGACTCCGGCCAGTGCGCACCCGCATATGTCGTACAAGGTGCCGGTGCGCAACGTTCCACCGGCACCGGGAACGTCGCTGTGCCGGCACCACCCGGGGAGGGCCGTGGCGGACGCAGGGGCCGCACACGACCAGCAGTACCAGCAGTACCAGCAGGACCAGCAGGACCAGCAGGACCAGCAGGACCAGCAGGACCAGCAGGACCAGCAGGAACAGCAGGAACAGCAACGACCGCGATCAACCCGCCATGACCGTCAAGGGGGCCCAACGGTGACGTGCACCGCGAAGGTCGTCTTCACTCCCTCGTGTTCCTGTATTTCATGACCACATCCGCTCTCAGGATCCGGCTCGCCACGCCGGACGATGCACCGATCCTCTCGGACCTTGGCCGCCGGACGTTCAGCGACGCGTTCGGCGCTGACAATGCTGCGGACGATTTAGCTGCCTTCCTCGAGTCGACATATACACCAGCGCTGCAGCGCGCGGAGCTCGCAGACCCGGTGCTGACCTACCTGCTCGCCGAGCGTGCGGAGGCACCCGTCGGATTTGCGCTCCTTCGTGCAGCGAGCGTTTCACCGTTTGTCGATGATCCCTCGGCGATCGAGCTGCAACGCATCTACGTTGACCGGTCCTGTCACGGCACCGGCGTCGCGCAGTTGCTGATGGAGTCCTGCATCGAAACCGCTCGCCGCGCAGGCGCCATAACACTCTTTCTCGGCGTCTGGGAGAAGAATCCGCGCGCCCTCCGTTTCTATGCGGCGCAGCAATTCACCGAAGTCGGCCGCAAGACCTTTCAGGTCGGCACCGATGTACAGCAGGACCTCGTGCTCGCGCGGCGCATCGCGCCATAGGCTTCAGGGCTTCGTCCGCCGTGCGAGAATGATGTACTGACCACGGTCGAGGAACTCAGCCGCCTTGGCCTTCGCTGGATCAGGCGTGGGCACCGCGCTGACCACCACGAGCGCTGCGGCGGGGAGTCTCCGGCCAACGCGCGACGCGGTGCCGAGCCCGAAATCACTGTGGAAGGAGCCGTTGACGTGGACGATGATGGCGCCCTTCCCCGCCCGCTCCCGCGCCGCGACGATCGACTCCGCCATCGTTTCGTCCTTCACGCACTGCGATTCGTAGAACAGATCGGTCATTGATCGAGCGCCAGGCGCTGCAGCCGGAGGCGTGCCGTGCCCCCCACTCATCACCGCGACGAAGTTGTCGTAGTACTTGTCCTTCGGGCACTGAATGTCGTTTGCGACGAACGCACGATCCGAGACCGCGAGGGAGTCGACCGCCGGCAACCCGCGTTTACTGACGGCACTCGCCAGACGACGCGGCACATTGGCGGCGATGACGGGCCACCCCTTGGCGCGTGCCAGTTCGACGAGCGGGCGATAGTCAGCCTCGTAGTTGGGCCACGGCCGCGACTGCGCGCGGAACTCCACTTCGGACAGCCGACCGGCAAGGTACGCGTCGAGCCGCGACTGCACGTCACGCTCGAACATCTCGAGCGAGAGCACCACCTTGCCACGTCGTTCCCCAATCGCGGCAAGGAGTGCGAGTTCGGCACGATGCGTCTCGTCATCATCGTGCTGCTCGCCGAAGAACACGACGTCACTCTTCGCCGCGGCATCGGCCATCGCAGCGAAGGAAATCGTCTGACCGGTGGCGCTCGCGACCACACGCTGGTTGCTCACCGGCATGATCGCGGACGACGGCGCCAACCGGGTGCCGGTGCAGCCGGAGAGAATCGTGCTGACCAGCACGAGAAGGGCGGAGCTGCGGAGACTGAGTGACATCGGCCTGACGTTGAAGAATGCTGCCCTGAACTCGAATCAATCACGCGCGTCGGCGTGACGCGCCTTCGTCTGGATGCGTAGATGGCCGCCGGGCTGACCCGGCGGCCGCAAAGGTCAACTGATCGGCGGCGGCGTCTTGACGATTTTCCGAACAGACACGCCCGGCACCTGACCCTCGAGCAGCAGCTTGTTGAAGGCCGGCACATCCACAGTTTCGATCGCATCCACCTCACTGCGCACGGCCGCCCACTGCTGCTCGAGCTCGGCCAGGCGCTCGCGGGCGGCCTTCGTCAGCACCGGATTCCCTTCCACCTGCCCCATCAGGAACCCGAACTGCCCGTTGATGCCGTTCGCGTAGTTGATGATGTCCTGTCCATTCGCTGCTTTCGTCGTCAGGCGCGGATCCATCGTCTCGAGCTTCGTGACGAGTCCCTTGCCCGCGTCGGTGATTGCCGCGGCATTGGTGGCGTCACGGCCGCGCACGAGAGCGCCCTGCACCTGCCCCTTGGTGTCACGCAGGCGCAGCACCGCGTCGTGAATCTCCCGGATACGCTCGGCAATCACGGTGGTGACCGAGTCGCGCTCCGCAACCAGACTTGCGGGCACATCGATCCGCGGATCCTGCAGCACCGTCAGCGGCTGCGTGCGCACCACGCTACCCATCGTCATGCGGACGGCGTAGGTCCCAGGCGAGACTAGCGCCCCGCCGCTCCCGGGCGATCCGAACAGCACGACACCCGTCAGCCGAGTCGGAGCCGTCCGGCGCAGATCCCAGTTCACCAAATTCAGACCGGCCTTTGGCCTGAGCCGCGCCGCGACCACCGAGTCCTTGCTCGAGAAGGTGCGCAGCACCGCACCACGCGCATCGAGGAACTCGACGGTCAGCGTGGCCGAGCTGTCGATGACCGGCAAGCGATAGTATACGTTGGCACCCGGTACCGGATTTCGGCCCGCATTTCGCGCGGTGAAAGCAGGCCCACCCGCCAGCACCGCCGGACGTGGTGCATAGAGATGCGCCGCCGCCGTCATCAGCGAGTCCGCATGCTGTCGCAGCGTCGAGAGGTCATCCATGATCCAGAAGGCACGCCCTTCGGTCGAGGCCACCAGGTCACCGTCGTGCACTTCGAGATCGGTCACCGGCACCACGGGGAAGGTGCTCGGGAATGGCATCCAGTTCGCGCCACCATCGTACGACAGGTAGACCCCTGTTTCGGTGCCGGCATAGAGCAGGTTGCGGCGCGATGGATCTTCGCGCACCACACGCACCGGCTCACCACTGCGCAGGCCCGACACCATGCGTGTCCAGGTGGTCCCGTAGTCGGTCGACTTGAAGACGTGCGGCGTGTTGTCCCCGACCCGGTCGGTCCGGTAGGCGAGATACACGGTCGCCGGATCGTGTGGCGAGACTTCGATCTCGTTGGTGAGTCCGTCGGTCAGCCCCTTCGGCGTGACGTTCGTCCAGGTGACGCCGCCATCACGGGTGCGCTGCACGACACCATCGTCAGTTCCCACAAACAAGGTCCGCGCATCGTGCGACGATTCGTGGATGACGACGATGGTCCCGTAGACTTCACCGCCAGCGCCTTCGTTCGTGATCGGCCCGCCACCCTTGCCCTGTCGCGCCTTGTCATTCTTCGTCAGGTCGGGGCTGACCGGCGTCCACGACTGCCCGCGGTCGGACGACTTGAACAACACGTTGCCGCCATGATAGAGCACCTTGCCATCATGCTGCGACACGTGGATCGGCGCGGTCCAGTTGAAACGATACCGCGTCTTATCGGTCGGTTCGGTGAGGTTCATCGCGGGCCACGGCATGATGTCCCGCGTCAGGCCGGTCTGCTGGTCGAGCTCATTGATCAGGCCCTGATAACAGCCGCCGTATACGTAGCGTGAGTCCTTCGGTCCGACGCCGACGTTGGCGCTCTCGCACCCTGGCCCGTTCCACCAGTCTCGCACACCGATCACGAAGTCATCACTGCGACTCCGGATGATCACGGCACTGTTGTCCTGCTGACCGCTGTAGAGCTTGTAGGGGAAGTCGTTGTCAGTGGTGACGTGATAGAACTGCGCGGTTGGCTGGTTGTCCTGCGAACTCCAGCTATCGCCGCCATCGAGTGACACCGACACTCCGCCGTCGTTCGAGTTGATCATCGACCGACCGTCCAGCGGATTGATCCACAGGTGATGGTTGTCGCCGTGGGTGGCGTTCGCCACGCGGAACGTGCGCCCGCCATCGATCGACTTCAGCAACGGCGCATTCACCGCCCACACGACATCGGCGTTCTTCGGATCGGCCGTCACCTTCATGTAGTACCAGCTGCGCGTCTGGATCAGGCGATCCTCAGACAGGCGTGCCCAGGTCTTTCCAGCATCATCAGAGCGATAGAGCCCACCGCGTTCGGCCTCGACGAGCGCGAACACACGATCCGGATTGGCCGGCGAGACGGCAACACCGATCTTGCCCATCAGCGACGGCAGCCCACCCGTCAGCCGTGTCCACGTGTCACCGCCATCGACCGACTTCCAGATTCCGCTCCCTTCACCGCCGCTCCGTACCATCCACGGCGTGCGCTGGTGATCCCAGAAGCTGACGTAGAGAATCCGCGGATTGGTCGCGTCCATCGACAGATCGCTCGCACCGCTGGTGGCGTTGACACCCTTGAGCACGAGTTGCCACGTGGCACCCGCATCCTTCGTGCGATAGATGCCACGATCGGGGGTACCCTTCCAGCGATCGCCCTGCGCCGCGACGAACGCGACATTCGGATCTGTGGGATGCACGCGCACGGCGGAGATCTGCCGCGTCTCGCGCAACCCCACGTTCACCCAGGTGCGACCCTGATCCATGCTGCGATAGACGCCGTCACCGTAGCTCGACGATTGCCCGCGGATCGCCTCTTCACCCGTACCCACATAGATGACGTTCGCATCCGAGGGAGCGATGGCGATGGCGCCAATCGACCCCGTGCGGAACCATCCATCGGAGATATTGCGCCAGTTGATACCGGCATCATCGGTGCGCCACAGGCCGCCGCCCGTGTAGCCACCGAAATACGTCAGCGGCTGCGTCGGGATGCCGGCGGCGGCATTCGCTCGCCCACCACGGAACGGTCCGACGTTTCGCCACTGCAGCGCGCGAAATGCAGACGTATCAACGACAGGACTCGGCAGCGCCGGTGCGGGCTTGCGTTGCGCGCCAGCGGGATGAGCGACGGTCGCCAGTGCGCCGGGCAGCGCGAGGACGGTGATGAAACGGCGAAGCGGTGCGGACATCGGGACGGGTGGTGGGAGTCTGGACGTCGGGTGCAGCGCGCACCCTGCGGCGAAATAAAGCCACGTGTCCGTCGGCGGCGACCCCCGTCTGCGAACTCCTTCCCCTGGCGGGCCGGAGGACCGGCCCTTCCGCGCCTCAGCGGCTCAGGTAGTCCGCGAAGGTCGCCTGCAGGAGGGCCGAGCCGCGCCGGCGATGAGCGGCCTCGGAACGACCATGCGACGCCACTGCACGCCCCGCGCGCTCATCAAACACGAGCCACCCTGCGCGATCGATGAAGGCGAAGCCGTCGTTGTGCGCGAAGTACGCGAAGCCGCCGTCGTCCGGCTGCAGGATGTTCTGGCCCCAGCGGAACCCCTCCGACCGGATACCAAGCTGAGTGAGGAGCGTCGGTGCCAGATCGACACTCGCCGCTATGCGGTGGACCACTGTATCGCGCACCCGGAGCGCCCCGCCCACCCAGAGCATCGGCACATGGTGGCGGTCAGGCACCGACTCGACAGCCCCCGACGGCAGCGCAGGCAGCGGGCTGCCATGATCCGCGATGATCACGACCAGTGTGCTGTCCCACCACGATTGCCGCGACGCCGAGTCGAGAAACGCACCGAGGCTGGCGTCGGTGTAGTGGTGCGCATTCATGAACTTCGCGGACTCGTCGCTGCCCGGAATCATCGGCGCGGCCGGGACCTCGAACGGCTCATGACTGCTGAGGGTGAAGATGGTCGAAAAGAATGGGCGAGACTCGACTGCCAGTTCCCTGAGCGCACGGCCGAAGACCACGTGGTCATGCGCCCCCCACTTCGAGTTGCGATCCTCGGGCGCAAACGCCTCGATGCCTGTGACACGATCAAACCCACCGTGCAGCACATACGCCTTCATGTTGGCGAACGCGAGTTCGCCGCCGTAGAAGTAGGTGGTGCGATAACCGTTGCCGCGCAACGCCGCCCCGAGTTGCGGCAGACTGGCGGATTTCCGCGGGCGTGTCATGATTGCCTCGTTCGGAATCGACGGAAAGCCGCTCAGAATCGAGACCAGCCCCTGCGCACTGCGTTCGCCCGAGGCGAAGACCGAGTCGAAGAACACGCCCTGATGTGTCCAGCGATCAAACTGCGGCGTGACGTTGGCCCGCCCACCAAGCCGCTCGACGACCTTGGCGGTGAAGCTCTCCCAGATGATCAGGATCACGTTCGGTCGCGCGATTCGCAGCACGGATTGCGACGCACCCGAGGACTGGCGATAGAGACTGTCCGCCACGGCGGCCGCCTCTGCCGCCGGCAGGTGAACGAAGGGATTCCGGGTTGGCACTTCCGCCTGTGCGATCGTCGAGTAAAGCAGATACCAGGGAGCATTGAGCGCGCCGAGGTTGGCCATCTCGGAGCGCGAAAAGAAGACGGAGCTTTCGTTGAGCGGGGTCCACTGCACACCGCCACGGATCGGAATTGCGAGCAACGCGCCAGTCAGCGTCAGTGCGAGCGTCGCCAGTGCCGCCGGCACGCCGCGGACTTGCCGGAGGTCGCGCTCTCGCCGTCGCACGGCCCTGCCATAGGCCCACCATGTTCCAACCAGCACAAAGCCGAGCAGCCCAAGGAGGGGCCCGAGAGCGATGGACTCAGCCGACGCATAGGCTTCCCGCGGCGACGCGAGATAGGTCCAGATCGACGCGTCGAGACGGCGGCGCCACGCGCCGAACGTTCCGATGTCGGTCAGCGTGATGACTGGAACAAAGAAAATCGTGAGCAGTGTCGCTGCGAACAGCGCCGCGCGCGTGATCTGCGGCGAGAGTGCGACCGTCGCGGTCACGATCAGCCACAGCACCGCGGTGAAGTACGCCGCGGCCGAGAGATCCATCCTGGCGCCGTACCAGAAGCTCTGGGCCACCAGGCCGCGATCGCCAACGGGCACCAGCTTCCAGTGCCAGGCAAAGAACAATGCCCGCGCCGCGGTGAACCAGACCAGCCAGAAGAGCAACGCCCGGCCCAGGAGTCCGGCACGGACCCTCCACGCAGCCAGCCACGTGATCGGGGGGGCAGCGGCTCCGGTCACGACGGTCATCGGGGGCGCTGCAATGGCTGCACGTCGGATACCAGGGGAAGATGTCACAGAATGATCACCGATACGTCTCAGCACAATTTACGTTTCTTCACGGGCCGCTGACGAGACGGACCGACCTGTCAGCTTGCCCGCCCATCCACGACATGACACTCGGCCACGCCGTTTCACTCCGACGTTTGTGCACGCAGGCATGCGGTCTGGCGCTCGGCGCGGCCTTGCTCCAGGCGTGCGCAGCCATCAAACGGCCGTCCACGACGGTCCCGATCCTGCTCGCCGCGGCGGACAGCGCCCGGGACGCAGAGCGCACCCTGCGCGATACGGTGGTCGCGAGGCTGGCTCGACGCGCGATTGCCCGGGCGGACCACACAGTGGACATTCTGCTCTTGTCCGGTGGAGGTCAGAACGGCGCCTACGGCGTCGGATTCCTCCGCGGCTGGGGGGCACGTATTGACACGCCGATGCCGCAATTCGATCTGATCACCGCGATCAGCACCGGCGCCATCCAGGCCCCCTTTGTGCTCATCGGGTCGACCCCCGCGATCGATACGCTGACATCGCTGTACCGCGACGCGGCCGACCGGATTGCCCCCACACTCGACTGGTGGTTCTGGCTGCGCAAGACTGGTGGCCTGGTGAACACCAAACGATACGATGCGAGCATCCGCCGGGTCATCGACGCACGCTTTCGCGAGTCATTGCGTGAGGCATTCACGCAGGATCGGCAGGTGGTGTTCGGCACGACGGACATGGACCTTGGTACCGGCCGGACATGGGATCTCCGCGCTGCCCTCGAGGGCGGCGAGGCCGGTCTGGTTCGCACCCGGTCACTCCTCAAGGCCGCCTCGGCCATCCCGGGAATCTTCCCGCCGGTGATGGTGGATGGTCACGTGCACTCCGACGGGGGGATCGTCACCAATATTCTTCCACTGCTCACGCTCGCCGACTACCGGCGGATGCTGACGCTGGTCCGGAGCGCCGGCGTGACGGCACCAGTGCAGGTGCGGCTCTGGGTCGTGGTCAACGGGTGGACGCACGCTGCGCCCGTCGTCATCAATCCCGCCAGCCGCGCACAAATCAGCGACAGATGGGGTGCCGTCTCATTTTTTTCGCACCAGCCACAGGTGCTCGAGGGCCTCGACTACCTCACACAAGCCGCCACCGGGACGATGCCCGGGCTCAGCATGCAGATGCGGTGGACTGGTATCCCCTCGGAGACGGCCTTGGACCCGTCTGCGAACACGCTCTTCAACAAGACGTGGATGCAACGACTCGAAGACCTCGGCAGGCAGCGAGCGCTGAGCACCGCGCCGTGGGACTCGATCGTTTCGCCCTACGTGCGTCCCGTGCCCCGCGCGCCGTAGGCTCCGCGCCCCTGCCCGCGCACAACAAACGCCAGCGATCGCCAATCCCGCCTGTCCCTCATCATCAGCTGCGTCATGGCCGTCAACCCTGTGTTCCGCGACTTCGTGCTCGATCAGTTGCAACGCGTGCTGCCGTCTGTTCGATCACGGAGCATGTTCGGCGGAATTGGCCTCTACAGCGAGGAACTTTTCTTCGCATTGATCGATGACGAGACGCTGTATCTCAAGGTCAACGACACCAACCGCGGTGATTTTGAGGCGCGCGGGCTGGGACCGTTCCGACCATTCGGCGACAGGGGCGAAGTGATGCAGTACTACGAACTAGCGCCTGATCTGCTCGAGGACCCGGACGCCCTGCGCCCGTGGGTTGAGAAGGCTGTGCTCGTCGCACGACAGGCCGGAGCACGCAAACGCCCGCGAAAGACGTGAACCGGCGCTTGGTCCCAGACGAGACCGTGAGTTGGCCCAGCTGACCGGGCGATGGTAGCGCTGATCTGACAGTGCGACTTTTCCGGCGCTCGCTCAACCTCTTCGGAACCGACCCGTGAACCAGGACCAGAAAGCGCGCCTCGGAGGACTGTTCTTCGTGTTTGCGGGCGCGGCATTGACCTACCTTGCCATCTGGCGACCATATCAGGCTGCCCTCTGGGGCGAACCTACCGTGTCGCTGAACCGAACCGGAATCGCATTTGGGATTCTGCTTCCGCTCATGGGCGTGCTGCTCGCCGCCGGCGGCGAGTCGGTTGCGAACCACCTCAAGGCGCAGACCAACGGGAAGAGAACAACACTCGGTTGGGTCTCCGTCGTCATCTTCGGCGCGCTCGCGCTCGGCGTCTACCTCGTGGTCGAGGCGAAATTTGCGGCACTCGGCTACAGCAACTGACGCAGGAGTTCGCCGGCGGTGCCTGCCTGCGCGTCAGGAGTCGCAGGCAAGCGAAGAGTTGTCCCGGAATTCACACGTCGACGGCGACGCACAGGCGTCCCGCTCACGTGAAGTGACCGCGAGCCGGGAGACTGTAGCCCGCAGCGCGCAGGTCGACTCCATGAGACGAATCTGTCTCCGACATCTCGCGGGGCGACTCCGGGAAACGAAAGTCCCGGGAGACGGGTGGTTCAGATGGTCGGTACCGCGTCCGATCAGCCGGCGGGGACGACCGGAAGTGGCTCGGCCGGCGGCACATCCATCACCCCTTCCGCCGTCTCGATGATCAACTGATCGACGACGGCCTTCAGGTCATTCGTCTTTGCGAACGTGGCCAGCTGCCGGTCCGCGCTCGAACCCTCGGCGAGGATCTTGTACGCGTACTCCACTTCCTTTCGCGTACCAAGTTCGTCGACGATGTCTCCAAGGAACCAGTCGAGGAATTCGCGAATGAGCTGCGGGGCCGGCAACTCAATCTGCTTCCCGAAGTCAATCAGCGTCCCGCCCTATCCGTTTCGCTCGGCCCGCCACTTGTTCTCCTCGATCAGCGCCGACGAGTAGACCCGGAACGTCGTGTTGTCGCGACGCATCTTGTAGAGCTTTGCGATCAGCGCCTGCAGAATGGCAGCGATGCTGACTGCCTCATCGACGCGCGTACACACATCGCAGACGCGGAATTCGAGCGTCGGATAGGTGCCATGTGGACGGATATCCCACCAGATCTTGTGGGGCCCCGGGATGGAGCCGGTGTCCACCAGCGTATCGATGTACGACTTGTAGTCGTAGTAGGAATTGAGCAGCGGCGGTACACCCGATCGCGGGAAGGCCCTGAACACCACGCTGCGATATGACCGCAACCCCGTCTCCCGCCCGTACCAGAATGGCGAGCTGCTGGTAAGGCAGAGAATGTGTGGCAGGAAGTAGCGCGCCACGTTGCAGGCATCGACGAGGAAATCCTTGTCCTCGATCCCGATATGCACATGTGTCCCGAAGATCAGGAGTCGCTGGGCCAGGTCGCCCATGTCGTTGCGCGTACCGAGGTAATGATCGTAGGGTGTGATTTCCTGCGTCTGCCAGTTGGCGAATGGATGCGTTCCCGCCGCAGCAATGCGGTATCCCTTCTTGGCCGCCAGTTCCATCACGCCCTTGCGGAGCATCACCAGCTCTTTCCGCACCTCGGCAGGCGTCTGGCAGATATTCGTACCGACTTCGATGATCGACTGATGCAGTTCGGGCTTGATCTGGGTGAGCACCCGGTGGTCTTCCGCCAGCATCTGCGTCACATACGACACCAGATCCCGAGAGACGGGATCGATGATCTGGTACTCTTCCTCGACGCCCAGCGTCAGTGACGGTGCCTTCATTGGAGGATGCTGGCTGAAGTGTAACGGCTACGGGCGGAGCGCCGACGGCGCCTCCGGTACAATAGTGCTATCGCGGCTGCACGAGAAAGGTGGGGACGGTCGAGCCACCACCGGCCGAGACATTCAGCAAGGCCGCGGTCGAGAGCCGGCAGAGCCACCCTTCGGCGTACGACCCATCGCAGAGGAACGGCGCGGTGTCGTACATGCGATCGATGACCTGCGACCTGCCGTCGACCAGTGACGGGAACCCCTGCGCCGGAATCCCGACACGTTCCTGAATGACGTACGGATTGGTGATGGCCGTTCGCAACGCGGCACTCCAGGTGTCATCGTCCACCGTCCA
>JANNVN010000451.1:0-2431 GCA_031414435.1 Gemmatimonadaceae bacterium
GCCTCGATCAGATGCAGCTGCGCGGCGATGCGGAATGCGGTCTCGTCAGCGAAGGCCTCGATTGGCGGCGGCGCAACCCACGCACCGAACTGTGCCACGCCGTCGACGATCGGATAGCTGCCACGACAGACCGGGCAGCCGAGTCGCCCCTCCAGGATGTGGCGCGCCTCGGTGCGTGTGCTGGTGGCCACCAGCCAGCTGTCCTCGTGCGTCTTGGGGCAGCGCAGCGTATCGATCAGCTCCGTGAACACCTGCCGTCAGCTCCGCGACAGGCGCAGCTCGTCGATGTTGACAGCGGCCGGCCGCGACATGGCGTACCAGATCGCGTCCGCCACGTCGGCTGCCGACAACATCGAGGCGCGCGGTGTGAATCCGGGACGCTCGTCGGGGTTCACCGGGTCCCAGAGCGACGTATCGACTGGCCCAGGCGACACGAGCGTCGCCCTCACGCCGCTGCCCCGGAGCTCCTGACGCATCGCTTCGTGCAATGCGCGGAGTCCGAATTTGCTCGCGGCGTAAGCACCATTCTCCGGGAACACGTACCGATCGGCAATCGAGCCAACCGTGACGATCGTGCCTGCGCCCCGCTCTCGCATCGCGGGCAGCAGAGCGCGCGTGAGCAGGAACGGCGCGACCAGATTCGTCTGTATCACGGCGCTGAAGTCCTCTGCCGACATCGACTCCACGGTGGCGAGCTGAAACAGCCCGGCGTTGTTGACGAGTGTGTCGGGCGCTTCGCCGAACGCGGTGAGAATTGCATCGACGGCCAGGCTGACCGCGGGCGCGTCGGTCAGATCGCAGGGATGCGAACTGGCGAGGGGGCCAAGCTCATCGGCGAGCGCTTCGAGCGGCCCGGGGGTCCGCGCAATCAGTGCGACACGAACGCCCTCAGAGACGGCGCGTCGGGCGAGGGCGGCGCCGATCCCCCGGGAGGCGCCGGTGATGACAGCAGAGCGGCGAATGGTCATGCCGGAAATGTACCGCCGCCGGCGCGATGAAATCGGCCGGCGGCGAATGGACGCGATCCGCGCGCCGGACTGTTCGGCGGCAACGGGCGTTACGAGCGAGGCGAATGGGCCAGACGGAGAAACTCCTCCCGGGTCTTCGCATCGCTGCGGAAGTTGCCGATCAGCGCAGACGTGATGGTCTTGGAGTTCTGCTTCTCCACACCGCGCATGGCCATGCACATATGGGCGCACTCGACCACGACGCCAAGTCCCTTCGGCTTCAGCACGTCGGCGAGCGCCTGCGCGATCTGTTCCGTCATCCGCTCCTGCACCTGGAGCCGACGTGAGAACACATCCACCACCCGTGCCAGCTTGGACAACCCGACCACACGTCCATCCGGGATGTACGCAATGTGCGCCTTTCCGAAGAATGGCAGCATGTGATGCTCACACATCGAGTACAGCTCGATATCCCGCACCATCACCATGCCGTCGGCGTTCTCTTCGAACAGCGCGTCACCGATCACATCCGACGCGCTCATTTCATAGCCGCGCGTCAGCCACGCCATCGCTTTCGCGACCCGTGTCGGCGTCTTGAGCAGGCCTTCGCGCTCGGCGTCCTCGCCCAGCAGTTCCAGCTGTCGACGCACCAGCGCCTCGTACTCGGCGAGCGCGGTACCAGAGACGGCCGGACGCACGCCATCGAACGCCTCATCCGGCTCGATCGGTCTAATCACCCGCATATTCGACATAGTTGTTCTCGGTTTCCCAGAGTCGGAGTCTGCTCAGCTGCGCCGGCGCCACGTGCGGCGCTATCGCGTGCCAGCAGGCCACCACGATATTCTCCGCCGTTGGATTGATCCCGCGAAGAATCTCCACTTCGAGATTCAGGTTCCGGTGATCCATCTGTTCGATCACTTCACGCTCCACCACGGCCCGCAGTTGCCCCAGGTCCATCACGTACCCGCTGGTCGGATCGATGGCGCCCGTGACCGAGACCTCGAGCGTGTAGTTGTGCCCATGCCAGTTCGGATTGTTGCACTTGCCGAACAGCCGGGTGTTTTCGGCGTCCGTCAGCTCCGGATTGTGGATGCGGTGCGCGGCATTGAAGCGCAGGCGTCGCGTCGCAGTTACGATGGGCATGCTGTCTCGGTGATACCGCTGCGAGATGCCAGGATATCGGCCAAAGGGTCACGGAAATGGGCACAGCGGCGTGGGGTCAACTGCTGCCCGCACCCGGAGATAAAGGCGTTCACCATACCCCACGTTCCCGCGCCGACGGGGGAAACGAATATGGGCGCCCCTGCATCAGAGGTCGCCCATATTCACCAGAGTGGAACGAGAAGGGGTTTTTGAAGCCCGTCGATACGCTACAGCCCTCACCCGCAGCCTTCCGCCTTCCCCGCACTGGGGCATGACGTCAGCACGATTTATCGGACTTCACCGGCAGACTTATCGGCTCAAAAATTATGCCTTCCCGTTCC
>JANNVN010000452.1:0-5271 GCA_031414435.1 Gemmatimonadaceae bacterium
CGGCCGCCTGAACGGCGTTGGTCCCCCTCCGGAACGGGCGTTCCGTGAAACAGCCGGTCGGGTCGCGGGTAGACCCGACCGGCTGACCCGTTACATTTTCAATGCTTATGCCCGTATTCCGCCGCTCCGCGACAGCCATCCTGGTTGCCGTCTTCTGCCTGCCCCTCTCGCGCGCTCGTGCGCAACAGGAGGGACCGGGCCCGTGCGCACTCCCCGACTCCATCGTGGTGGAGGGGAATCTTCGCGTCACGAACGACCAGATCCTGTCGGATGCAGAGCTCGCCACCGGCGTCGCGCGGAACTTCAAGGGGGTCCCGCGCGCGATCAAGCAGCTCTATGCCTCCGGCAGCTTCAGCGACGTGCAGGTTGGTTGCCGTGTGCACGATGGGCCGCCGATTCTTGCATCGATCGTCATCCGTGTCGTCGAGCGACCCATTCTTGGTGATGTCGATGTTGTTGGCGGTGATCGCATTTCGTCCGGGACGCTGAAGGACAAGGTTGAACTCCTCATCGGTCGTCCGGTCGATGCTGCACAGGTTGCGAATACGAAGCAGCGCATCGATTCGATCTATGAGGCAGCGGGATACTATCTCGCCCGCGTGACTGTCGACACGACCGCATTGGGCGATCAGCGGGCGAAGAT
The DNA here is from genome assembly GCA_031414435.1 of Gemmatimonadaceae bacterium. Classification (GTDB taxonomy): domain Bacteria; phylum Gemmatimonadota; class Gemmatimonadetes; order Gemmatimonadales; family Gemmatimonadaceae; genus JACMLX01. The sequence continues at coordinate 644 of JANNVN010000452.1, forward strand.
CACGTTCCGCGTGTCCGAGGGGCGCAGACTGGCGATCAGCGGTGTCCGCGTGAATGGACTCCAGTCGCTCGCGCCAGCCGATGTCGTGGCGACGATGAAGACGAAGCCGGAAGGCTTTCTCTGGTTTCGAAAGGGCGAGTTCGACGATGATGCATTCGCCGGCGATCTGACGGAACGGATTCCCGAGTATCTGGCGCGCCAGGGGTTCATTGACGGCACGGTGGAGCGCGACACGCTGGTGGTCGATCGGGAGCGCGGCAAGGGAATGATCGAACTCACGCTTCGCGAGGGGCCGCGGTACAGCATCGGGGCCTTTGAAGCACTGGGCAATCGGCGCTTTTCAAGCGAAGAGATTCAGCGCCTGTATCCGTTTCAGCCGCAGTCGATCTCGCTGACGGCGCGCGCCAAGTCGCTATTGCGTCGCCGGGGACCGACCGCGCCACCGAACACGTTTGATCAGGGACGATGGACGGAAGGGACGCAGAAGGTGCAGACGGCCTACAGCAACGAAGGCTACATCTATGCACGTGTGCGTCCGATCGTGGATCGTGACACGAGCGGCGGGAAGCACGTGGCGAACCTGCGGTGGGAGATCGAGGAAGGGCAGCCGGCAATCGTGAATCGTGTCGACATCCTCGGCAACGACCACACGGTGGAGAGCTGCATCCGCAATGCCTTGCAGATTCTGCCGGGCGACGTGTTCAGCCAGGATCGACTCGTCCGTTCGTATCAGAACATCGCGAATCTCGGCTTCTTTGAGACACCGGTTCCGAATCCGGACACGCGTCCCGACTCGACAGGCGACGTCGACATCATTTTCCGCGTCAAGGAGAAGCAGACGGGCAACGTGAACTTCGGTGCCTCCGCGGGTCAGGGTCTTGGCGTGGGTGGATTCATCGGTCTGCAGCAACCGAATCTGTTTGGCCGATGCAAGTCAGGCTCGCTGAACTGGAACTTCGGTCGCTTTCAGAACAATTTCCAGCTCGCATACACGGATCCGCAGATTCGCCTGTCGCAGGTGTCGGGCACTGTCAGCGCCTATCGGACGCAGAACCGGTATCAGGGCATCGGCGGCTTCTCCAACTTCAATGGCGGCTTCGGTCAGCCGATCCAGACCGGTATCAGCCTGCAGCTTGGCTTCCCGATTCCGCAGTCGCCGTATACGAGGCTGTTCCTCTCGTACGGGCTTGAGAGTGTGCGCTACGGCAGCTCAGGGTTCCTCGGTGCGCAGGCGGCACAGTTCAGCGGTGCCAACATCCGCAGTTACATCGGGGCCACGCTCGGCTACGATACCCGCATCGACCTGCCGTTTGCGTCTGCTGGCGCACAGCGGACATTCACGGCGCAGTTCAACGGCCTCGGCGGCACCTCGCGCTTCCAGCGATACTCACTCGACCTCAAGAACTACGCGACACTCACACAGTTCGGCGGCAGTAAGCCCGGCTCGCAGCCGATCAAGGTCGTGGCAGGCTTGACGGTGCGGTCTGGCGCGGTGCTTGGCAATGCGGGAGCGTTTCGCTTCACGCAGCAGTTCAACATGGGCGGTGTGCAGTTCGGAGAGCCGCTTCGAGGGTACCCGGAGTTCTCGATCACCCCGGATGGATTTCTCCCGGACGCCAACCAGAATTCGGCCGCGTTCAACAATCCTGGTGCCGCGTTCTTCTCGAGCACCGCAGAAATGGGCATCCGTTTCAACGGCATGTTTTATGTGAACGGATTCTTTGACGCCGGCAACGTGTACCGCCGCGTGCAGCAGTTCAACCCGACCCGGCTCTTCCGCGGCACGGGTATCGGTCTGTCGACAGTGACACCGCTTGGGCCGCTCGGATTGGACTGGGCCTACGGCATGGATCGTATCGACAGCTTCGGCCGCCCGGCACCCGCCTGGCAGCTGCATTTCCGCCTCGGCGGCCAACAGTTCTGATCTTTTTTCCTGTGGAGTCTGGAATGCGTGTATTGAGTCGGATGATGCTCTGCGGCCTCGTGATGGCGGTCGGTTCGTCGATCATGGTCGCACAAGTGGCGACGCCTGCGCCGACGATCGCGATGAAGATTGCGTATGTGAATTCGAATCAGGTGCTCGAGGGCGCTCCTGGGCGCGTCGAGGCGTTGGCCCAGTTCGAGAAAGAGACGCTGCCCATCCGCACGCAGATCCAGCGGATGAGTGATTCGCTGCAGTCGATCATTGGCGAATACCAGAAGGCGGCGGCGCAGCTGACTCCCGCGCAGCGTTCGCAGCGTGAAGCGGCCATCGGCGCCCGGCAACAGGAGTATCAGCAGCGCGCTCAGGAGATGCAGCAGTCTGCTCAGGCCCGTCAGGAAGAGTTGATGGCGCCGATCATGGAGCAGGTGAACAAGGTCATTCAGGATGTGCGCGCGGAAGACGGCTACGCGTTCATCTTCGATGCCGGTGCACAGGTGCCGTTCATCGTCTCGGCCGACAAGAATCTCGACATCACTTCCCGCATCATCGACCGCCTGAAGTCGCTCGGGCCGCCGAAATTGCCGGCGCCATCGGCGGTCGCGCCAACCGCCGCCGGTGCGGCGAAGCCACCGACGAGCGGGCCGGTGGCCGCACCTGCCGGCGTGACGCGCCCAGTCAAGCCGTAACGCAGTGAATCTGCCACCGCAGGCGGCGGCATCGTTGGCGGCGCTCAGCGCCGCCGCGATCGCTGCGGCCGTCGGGGGCACAGTGTTCGGGGATGAAGCGGTGGAAGTGACGCGCGTTGCCGGACTTGATTCGGCGGATGCGGCGTCACTTTCCTTTTTCAGCTCGGCTCGGTACGCGGCAGAAGCAGCTGCCACTCAGGCTGGTGCCATCTTCGTGACGGCGGCACTGCTCGAGCAGGTGCCACACGTGCCGGCGCGAATCCTCGTGTCGGCCCCACAGGAAGCGATGCTGACTGCGATCCAGCTCCTGCATCCGCCAATCGCACCGGTCCCGGGAGTACATGGTAGCGCCGTGATCGCGGACGGCGTCTCACTGGGCGATGGTGTCACGATCGGAGCGCGTGCGGTGATCGGTGATGGTGCTGTGATCGGCGCGAGAACGCACATTGCCGCGGGCGTGACGCTCGGCGGCGGCGTGCACATCGGCAGCGATTGCATCCTGCATCCGAACGTGACGGCATATACCGGGACGCACCTCGGAGACCGGGTGATCATCCAGGCAGGAGCGGTGCTTGGTAGCGACGGCTTCGGCTACGTCTTCGGGCGTGGTTCTCACCAGAAGATTCCGCATGTCGGACGTTGCGTGATCGAATCGGACGTCGAGATCGGCGCGAACACGACGGTTGATCGGGGGAGCGTTGGCGACACCGTGATCGGAGCTGGAACGAAGATCGACAACCTCGTCCAGATCGGACACAACGTTCATATCGGGCGACTCTGTCTGGTAATGGCCCAGGTAGGCATCTCCGGCTCGACGCGGATCGGTGACGGCGTGATCATCGCAGGGCAGGCGGGTTTGGCTGGCCACATCTCGATCGGTGCCGGGGCCCGGATTGCCGGGCAGTCCGGTGTGTTCGGCGACGTGCCGCCCGGTGAGACGTGGAGCGGGTATCCGGCACGTCCCCATCGGGAGTCGCTGCGCGTGCAAGCTGCGGCGCACCGGTTGCCGGCGCTGCTGAAGTCGCTGGACCTTCGACAGCGCGACGGATGACCGCGTCGCGACGACAGACGGTGGCGCGACCGGCCGTGGTCTCCGGTATCGGTCTGCATCTTGGTCGGCCAGTGACTCTGCGATTTGAACCTGCGGCGCCTGGCGCCGGGATCGCCTTCGTCAGGAGTGATCGTCCCGCCGCGGCGCCCGTGCCCGCTCTCGCCTCGGTCGCTCAGCTGGCCGACCGTCGCACCCAGCTGGGTGCCGGGGACGATGCGTTCCATACGGTCGAACATGTCCTCGCCGCTGTTGCCGCCCTCTCGATCGATGACCTGCGCATTGTGATGGATGCGGCCGAGCCTCCGATTGCTGATGGCAGTTCGCGCGCATTCCTCGCGGCATTGCGCGAGGCCGGGATCGTGGAGCATGGTGGGCCGGCGCGGTACCTGCGCGTGCGCACACCGGTTCGCGTCGTCGATGGTGAGTCCGTGTATGAGGCGACGCCATCCGCCACGCTCGATCTGGATGTCTCGATCAGCTTTCCCCATCCACTGATCGGCGAGCAGCGCATCGCGCTCAGCGTGACGGAGGACTCGTTCACCCGGGAGCTGGCGAGTGCGCGCACGTTCGGTTTCGTGCACGAGGTGGACGCCTTGCGTGCCGCGGGCCTGATCCAGGGAGCAAGTACGGCGAATGCGGTGGTGCTGGATGCGGAAGGCCTGGTCGACACGGAACTACGGTGGCCAGACGAGTTTGTGCGCCACAAGGCGCTTGATTGTGTGGGAGATCTGGCGCTGGCTGGCGCCCGCGTTCGCGGGCACATCCGCGCATTCCGACCGAGCCACAAGGGCACGGTCCTGTTCGTCCGTGAGCTGCTCCGGACAGCGAAGGAGGAGACGACGGTGCTCGGTATCGAAGAAATCATGAAGGTGCTGCCGCACCGTTATCCGTTCCTGCTCGTCGACCGGATTCTGGAGCTGGAGGAAGGGAAGCGGGTCGTCGGCATCAAGAACGTGACGATCAATGA
>JANNVN010000453.1:0-27926 GCA_031414435.1 Gemmatimonadaceae bacterium
GCGACGGTCAGGAGGTACTGGCCGCGGCTGCCGCCTGTGCGGACGCCGAACTGTCGGAGGATGGTGTCAGTGGTGTCGGCGACCCCTCAGAGCTCGCCATTCTGATCGCGGCCGCGGAACGTGGTATCCACCGCGCCAAGATCGAAGAAAGCAATCCCCGCGTCGCGGTGAAACCCTTCGACACGCTCCTCAAGCGGATGTCGATCCAGCGTGCGGATCGTCGCGTGTACATCAAGGGGGCCATCGAAAGCGTTTTGCCATTGTGCGTGACGCAGCCTGATGGCGTCGACGCGGCGAACATTGCGATGGCGGAACGCGGCCTTCGCGTTTTGGCGGTAGCGGTCGCTCCTGATGGCGACGAGGCGCGTGCGTCACTGCAGGGGCTGATCGGCATTGCGGATCCGCCGAGGCCAGAGGCCATCGAGGCTATCGCGATGGCGCGCGGCGCGGGCATCACCACCGTGATGATTACCGGCGACCATCCGCTGACGGCGTTGGCCATCGCGAAGGAGCTCGGCATCGTGACGGAGGGTAGTGCCGAGAGGGACGTGGTGCACGCCCGCGCAACACCCGAGGACAAGATTCGCATCGTTCGCGAGTGGAAGTCGCGCGGCGCGGTCGTCGCCATGACGGGCGACGGCGTCAACGATGCGCCGGCACTGCGGGAGGCACACGTCGGCATCGCGATGGGGCTGACCGGCACGGAAGTCACGCGGGAAGCATCGGACATGGTGCTGGCCGACGACAACTTTGCCAGCATCGTCGCGGCGATTCGCGAGGGTCGTGGCATCTTCGACAATATTCGCAAGACGCTCGTCTATCTGCTGTCGGGCAACATGGCGGAACTGACGGTGATGCTGGTGGCGGCGCTGGGCGGCCTTCCGCTCCCGCTCGTACCACTGCAACTACTGTGGATCAACGTCGTGACGGACGGGGTGCCGGCGTTGGCGCTCGTGCTCGACCCGCCGGAGCAGGACGTGCTGATGCGCCCACCGCGGTCGCCGGAAGAGCCGATGTTGGGCCGGGTCCAATGGCGCTTCATCGTGTTGACAGGCGTCCTGCAGGCGGCCGTGACGCTGAGTGTCTACCTGTGGGCGCTGGAGACACGCGAGCTGCCGGAAGCTCGGAATCTGGCATTCTCCGTCCTTGTGTTCGGTGAACTGTTTCGCGCCTTCTCGGCGCGAAGCACTGACAAGGTGCTCTGGGAGGTCGGTGTGTTCACGAACGTGCGACTGCTGATTGTCGTTGTGCTGTCCGTGATCCTGCAATACTCGCTACATCACGTGGCGCTCGCGCAGCGCGTGCTGGACATCACGCCGCTCTCGGCGCGCGATTGTGGGCTGACGATAGGCGCCGCACTGGTGCCGGTGACGATCATCGAAGTGACGAAGCTGCTGCGAAGGGCGCGGCATCGCAGCCGTGCCCGCATCGCGAAGCCATGATCATCTATGTCGATAACGCCGACAGGCTACAACCGTGGGAGCAACGCATCATGCGCCCGTATGCATTCGGCTCTCCATCACCTTGTGAGACGCCGTCACGGTCGCTGAGATGATGCGCTGGAAGGGGAGGGAATTGACTGAGGACGCCTCGGAGCCGCCGGAGGCCGCGGTTACCGCTCCAACGCATTCACGGCGTGTGGCGCTCAAGCGATTGGGGGTGACGTTGGGTGTCGTCGTCGTGGGCAGCGGTGCCGTGGCGGTCAGCGAGGGCGACACGGGCGTTGAGGCTGCGCGTCCACTCTTCACAGAGTTGCTGCTAGGGTCTCCCCCATCGGATGGCCCGACCGTCGTGTTTCTCCCCGGCCTCGGTGCGACCACGCGGTTCTGGAAGACTCGGGTTACGGCGCTGACCGCCAGGGCCAGCCTCTTGCTGGTGGACCTGCTCGGCTTCGGTCGTTCACCAAAACCGTGGAGCGATTACACAGTCGACCGGCACATCGCGGCGCTGCGTCGGGTGCTGCAACCGCGCGCCGCGTCCGGGCCGCTGGTGCTCGTCGGTCACTCCCTCGGCGCACGCCTGGCGGTCACCTACGCGGCGCGATATCCCGACGACGTCGCACAGCTGGTGCTCGTCAGCATGCCGTATTTCGGTCGTAGTGAGACGGCAAAGGGGTATTTCGGTCGCCGTGGCGCCGAGGGATGGATCATGACGCACATGATCCCGACAGCCATCGCCTGTCTGGTGAGCCGTCGCGTCCTCGGCTGGGCGCTTCCGACGCTCATTCCGGATGTCCCTCGTGAGGTGGCAGAGGACCTGAACCAGATGACCTGGCGCTCGTCCACGTCGACGCTGTGGGAGGTGATCTACGGCTACGACCTCACCGGCGACCTCGCACGAATCGAGGGTCGCGTTCCGATGCTGTGCCTGCACGGAGATCGCGACGAGAGCGCGCCGTTGGGCCCAGTGCGGGAACTGGCACGTACCCATCGGGACTGCACCGTGATTGTCTACCCGGGAGCGACACACGCACTCCCGCTGGAGCAGCCGGCGTGGGTGCGGACTCAGATCGAGTCGCTGCTGTCAGCAGGATGATTTGCGCGGCCCGGCCTCGACCGGCGACTCCTCGCGCGGCGCGGCGCACGAACGTGTAAAATTCTCCAGGCGCAGATCGGCTTCACCGGCCAACGGGCTAGTGAGGGCGGTGGACCACACCGGCGTTGCGGCTACGCTGCCGTCATGCGGCCACCTGCGTCGCGGTGTAGCCGAGCGTCTTGATCGCTTCAATCATTTGCGCCACGGTCACCTTCGCTGGATCGTACGTCACGACCGCCGTCCCCTTCTCGTAGCTGACGTCCGCCGTCGTCACACCGCGCAACCGCTTGAGCACCGTGCGTGTGCCGATCACACACCCGGCGCACGTCATGCCCTTCACCGTGAGCGTCACGGTCTGCACGCCACGCACGGGCTGCTGTGGCGTGGTCACCGGCACTGGCGTGATGCCGGTTGGGATATTGCGCGCACTGGAGCCCGGCGCATCGACGTCACACAGCGAAAGCAGGCCGGTGACAGCGACGATCCCCAGCGTGACTATGGGCATGATGATCAGCATGGCAAAGATGGAGAGAAGAAGGAATAATTCGCGTCCGACCTAGTGCGATGCGCGCGGGCAGCGAGACCGGTCACCTCAGAGCAACAGCACGGACCACTGTGGAAACGTCAGGAACACCATTGCAACGCCGGTCGCGACCCACAGCAGCGCCCTATCGCGCGTGCGATCACGCGGTACCGCGCAGATCGCATCCGGGCCACAGTCTGGCGCACTGTCGACGGTCGTGCGCAACGCCGGGCGCCTGCCGTAGACGATGTAGAAGCCGAGCGCCAACAGCACGAGGGTCAGCCCAGTGAACGCCGGTCGCAGCGGCTCGAACGTGCTGGCCAGACCGGCGCCGACGCCAAGCGTGACGAAGAGCAGCGGGCCGACGCAGCAGAGTGACGCGAGGAACGCGGCACCGATGGCACCGGCGGCCGGCAGCAGGCCACGGCGTGCGCGGGGAGCGTCCGTCAGGTCTGGTGTCGTCACGCGCAGCAACTCAGCGTCGCCACGCCGATCGACCCGCCCTGCGCCGCGAGCTTGAGGCCTTCTCCCCACGTCAGGTAAGGGTGCAACGTGTCGGCGATGTCGCGAACCGTGAGCCCAAAGCGGATGGCCAGCGCCGCTTCGCCCATCAGTTCTCCGGCGTTGTGTGCAACGGCCTGCACACCGAGGACGCGACCGGACGCCGCATCGCTCACCAGTTTGACTAGGCCACGCGTCGCGTCGCTCACCAGTGCCCGTGGCAGGTGCGCCATCTCGAGGATGCTGACGTTAACGTCGCGGCCCGCCGCACGTGCCGTCGCCTCCGTCATACCGACCGAGGCGACCTGCGGCGCGGTGAACGTGACGCGTGGCACGACCGTCAGGTCGAGACTGCGCGTCGTGTCGTCCGCGATGCAGGTCGCATCCAGCGCCTGGAGTGCGTTCTCCGCCGCGACGCGGCCACCACTGGCGGCCACGTACACGTAGCCCGGGCCGCCGGTCACGTCACCAGCAGCATAGATGTTCGGATTGGCCGTGCGCAACGTCGCATCGGTCCGGATAAAGCCGGAGGACGTCAGCTCCACGCCGGCGGCCTGCAACCCCAACTCCCGCGTGTTCGGTCGCCGACCCGTCGCGACGAGCAGACGCTCGGCGTGCAGCTCGGATTCGACGCCACCCTGCATGACGTGCACCACCACTGCATCACCGTTGCGCGCTACGCGCGTCGCGGCCATACCGGTGTGCACCGCGATCCCTTCCGCAACGAGCGCATCGCGCAGGATCGTGGCAACCTCCGGATCCTCGCCCGGCAGCAGCTGTGCGCCACGCTGGACGAGTGTGACGCGCACACCGAAGCGTGCGAACATCTGCCCGAGCTCGACTCCAACCTGGCCACCACCGAGAACGATCATTGATGCCGGCAGTGCGTCCATCTCCATCGCGCTGGTGCTGTCCAGCGCGTCAATCATCTCGATGCCGAGGATCGGCGGCACAACCGCGGCGGCGCCCGTCGCCACGATCATTTTTCGTGCGGCATACTCACGAGTTCCCGCGATGTGTTGCAAGCTCACGCGCACTCTCCCGGCCGAAGACGCCAGCACTCGGGCCTGCCCCTCGAGACGGGTGATGGTCGGATAGCTCGCCAGGACATCCGCATACTTCGCGGTGCGCAGCGCTTCGACCAGCATGGTCTTGTGTCGCACGACGCCGCGCCAGTCGACCGCAGGATTGCACGGTGCGACGCCCGGAAAGCCATGGCGGGAGGCATGCACATGTGCGGCAGCCTCCATCAGCAACTTCGACGGAATGCAGCCGACGTTGACGCACGTCCCGCCCAGCGTGCCCCCCTCGACGATGCCCACTGTCGCGCCCATCGTGGCCGCCTGAATCGCCGCGGCGACGCCAGCGCCACCTGTGCCGATGACAAGCAGATCAAAGTCCGCGTCGTCGACGTGGACGCCGGGCGATGCGCCGACCGCAGTCGACCTCGTCTCCGCTTGTGTAGCACGCGTCTCGGCGGGCAGAGTCGCTGCAGATGACTGTGCCGTGCCGCAACAGGAGGCACCTGTCAGCATCGTCTCTGTGTGTGATGCGTGCATCGAATGAGCGCTGGTCATGTGGCTTCGGTCCAGCTCGTGGGACTGTTCGCGTGCGCGACGCCGTCATTCGGCTGCAACATGCGCTCGGTGCTGAGGGCGGCGATGATCGGACAGTGACGCAGATCGGAGACGGTATCGGTATCGCACGTCTGTTCGCAAGCGACCACGAGGTCCGCGAGCGCGGTCCGGAGCGTCGCGAGCATGCGAATCTTGCCCTCGATGTCGGCAATCTTCGCGACGGCGACTTCGCGCACCTGCACGCCGGCGCCGCGGCGTGCAGGTGCGCCACGGAGACTGATCAGCTCGTCGATTTCGGCGAGGGTGAAGCCGAGCACCTGCGCGTGCTTGATGAATTGCACGACGCCCACGGCGTCTGCGGCATACTCACGGTACCCGCTGGCACGACGGCCAGACGGATGCAGGAGGCCACGGCGCTCGTAATAGCGCAGCGTGTCGGCGGTCACGCCTGCACGGGTGGCCAAGTCGCCGATTCGGATCGGCCCGTCGATGGTGTCTGCGCTTCGCGGCTCGGTCGCCGCCGTCCGGCCAACCGCCGTCGTTCGGAATGCTGCCATGAACTGACGATACACCTTGGAGTGCACTCCAGAGTCAAGGACACCCTGCGGCGCCGCAAATCTGCCACACCCACCATTCAAGCGGCATCCGGGAATTCGTCCGGCAACGTCTTGTTTTTCGTACGTCCGAATTTCATACTGTGGTGATACGCAATTCTACTGGATCAAATTCAATTTTAGGTGGGCGCAGGATGCGCTTCAATCGTCCGACACAGCTGGCGAGGCGTGCCGCGGAACTGGGTAGACGCTTGAGTCTGGCAACTATGCTCTGCGTGGCGGTCAGCGCGTGCAGCGACGTGCTGGTCCCCGGCGCCCCTGACGACGCACTGCTCCTCGATGGCCCGGTCGCGGGCCTCGCCGGTGCGCAGCTCTCCCTCCACGCCGCCGGCGATGGCGAGTTCGGCCGTCGGTTCACGCCCGCCGACGGCCTCGGCCCCCTGTTCGTCGCCGCCAGCTGCGACGGCTGCCACGTCGGCGAGGGGAAAGGTCATCCCGTCTTCGATCTCACACGCTTCGGGCAGATGGTGAACGGTCGGTTCGACCCGATGGAATCGGCGGGTGGGCCACAGCTTCAGAACCGCGCGATTGCCGGCTACCTCGCCGAGCATCTGCCGGCCGGTGTCACGGCCGTCGCGCGCTTCACGGCGCCGGCCGTGACGGGACTCGGCTTCCTCGAAGCGGTGGACGACGCCACGATCCTCGCGCTGGCCGATCCGATGGATGCCGATGGCGACGGTATCTCTGGCCGTGTTGCGCGCATCGACTCCACGGACTTTCTCGGTGAGTTGGTTTCACGCGCCACGGTAGCGGGCGGTGCCACGCCGGCGCGCGTGCACAACGGCGCCTACATCGGCCGATTCGGCAAGAAGGCGCGCGTGATCAACCTCGTGCAGCAGACCGCGTTCGCCTACGCCGAAGACATGGGGGTCACGACGGACCAGCTCCCGCGTGATCTGTACAACAGACAGCTCGGCGCGGAAGCCGTCGATAACGTCGCGGACCCGGAAGTCAGCACCGCCGTCGTCAGCGCCGTCGTCTTCTACCTGCGCACGCTGCGGCCACCGCCGCGTCGAGGCGCAAGCGATGCTGCGGTGCTCGAAGGGGCACAGGCCTTCGTGGCCGCAGGATGCGCGTCGTGCCACCGCACGTCGATGATGACCGGTCGATCCGATGTCGCGCAGCTGGATCGCAAGGAGTTCGCGCCGTTCACCGACCTGCTGCTGCATGACATGGGACCGGAGCTGAACGACGGCTACACCGAAGGCGACGCGACACCGGCGGAGTGGCGTACCGCTCCGCTCTGGGGTCTTGGACTGGCAGCGCGATCACAAGGCGGCCGCGCGCACTTTCTCCACGATGGTCGCGCCACGTCGCTGCGCGATGCGATTCGCCTGCACGGCGGTGAAGGGTCGCGCAGTCGGGCCGCGTTCAATGCGTTGCCAATCGCGCAGCAGGAACGACTGCTCGCCTACCTCCAGTCACTGTGACGTGCCCATGACCGACAGCGCAGACACCGCGGATGCACCAGCACCTCGGCCGGCTGATACCGCGTCGTGCATCGGCCGTCGTGAGTTCCTGCGTCGCGGCGAAATCGTGGCGGGCGCCCTATTGACCGGTGTGGTGCCGAGCCTCCTGACAGCATGTGGTGGCGCGCGCGCACGATACCTGACTCCGATGCAGCAGGGCGACCGCCTGGTCGTCGCGCGAGCGGAGCTGGAACGGACCGGCGCGCTGCTCGTCGAGGATCCGGCATCGGAGTTGCCGATCTACCTGCACCCTACCCGCAGCGGCGAGTTCATCGCCGTGTCGACCCGATGTGGGCATCGCGGCTGCCAGGTCGAGCCGGCGGCCACCACGCTGCTGTGCCCCTGTCACGGCAGTGAATACACGTTTGATGGGGCGATCCTGCAGGGGCCGACGGAGCGTCCGTTGCAGCGCTATCGCGTCACCAGCGACGAGACCAGCGTGTACATCACGACGGCGCTGGCGGCTGGATGAGCGCGCTCCCTCCGCCGCCGCCCTCACGCATACGACCGGTCGCGCTGTTCGTCGTCGTGCTCACCGCCCTTGCCGTCATGACCTCGCTCGCGTCGGCCCAGCAGCGTGACACGACCAAGGCTGACAGCGCCAGCCGTGCTGCGCGCCTCCCGCGCGACACGGGCGGCGTGCAAGGCAGCATGTACTCCAGACCGTTCATCGGAGCGCTCGGCCAGACCGCCATCGGCGGCTATGCCGAAGCGAACACGAATCACTTCACGCAGGATGGCATCAGCGACGGCTTCTCGATGGAGATGCGTCGATTCAACATCTTCCTGTTCTCGTCCGTCGGCCAGCGGCTGCGCTTCATCGCGGAGCTGGAGTTCGAGAAAGGCACCGAGGAAATCGCCATCGAGGCGGCACTGCTGGACTTCCGGATCGATCCGGCGTTCGTGCTGCGGGCCGGCATCCTGCTGCCGCCGCTGGGCGCGTTCAACCAGAACCACGACTCACCACGGTGGGAGTTTGTAGATCGACCGCTGGTCTCGACACGCATCATTCCGGCGACACTGGCCGAGATCGGCTTCGGCGCACTGGGTCGCATTCCGCTACGCGGTTTGCCCGGTGTGACGGTGACGTACGACGCCTACCTCACGAACGGGCTCGGCGACGGTGTCATCCTGAACGCCGAAGGCCGGACGCTGCTGGCGGCCGGCAAGCGCCCGGAGCAGTTCGCGGAAGACAACAATGGCTCTCCCGCGTTCTCGGGCCGACTCGCGGCACAGCGTGGCCGGAATGGCGAAGTGGGGCTGTCCCACTACGGCGCGGTTTACAACACGTTCCGGGTTGATGGTGCCGATGTCGACGAGCGCCGGCGCCTCTCGATCACCGCCCTCGATGTTGCGACGGCGGTCGGTCCGATGACGCTGCGCGGCGAGGCGGCGATGACGCGGGTCGCCGTGCCGGCAAGTCTGGTCGAAGTGTTCGGTTCACGGCAGCACGGCGCGCACGTCGACGCAGTGCTGCCGATCTGGAAGCCGCGTGTCGCCGGGATGCGAGGCGCCGTCGTCAACGCCGCGCTCCGGCTCGAGTACGTCGACTACAACGTCGGCACTTTTCAGTCGACCGGTGATCCGATCCGGGATGACGTGCGTGCCATCGTCCCCGGGCTCAGCTTTCGTCCGTCTGCCAGCACGGTGTTCAAGGCGAATTACCGGCGTGAATGGCACCGCGACCTGCTCGGCAATCCGACGGTGCGTCGTGCCGGCTGGCAGGTGGGGTTCGCAACGTACTTCTGACCGCGAATGCAGACAGGTTGCACCATCGATTGCGGAGGCCGAGGCCCCGCTCAGCGTGGGCGATCCTTCGTCAGGTCGCCATCGAGCAGCCCCCATGAGGCCGTCGCGCGCACGCTCCCATCCAGTGCCACACGCTGCAGCACCGCATACGAGAACCGCTGCTCACCACCAGACGGCGTGACATGCACGTCCACGAAGCCCCTGACGAACGTGAAGTCATCGCCGAACACATCACCGATGTCCTGCGGACTGTACTGCGCGACCTCGAGTCCGCTGCACCGCGTCGGACCGTCGAGGGCGAACGTCGCGATGATCGCAGTGCCACCGATCCGGACGGCATTCGTCGCGGTGCTGATGTAGCGGGCGCGATCAATCGGGTCCGTGAGAAAGTGAAAGACCGCGCGGTCGTGCCAGAGATCATACGCGCCTTCAGCGAGCGTGGCAGTCGTCACGTCGCCCTCGATCCATGTCACATTGGCGGCGCGTGAACCGAGCCGCGCTTGCGCCCGGCGCAGCGCGGCTCCGGAGAGATCGAGCACCGTGATTCGCTCGTGCCCGAGGTCGAGCAGCGCATCGACGAGGACGGCATCACCGCCGCCAATGTCGATGATACGCGACGTGGCGCTCACGCCCGATGTCGCAATCAGTTCGAGGGAACGCGACGGCACCGCCTGGAACCAGCTCACATCGGTCGGCTGCTTCGTCTCGTAGACATGCTCCCAGTGCTGCTTTCTATCCACCGATTCGCTCGCGGAAGAAGGGGACGCCAGTGACAGGTGCACTCGCGCCTGAACGACCGACACCCTTGACCTTGTAGTCGCTACAGGGTGTACCCTAGTCGGGATGAGCGCTTCCTGTTGCCCCCCAGCCGCATCTCGCACGCCGCCCCAGGGCGCCTACCGGCGCGTCCTGATGGCTGCCCTGGTCATCAACGCCGGCATGTTCGTCGTCGAGGTCATCAGCGGCGCGGGGGCGCGATCCTCGTCACTGCAGGCGGACGCGCTCGACTTTCTGGGTGACGCCGCGAACTACGGCATCAGCTTGGTCGTGCTCGCGGCTGCGCTTCGTACGCGCGCCTGGGCGGCGATGGCAAAGGGCGCGTCGATGGGATTGTTCGGCCTCTGGGTGACGTGGGAGGCGATCACCATCGCGCGCTCCGGCGCCGTGCCGGAAGCGCCGGTCATGGGCATCATCGGCTGCGCTGCGTTCGTGGCGAACCTCGTGGTCGCCGGCCTGCTGTATCGCCATCGCGACGGCGATGCGAACATGCAGTCCGTGTGGCTGTGTACGCGCAATGACGTGATCGGCAACCTGGCGGTCGTCGCGGCGGCGAGCGGCGTGTTTGCCACGGGTCGGGGCTGGCCTGACGTGACGGTCGCACTCGCGATGGCCGCGCTGGCACTGCAGGGTGCCTGGCGCGTCGTGCGTCAGGCGCTCCGGGAACTGCTGCCGATGTCGCCGGATGCAGCAGCCCTCGTGAGACCGACGAACGACAGTGGTCCTCGCGCGGATCATGCGCGCCTGACGCTCCGCGAACGTCTCAGGCGCTAGAAACATCCTGTCGCCGGGGATGGTCGCCGAGTGCCTGCAGGATCTTGCACTCGACCACCATGCCGTCGCCGGCGCAGAGCCCGATCACACGCGACAGCTCCGCCCGCATGGCTTCGAGGTGCCGCAGCTTTTCCTCCACCTGCGCCAGGTTCGCCCGTGCCATTGCATCCACTTCGACGCATGGCCGGTTCGGCGCGTCGGCCAGCGAAAGCAGCGCCCGCACCTCCGCCAGCGTGAACCCGAGGGCCCGGGTGGTCCGGACGAAGGCCACGCGCTCGACGTCGTTGGCGACATACTGCCGATACTTGGAGGAGCCTCGGGCGGGGGCAGGCAGCACGCCCTCCCGCTCGTAGTACCGGATCGTCTCGGCAGTGACCCCAGTGGCGTCGGCGAGTTGTCCGATCCGGAGCGCAGCGTTCTCGACTGGTGGGCGCACTGTTTCCTCGTGGGACACCGTTGACCTTGTAGTTACTTTAAGGATTAAGATTCACCACATGCTCTCCGCCCGCCACCCCAGTCACACGTCCCGCATCCGTTCGGATGGTCGCGACGTGTGGGGTGCGGGGCAGGGATGGCCGCGCGGGACCGCCGTGCATCGGTGGATCGCGGCGCTGCTGATGTTGCTCTTCGCCGTGTCATCTTTCGAGTCGCTCATCGCCGACGTGCATGATGGCGATGCCCCATCGACCGCTGGGGTGGTGGTGCAGGCGAAGGACGTACCGGCCACCGTGGGTACCGCGTGCGTCGCCGTGGGTGTTGAGATGGGGGCGACAACGGATGCCGCCGCGGCGAGCGGCACATGCGACACCCCGCACGCGCCGACGCATGACTACCACGTGTGCCATTGCGCTCACGCGCATGCGGCCGCGCTGAGCATGGCGCCGGAATTCGCGTCTGGACTGATGGTCGCTGCCAGCGCAGCGCTCGCATTCGACGGACGGATGCCCGACAGTGCTGATCGCGCACGCGCGCTTCGCCCACCGGTCAGCCTGCTGCGCGCCTGATGCGCCGGTAGCGCGCGTCGGTCAGATGACCGACGGCGCGTACAGCACCATACCGCGCGTGTCCCATCATACCGCACCGCGCCACCGCTGACGACCCGTCAGCGAGTCGGCCATGCTCACACATCCATGCGCCAGCTCCACCGCCGACTCTGATCGGGGGACGCTGCGTGCTCCAGAGAGATTTCGTGTCCCCACTGAGTCTGCGCACCCGCATCAGGGTGCTCATCAACCGGCGTTGCGTCTGGCGCTCAGTCGCCAGCGTGGCGCTGTTCGTCCGGCCGCTGATTGCGGTGGCCCAGCGCGCTCCTTCGCTGCGCGCCGTCAACCGTGTCCCCGGACCGCCGGCGGACGGCAACGCGCGCGGCGGCGATTCGACCGACGCCTCGCGCCTCCTGGCCGCGGTGCAGCAGCTCGCGCGCGAAACCAGCCCGCTCGTGCGCGCGCAACGGTACACCTTGGTGCAGACGAACGTCGCCGGGCGAGATCTTGGCGGATTTGCGAGCGAAGTACAGCGCGCGGTCAGCGCGCAGGTCACGCCGCCGCCTGGTGTCTTCATCACCTACGGTGGTGCGTTCGAGAATCAACGACGAGCGATGGCGCGGCTGCAGGTGGTGGTGCCTCTCTCCATTGCGCTGATCGCGCTGCTGCTGTGGGCCTCTCTCCAATCGTGGTGGCTGGCTGGCCTCGTGCTCGTGAATCTCCCGTTTGCGGCCGTCGGTGGTGTGCTTGCGTTGTGGGCACGCGGGCTGCACCTCTCGGTATCCGCGAGCATCGGATTCATCGCGCTGTTCGGTGTCGCGGTGCTTAACGGCCTCGTGCTGCTGACCACGGTGCAACGGACCCGCCAGCACGGTGCGTCGCCGCTGGACGCGGCGATCAGTGGCGCGCGCAGCCGACTGCGGCCGGTGTTGATGACAGCACTCGTGGCCAGCCTCGGGTTCATTCCGGTCGCACTGTCGCACGGCACCGGCGCCGAAGTGCAGCGGCCGCTGGCGACCGTCGTGATCGGTGGGCTGATCACGTCCACCCTGCTGACGTTGTTCGTGTTGCCGACGTTGTACGCATGGATCGAGCAGGCCATCACAGACCGACGCGAAAGACGGCGCAATCTGGCACCAGTGGAGACGACGGATGCCTGAGATGCTGCAACTCGATCTTCCGCTCGTGCTGCCGGATGTCTCGGATGCGCAGGACGCGTGCGTGGCGCGAATGATCAGCCTTCTTGAGCGCCGGCCGGGCGTGACTCGCGTACACGTCGCGCGTGGCTCAGACACCGACCATGCGGATCGGCAGTCGGTGCCAGCAGAACTCGCCGCATCCGACGCCTTCCTCTGCCTGCACTATGATCCCGAGCAGATCACGCTCGAAACGCTCCAACAGGTGGCCCGCGCCGCCGGCGCCGACGTCACGTCGAGGTATGCGCACGCCGTGCTGCGCTTCCGTGCGGTCGCGAGCGAGGACAGTGGACGGCGCATCGAGGCGGCGTTGCGCGCACTGCACGGGGTGACTGCGGCCGTCGCGAACTTCCCGGGCCAGGTGGTGCGCGTCGAGTATGACCGGACGCTCACCGATGCGGCGACGATCACGCGTCTGCTCGAAGAGACTGGCGCGACACCGGACGTTTCGGCTGGCGCGCGCGAGGTGGAGAACTGGTATGCGCGCAACACTGAACTGGCGTGGAGCCTCGCATCCGGCGCCTTTCTCACCGCCGGCTGGTTGGTCTCGCGCTCCGCATCCGTCCCGGACGTTGTCAGCATTGCCTGCTTCGTTGTGGCGTATCTGTTCGGCGCACTCGACAATGTCGGCCACCTGCTGAAGGACCTGCGTAAGGGGCACGTGCACTTCAACATCGACCTCCTGATGGTCGTCGCTGCCGTTGGTGCCGCGGTGATCGGCGAGTGGGTCGAGGGCGCGCTGCTGCTGTTCCTGTTCAGTCTCGGTCATGCGCTCGAGCACTACGCACTCGGCCGGGCTCGACATGCCATCACCGCGCTCACCGAACTCGCCCCGTCGCGCGCCACGGTCATTCGTGACACGGATGCAGGACCCACGGAGGTTGATGTGCCCGTCGCGGAGGTGCGCCAGGGTGATCGCGTCGTCATCAAGCCTGCAGTACGGTTTCCGGTGGACGGTACGGTGAAGAGCGGCACATCGAGCGTGAACCAGGCGCCGATCACCGGTGAAAGCGTGCCGGTGGAGAAGGGGGTCGGCTCGCTGATCTACGCCGGATCGGTCAATGGCGAGGGTGCGCTGGTCGTCACGGTGACCGCCGTGGTTGGTGATCGCACCCTGGATCGCGTGGTGAAACTGGTGGCCGAGGCGGAGACGCAGAAGGCGCCAACGCAGCGATTCACGGATCGCTTCGAGCGGGTGTTCGTACCACTGGTGCTGATCGCGGACGTGGTCGTCATCATCCTGCCATCGGTGATGGGATGGTGGACGTGGACCGAGTCGTTCTACCGCGCGATGGCGTTGCTGGTGGCGGCGTCGCCGTGCGCGCTTGCGCTGGGCACGCCCGCGGCGGTGTTGGCGGGCATCGCGCAGGCCGCACGAAAAGGCGTGTTGATCAAGGGCGGTGCGCATCTCGAATCTCTCGGAAATATCGACATCCTGGCGCGCGACAAGACGGGGACGATCACGCGTGGCGAGCCGAGTGTGACTGACCTTCTTCCGGCCGACGGCGTTGCCGACACAGACTTGCTGCGCGTGAGCGCCGCGGTGGAGCAGCGTTCACAGCATCCACTGGCGCGCGCCATCCTCGCTGAAGCGACGCGACGCAGCGTCACGGTGCCGGTGGCCGGCGATCTCGTGTCGGTGACAGGGCGCGGCCTGCGTTCATCGGTCGAGGGTGCGGCGGCCGATGTCGGGCGGCTGTTGATGTTCGAGGAGGAGGACGCGGGCGCGGCGGGCATTCCGGCGCCGATCCGCGCTGATGTCGAACGCCTCGAGCACCGCGGACGCACCACGATGGTCGTACGGCACGGTACACGGTGGCTCGGAGTGATCGGAATCGCTGATGAACCGCGGGCCGACGTCAAGCAGACGCTCGAGCGCCTCCGAGCGGTCGGCATCCGCCGCATCGTGATGCTGACCGGCGACAACGCCGGCGTTGGGAACGCCGTCGGGGCGGCGGTGGGCATCGACGAGGTCCGCGCCGGGCTCATGCCGGAGGACAAGGTGACGGCGATCACGGAACTGGCGGCGACCGGACGCGTGGCCATGCTGGGGGATGGAGTGAATGACGCGCCTGCGCTGGCGCACGCCACGGTCGGCATCGCGATGGGTGGGGCTGGTACCGCTGCTGCACTCGAGACGGCCGACGTGGCACTGATGGGCGACGATCTCGGACGCCTGCCATTCGCCATCGGGCTGAGCCGCCAGTCGCGACGGATCATCGCGCAGAATCTCGCGCTGTCGCTGGCCGTGATCGCGGTGCTGATCGTGGTGACCGTCGGCGGGCTGGTTGGCATCGGCCCGACGGTGATCGTCCACGAAGGCAGTACGCTCGTCGTCATCGTCAATGCGCTGCGCTTGCTCCGCTACTCGGAACCAGGTCACCTCGCGTGAACGGTCCGCAGCTCCCCTTGGTGGTGCTGGCCAACGTTCCGGTGGTGACGAGAGGAGCTGTTGGTCGATGCACACGAAGTCCCGAAGACCACCGTGGCCACCACGATGTCCTGCTCGGGATTTCTGTTGGTCGTGCTGCTCTGCATGGCTGGATGACGCTGGGGCCCGTTCGCTACGGCATGCGCGAAGCGCTGCGCCCGAGCAGGATCACGGCCGATCCCGCGAGGCACAGGCAGGCGCCGACGACGTCAGCGCGGTCCGGCCGCACACCCTCGACGATCCAGAGCCACGCGAGCGATGTGAGGATGTAGACACCGCCATAGGCGGCGTACGCGCGGCCTGCGAATGCACTGTCCACGCGCGTCAGCAACCACGCGAATAGTGCCAGCAACATGATTCCACCACTCGCGCTCCACGCGCTGCGGCCATCGCGCAGCCAGATCCAAAAACAGAAACAGCCGCCGATCTCGGCCAGCGCCGCCACGACGTAGAGGAGCAGGGTGCGCGTCATGCGCGCTCACGGCGCCGGGGCCGTGATGGTGCGACGGACGTCGCCGCGTGGGGGCGCGCCGTGTGCTGCGCGAGCGGGACGCATGCAGGACCGGGTCCGCCGACGCAATTGTCCTCGACGACGCTCACTAGGTCGCGCACGTGCTCGATGGTGAATCCGAAGTCGCGACGTCGGCGGAAGAACTGCAGGCGTTCCGCGTCTTGCGCACCATACCGCCGCACCATACCGCCGCTGCCCGCCCGCCTGTCGTTCCGCGTTGGGCAGGAGTCCGGCGCCCTCGTAGTAGATGATCGTGGGCGTGGTGGTACCGGTGCGCTCAGCGAGGACCCCGGTCTTCAGACTGGCGTTCGTGTCTGGCGTCGTCGGCATGGCAGGGGCGTCTGACGAGGTGAGCCGTAGGGGGGAGCTTGAAGTTCAAGATTCTTGATGGTGTACGCTTCGGCCAAACGACGCAACGCGCAGCGTGCTGTCGTGCAGCAACGGCGGCTTCGCCCCTTACGCAATGGAGTCGACATGACCACGCCAATCGTCTGCAGCCTCGACAACGCGCAGTCTGCGGGGCGCATCACCAGCATCACGGCATTGAATCGAGAGGGGCTGCGGGCGCGTGTCCGCACCGGACGACAGCTGGTGCTGACGTGCACGCCGCAGATGCGACCGCAGCTCCATGATACCGAGCTCCACGTCAGCGGGCTGATCGATGGGTACCAGTGACGCAGGGTGGCCATGGGCTTCGGTAGACGGCCAACGACATGAGATGACAGCACATCCGGCCGTCGCACCGTCGCTCAGCCCCGGGTGGAAATTCGGGGGGGAACGGTGCGGAATGGCGCGCAATGGCGGGTTTTCCACAGTGTAGCTGGATACGGGTGGCATCTGGCCGCGCCGCGTTACGCACGTGAGTCCTCCAGCGTAACCTGTGCAGTGTCAGCGACTTAGCAGAAAACATCAATCCCGTTTATATTCCGTCAGACCACCTGCCCGGGTGGCGGAATCGGTAGACGCAGGGGACTCAAAATCCCCCACCCTTCGGGGTATACGAGTTCGAGTCTCGTCCCGGGTACTGTCCCACGTCGCGCCGCGTCTCCGTGCGTGACGCCGCCTGTCGCGCAGGGCTCGCGACTTTGGCCGCCTCGCCACGCGTCCGCGCCGCTCCGAAATCGGCAACGGCTGAATCTGTAACTCCTCGGTCACGGCGAGCCTTCCCGGCCGATACGTGCCGTCGATCCGGCCGATTTACAGCTTACTTACAGCTTCGGTCAGCACCCGCTCGTCGGCTGACGTTGTCGCGACGAGCCGGAAGCCTCCGAAGGTCTTGGTGCGAGCCTTTTCGCGTTCGACCCGGACGTTGCAGCCATGAGTAACGAGCTCCTAGCGAGCTCTACTATTAAGGTTGCGTCTGTATCTAGCTTTGTAACGACGGCCCGCGGTCGCGGTATTTCACTTCTGGAGATTTGGAATGAAGAAAATCTTTGTTGCGTCGTTGATCGCGGTGAGTTTTGCCGCGTTTGCGACGATTTTGCCTGCGCAGGGCGTCACGACCGGTTCCCTCACGGGCCGGGTCACGGCGCAAACCAGCAATGAAGGCGTCGCGGGTGCACGCGTCCGCGCCCTGCACCTTCCGTCGGGCACCGCCTATCAGGCGCTCACGCGAACGGATGGTCGCTATACCATACCCGGCATGCGCGTCGGAGGTCCGTACACGGTCACGTCGACTACCATCGGCTTCGCACCACGGACGCAGACCAACATCGCGATTCAGCTCGGCGTCACGACGGAAGTCAACTTCGTGATCGCCCCCGCGGCCGTGCAGCTGGCCGCGGTGTCGATTACCGCGCAGAGCGGCGGTGTGCTGAGCTCGTCGCGCACCGGCGCCGCGACCACGGTCAGCCGCGATGCCCTCGAGCAGCTGCCGACGATCAACCGCTCGATCAACGACTTCACGCGACTCACGCCGCAGGCATCAGGCCAATCGTTCGCCGGCCAGGACAGCCGCCTGAACAACATCACCGTCGACGGCTCGTACTTCAACAACTCCTTCGGCCTGGGTAGCGGAGCGACGCCGGGTGGTCGTACCGGTGTGGCGCCGATCCCGCTCGACGCCGTCGACCAGGTGCAGGTCAACGTTGCGCCATTTGACGTTCGCCAGGGCAACTTCGTCGGCGCCGGCGTGAACGCGGTGACCAAGAGCGGTACCAACACGTTCTCCGGCTCGGTCTACCGTCTCCAGCGCGACGAGAGCTTCGTCGGCGAGAATGCCGGTCGCCTCCCGTTCAACCGCGGCACGTTCAATTTCGCGCAGACGGGCGCCCGCCTCGGCGGTCCGATCATCCAGAACAAACTCTTCTTCTTCGTCAACTACGAACAGGACGAGCAGACCCGCCCGGGTACGAATTTCCTGACGAATTCAGGAACTGACACCGTCAGGGGAAACAGGACCCGGGTGCTTGAGACTGATGTCACGGCGCTGTCCACGTTCCTCAGGGACCGATTCCAGTACGAAACCGGTCCGGTCAACGGCTACGACTTCGAGACCCCCGCCAAGCGCATCATTGCCAAGCTCGACTTCAACGCGAACGACGCCAACAAGTTCAGCCTTCGCTACATCCAGCTCGACTCGAAGACGGACGTCATCTCCTCGAGCTCGAACTCGCTCGGCTTCGGCAACCGAAACAGTCGCACCGACGCAATGAGCTTCCAGAACTCGAACTACGCGATTCTGGAGAATATCAAGTCGCTGGTCGGAGAGTGGAACTCGCAGTTCAGCTCGAGCGTGTCGAATAACATGATCGTCGGGTATACCAAGAACGACGAAAGCCGTGAGCCGCGCGGGTCCTTTTTTCCGCTGGTGGACATCCTGCAGGGTGGTAACACGTATCTCTCGTTCGGCGCTGAGCCGTTCACGCCGAACAATGAGCTGCGCTACAACACCTTCCAGTTCCAGAACAACCTGACCGTGACCTCCGATCGCCATGAAGTCACGTTCGGTGTCACAGCACAGCGGTATCGCTCCGAGAACGTGTTCTTCCCTGGTTCGCAAAGCGTCTACGTCTACAACTCGCTGGCCGATTTCTACACCGACGCCAACGGCTTCCTGACTGATCCGAGCCGGACGACGTCGACCGTGGCGCTGAACCGCTTTCAGGTCCGCTTCAACAACATCCCAGGTCAGGAAAAGCCGGTCCAGCCGCTGGATGTGCTCTACGCCGGTGCCTATCTGCAGGATGAGTTTCGCATCACGCCGCGCTTCAAGCTCTCGCTCGGTCTCCGCGTCGACGTGCCGCGGTTCAAGAACACAGCGCTCGCCAACGCGAACGTTCCGAACCTGGCCTTCCGCGATGAAATCGGTCAGGAGCAGAGGTATCGCACCGACAAGCTGCCTGGGTCGAACGTCCTGTATTCACCGCGATTCGGCTTCAACTGGGATGCCCGCGGTGACCGCAGCACGCAGGTTCGTGGCGGCAGCGGCATCTTCACGGGAAGTCCCGCGTACGTCTGGGTGTCAAACCAGGTGGGTGCCAATGGTACGCTGACCGGTTTCGATGCGCGCGTCTCGACCCCAACGGTGCCGGTGCTCAACCGGCCATTCAACCCGGACCCCAGCGCCTACAAGCCGGCGACGGTCACGGGCGCACCTGCTGCCACGTATGAACTGGCGTTCACGGACCAGGATTATCGGTTCCCACAGACCTGGCGCTCGAACCTTGCCATCGACCAGCGCCTGCCGTGGGGGATGATCGGCACGCTCGAGTACCTGTACAATCAGGACGTCAACGGCACGTACTACATCAATGCGAATCTTTCGAATCCGAACGGTCGGTTCGTCGGACCTGACAACCGCCCACGCTGGATCGGCGGCGGTACGATCAATCGCATCAACACGAACATCGACAACGCGATCGTCCTCAAGAACCAGAGCATCGGTACATCGTACGTCGCGTCGGCCACGCTCGAGAAGGCCTTCTCGAGCGGCTTCTTCGCCAAGGCTGCCTACAGCTACGGTTCGTCGCGTAATACCGTCGACCCAGGGTCGATCGCTTTCGGCAGCTGGAGTACGAACCAGCAGCCCGGCGACCCGAATAACCCGGGCGTCGGCTACTCGGGCGGTTTCCTCGGCCATCGCGCCTTCGTGGTTGCTTCGTACCGTAAGCAGTACTTCAGTTTCGGCGCGACCGGTATCTCGGTCTTCAATGAGCTGCGGACGCTTGGCAACACGAGCTACACCTATGGCGGTGACTTCAACGGCGACGGTGGAACGTCGAACGACCTGCTGTACATTCCGCGGAACGTCAGCGAAACGAACTTCCAGGCCTATTCCATCACGTCTGGTGGCGTGGTGACGACAAACCCGGCAACGATCGCAAAGACCTTCACCGTCGCCGAGCAGTCGACGGCATGGGATCGCTATGTGAGTGGGGATCCGTACCTGAGCAAGAATCGCGGCAGCATCGCACAGCGTGGTGCGCTCTTCCTGCCGACGGTGTTCCGTGCTGACCTCAGCATTACACAGGATGTCTTCACCAACATCCGTGGTCAGAAGAACAGCATTCAGGTGCGCGCCGACATTCTCAACGTCGGGAACCTGATCAACAAGAACTGGGGCGGAGCACAGCGCGTTGTGACGAATCAGCCGCTGATCCCGCTGGCGCCCTCAGCAAGCGGAAATCCGATTTTCCGCCTGCGCAACATCGGTCAGGATCTGCCTTCACGGACGTTCGAGCGCACCGCGGACATCAATGACGTCTGGCGCCTGCAGCTGGGCCTGCGCTACACCTTCAACTAAGCGTCAACCGGAGGAAGCACAGTCCTTCGTTCAGGCTGAGGCGCAAAACAGCACGCCGCCCCGGGAGACCGGAGGCGGCGTGCTGTTTTCCCTTGTCCACTGGCGCAGAGATCGCTTCCGAACTGCACGCGGAGCCGAAGGTGCTCGAGGCTCCGAGCATGCCGCCTTCGCCAGCTCCGAGATGTCAGATCGCCGCGTCCCTGCAGCACGTGCTTCCGATCAGACGACATGCGCTGGATGCTCTGACGTCATCTAGACGTCAGCTAACTGCGGGTCCAGTCCGGGGAGCAACTCAGGCGCCGCGAGGTTCCACATCACGGCGCCCAGTCGCGCTCTACTCCTCGGCGGACAGAGTTCGCCCGATCGACCGCAGCTTCGGATGCCGTGCTCTGAAGAACAGCGCCATCGCCACGGAGGCGACGACGTTGCCGAGCGCGACCTGTACCGGTGTCACATGTCCGACTGATGTCACATCCAGGAACGCGACGAATCCGGTGAAGGCTACTTCGAAGGCAAAGAAGAGGATGACGAACAACAGAATTGCCGCTGGTTGCTTCATCGTCACCTGCACGATGGCCGCGGCCATGACACCCGCGCCGATGAATGCGATGAAGTGGAGCAGGGTATAGAGTGCGAGTGGTGTAGCGACGTCGCCGCTCGCGGGCGCAGCACCGAACACGCTGAGCAGCATTGCGCCAAGCTGACGTGGTGTGCGGAACGCCTCTCCCGCCATGAGATCAACCACCAGAAACACCGCTGCCACAGCCGTGGCGGCGATGACACCCGCGAGTACACCCTCTGAGATGATCGCTCCGTTCGCGCGCGCAACGTCCTTGACGCCGTTCAACGAGAGCACTTCTTCTTCGGAATTCGAGACGGATGCGTTCATGCCACTCCCTCTGGGTTCGTGGTGACGAGGCTCGTACGCTGCGACCGTGTCAGGTGGGCACGACGGAATCGGCCGGGGCGAACCGGCGTCCGCGTCGGACGGCAAATCGACGGTGACACTCGAATTAGGAGACATGCGCAGCGCACGGCTAGCCCTGGGGGCAGCTCACCGACCTCAACGTAAAGCCCGGAAAACGCCAGCCGCCGGCCCCATCCCGTGCGATGACGCCAAAGTTCGTCACGAACCCCGCTCCCTTCGGCAGCGCCGCCAGCACCTGCACATCGCGCTCGCGAAGGCCGGTACTCGCGCGCTCGCGGACAAATTGCGCGACAATCGGCCGGCTGGCGGACAGACTGCGTTGCTCTGCCGGAGTCATCCGCGCGGCCACCGCTTCCCTGACCGCCGTGCCGCTCCATCGATCGAACGTCTCACCGGGTCTGGATGACGCAGGCGCCCCGCGTTGCACAGTGAGGAGATCTGCCGGCGAGAGCGCGAGCAGATACGTCCAGACCCTCGCACCCAGACACGCGTCCCGAAGGACTTCGACGCGCTGTCGTGCCAGTACCTTGCCCGTCACCGCGCCGCGGCGGCCACTACGACCTGGCAGGATGACGGTCACCGGTTCGGAGATGCCAAAAATCGGCGCGGCACCGGTACCATCCTCCTGCACGAGGAGGGCGCTGGTCTCCGGCCCCCGGCCAACGAGCGTCAGAGTCGCCACCCGCGTTGGTGGCGGCGTAGTCGCGTCGGGGAGCATCAGCGGCTCGGTGGCAGTGCCCACGTCCTCCGCCAGCGTACTGTCGCCCGGAACGCCGAAGGCGACAAACGTCGCGACGTACAGCTGCGCGCGCGCCGAGTACGGCGATGATCCGATCGTTGTGCGCACCGACTCCAGCAAGGTTCGCGTCGCGGAGACCATCTCGCCTGTGAGCGGATGAGCACGGCCGTCCACCATGACATTGACCGACGATGCTCGCAGCAACCGCTGCAGAAGTTGCGGTGGCAGCACCCACGTCACGACTGCTCGTCGCGCGACGCGAGCATCATCGAGCCGTTTGTCAGCAAGTCGAGCCGTTGCCACGACAGCGGCAGCAGGCGCGGAGTCGCTCGTTACCGATATGGGGACGGGGCGCTCACGTGGGGCTGGAGGGGCGCCACGCTTGGCGACGGCAACAGTGTCGATCAGAACGAATGTGGCAGTGATCGCGCCTGGTTGCGCGCGACGGGCGCGATCCAGATCAATCGTCAGCGTATCGAGCACACAGGCGACTCGGCATTCCGCGCTATCGAACCCCTGCGTCGCTGCGGAGGCCCGGCTCTGATTCTGAGCCGCCAGCGACTGCGGCTGAACCAGCGCAGCCAGCCCAAATGCGAGGGCGAACGGCCACGGGGACAGTCTTCTGAGTGTGATTCGCATGCCCCACGGTGGTTGAGATACCGCCAGCTGACAAGCCCACTGCGACTCGGACGGTTACACGTCGCCGGGCGTGTGCCAGTCTGGGAGCCCGGTCGCGGCCGCCTCGGTCACGTCGCGCGCCTGCGCCGCAAGTCCCACAGTGCGGACCCATGACGTGATCGCCATGCGCGTCAGCAACGCTGTCGGATCACTCGCTGGCCGGTTCACAGCCAGCGCCTGCACCAGGCGCCGCTTTCCCTCGGCAGAGTCGCAGAACTGCTCGGCGAACGCTGGCATGGAACTGCTGCGACCCAGTCCGCAACCTTGCGGCGAGGTGATGACGT
Source organism: Gemmatimonadaceae bacterium (assembly GCA_031414435.1). Taxonomy (GTDB): domain Bacteria; phylum Gemmatimonadota; class Gemmatimonadetes; order Gemmatimonadales; family Gemmatimonadaceae; genus JACMLX01. The sequence goes on from JANNVN010000453.1 coordinate 23,014, forward strand.
CGTACGCGCGCGTGGTGAGATTCGCGCGCGCCCCTCCACTGGCCAGGAACGCAATCACGCACCCTGAATCACGGACGGCCGCGGCGATGTCCGCCTGTGGCAGCGTGCCGGTTCGGGCAGCGACGCCACTCATCGGGAGGCTCGGCCCCTGCGGGGCGGGCATCTGCGACGATGCGCGCCGCATGATGCTCGTGCTCACGATCAGTGGAGTGCTTGCCGGACGGCGGCGGAAAATCACAGGAGGCTTGGCGGTGGATGGGTCCAGCGGAGAGTGCAGCGGACCGCTGTTGTCTTCGGGACGACCGATCTCAGCTGGCGGTCACGGCTGTGGTCGCTCTCTGGACGCGCCGGACCTCAGCGAGAAACGCTACGCGTCGAACTGCCCCCAGAGGCCTGTGTACCACGCCATGCGAACTTCGAATCCAGCCCGCTAACTTGCCTGTCGGCCACGCCTCGAACCGCCCGTTGCTCCGATGTTGGCCCCCTCACGATCTCCCTACCGCCGAGTCATGCCACTTTCGTACGCCGTCCGTCGCGCAGATCCGCACACGCTCCAAACAGGCGTTCTTGCCGTGCTCATCCCGAAGGGGGAGGTAGCACCGGAGTCTCTCGCCGCACTCGATGGGGTGCTCGGCGGTGCGATCGCTCGATCATTCGACCGCGCCGCTTTTGCCGGAAAGCGTGATGAAGTCCTTCACCTGGCCGGCGGTGCGAATGGACCGGAGCGCATTCTGCTGATCGGTATGGGCGAGGTCACCGATCGATCCTCGGCACTCAAGCGTGCGGCGCAGCTCGCCGGTCGTCGTGCCAACGGCAGCAACGTCTCTTCACTCTCGTTATTTGTACCATCTGACATTGATGCGAACGCCGTTGAGCAGCTGATCGTCGGCGCGTCGATGGGTGCATGGGAGTACCGTGAGTTGAAGGCGGCGCCGAAGGAGCCTCGGGTCGCGCTGGAGAGCATCACGGTCCTCGTGTCTGATCTGACGACCGGAGCTCAGGGCCTCGCAAGCGGTGAGGCAATTGCGGCGGGATACGCGCTCGCCCGACGGCTGCAGATGATGCCAGGCAACCTGTGCACGCCCGACACACTCGCCGATGCAGCCCGAGACATCGCATCGCGGCATGGGCTCGAGGCGACGGTCCTCGGTCGTCGCGAAATGGAAGCGCTCCGTATGGGCAGCTTCCTGGCTGTGGCGCAGGGCACGCCGCAGGAGCCGCGGCTGATCGCACTCGAGTATCGCGGTGCCGGCGATGCGCGCCCGGTCGTGCTGGCAGGGAAGGGCGTGTGCTTCGACACCGGCGGCATTTCCATCAAGCCGGCGCCAGGTATGGAGTGGATGAAGTACGACATGAGCGGCGCCGCCGGTGTACTCGGTGCGATGGAGGCGATCGCACGACTGAAGCTGCCCATCAACGTTGTCGGACTGGTGGGCGCCGTCACGAACATGCCATCGGGCACGGCGATCAATCCTGGTGACGTGGTGCAGGCGTCAAACGGCACGTTCATCGAGATTGTGAATACCGACGCGGAAGGTCGACTGGTGCTGGCCGACGTACTGCACTATGCAAAGAAGTATGACCCTGTTGCCGTGATTGACGCGGCCACGCTGACTGGCGCCGTCGTGATCGGCCTCGGAAACTCGTTGATGGGTGTGTTCGGCACTGACGCGGCACTGGTCAAGGATGTCCTTGCCGCCGGCGCCCGCGCCTCGGAACCGGGTTGGGAATTGCCGCTCTGCGCCGACTACGAGGAACAGATCAAGTCCGATACGGCGGACATCAAGAACACCGGCGGTCGGGCTGCTGGCTCGATCACGGCGGCGCTTTTCCTGAAGGTGTTCGCCGAGGGGTATCCGTGGGTGCATCTCGATGTCGCGGGCACGGCATACTCTGAGAACGATCTCGTGTCGCTGCCCAAGGGGCCAACGGGCCGCCCGGTTGGCACGTTTGTCGAATATGTACGGGCGAGGGTCAGCTGAGGGATTGCCTGATCCGCTTGCTGGTGAGTGCCGCGTTCGGCGTGGCCGCGCCACTCATCGCACAGCAGCGCTCCGCGGTCGATTCAGTGCTCAAGGTGAGGGCTGATTCGATCGCGCTTGCCGACTCTGTCTTCGGCGCGCTGCCGCAAGCCGACGCCCCGCTGTTGACCGAGGTTGGCATGTCGCACCGATGGAACCGCGACAGTCTGTTTGCCACCGGGGCGCTGACGTTGGCGGATTTCCTCGATCGTGTGCCGGGGCTGGCGTCATTGCACGCACGGTTCTACCTCGCACCGCAAGTTGCCGCCTACAACGGCGACGCGTCGCGCGTGCGCCTCTTTCTCGACGGCATTGAGCTCGAACCGATGGACGCCCGGAGTTTCGGTGCGACCGACTTGACACTGTTTCCGATCGCCGCGCTCGAGGAGTTGGTGGTCGAACGGGGGGCGAACGAACTGCGGCTGCTGATGCGCTCCTGGCGTGGCCCCCAGCGGCTCACGGCGCAAACGCGTGCTGACGTGCTGACGGGTGACAACCGGAGCAACACGTTCCGCGGCTATCTCGCCCGACGCGCGAAGAATGGGTTCGCGCTGCAGGCGATGCTGCAACAGCGGAGCACCGACGACCGAAAGCTTGGCGGCGACGGCGATGCGACGACAATTTTCACACGAATCGGCATCGTCAAGCCAACGTGGAGCGTGGACGCGACGCTCCTGCGGGTGCGCGCAACGCAACAAACGCTGTCGCTGATCAACGAGGAGTCCTATCTCGCGACGGGCCGTGCGATTCCTGGCTACGAGCAGGTGCAGCGCGACGCGTACCTGCGCCTGGGTATCGGCGATGTGAATCATGGCCGCTGGCTGCAGTTGATGGCCGTCTCTCGCAACAACAAGGAGCAGACGACGTTTCGCAGTGCGGATGTGCCGAGAGGGTTTGCCGCCGACAGTGCCGATACCACGAGCACAAGTGTCCAGTACGTGGCAACGGCTGGCTGGTCGTCTGCGCGGCTCCGTGTCTCGGCCACCGAGCGACTGCGGCGTGTGAGTGGGCAAACCTTGCATCAGCCGTCGGCGCGCGTGGGGATCGATCTCGGACGCGTCACGATTTCCGGCTGGGCCGAGCGGAACCCATTCGACGAAGTGACGCGCGCCGATGCATTCGTGCGCCTGCAGCCGGTTGCGCGATTTGCCGTGACCGGCGCCGTCTCATACGGAACGACCGGCATACTGGACCTGCCCAAGGACTCCACGAATGTGCTGGAACAGGTCTTCCTCCCCACGGCGAAGGCGGCGCGCGGTGAGGTTGCAATCAAGGTCGGATCGCTCTGGCTCCAGGGTGGGGCTGTGTACCGGGACAGCGCGGTGCTTCGCGCCCCGGGGCTCTTCGATCGCGCCGCGCCGGCGGTCGTCGAAGGACGGGCGCTTGGCGCCACCTTCACTATCGTCGGTCCGCTCTTCCGCGGGTTTTCACTGCACATGCAGGGCACGCAGTGGGACAAGGTGGGCTGGTACCGGCCCCAGACGCAGGTCCGCAGTGAACTGACCTGGCGCTATCATTGGACGGGGAAAACGAAAACCGGCGGGTTCGACTTCGTCCTCGCTGGACTGGCCGAGTACCGGACGTCGGCCGCGTTCCCCCTGCTCAACGCGGCTGGACAGGTCGTCGTGCTGCCAACGTTCGGCGGCACACCTCTCGGACTTCGTGCCGAGTTCACGCTCAAGGACGCCACGATCACCGCTCAACTGCGCAACGTGCTCGGCCTTCCCTATTCCACGGTGCCCGGATTGCTGATGCCTGGTGCGCTGACCGTGTATGGTGTGCGGTGGAGCTTCTGGAACTGATGACTGACACATCGGTGATCGGCGTACTGCAAAGCATGACGGGCTATGGGAACGCGGACGCGATGGTGGGACCGTATCGGGTGTCGGTTGAGGTCCGCAGCGTCAATCATCGCTTCTTCACGCCGTCGATCAAGTTGCCGCCTGCACTGATGCGGCTCGAACCCGAGATTCGGGAACTCCTCCGTCGGCACGTCAGTCGCGGGCATGTCACGTTCGCACTTCGCATTGACCGGGACTCGAGCGACGGGCCACGCATCGACGTTGCGCGACTGATGGCGTACGCCGCGCAGCTCCGGGCCATTCCGCTGGATGCCGGCATCGACACGCGAGTCGACATCGCGTCGTTGTTGCGCCTGCCCGACGTGTTGACCAGTGCAGTCGATGACGACACCTCGATCGCGACGATCGATGCGACAGCCTTGCTGGCACTCGCCGGGGACGCCATACAGGCGTTTGTGCGGATGCGTTCAGCGGAGGGGACGCGGCTCGCGCAATACCTCCTCGATCGGCTGGTGATCATCGAGAGCGCGCTGGCCAGACTGGCCGCACGTGCACCACAGCGACTCATCGAGCAACGGGACCGCCTCGCCGGCGCGGTCCGTGACCTGGCCGGCGGTATCGCCGTCGATCCACAGCGGCTGGCGCAGGAGATCGCGATCCTCGCCGACCGGGTCGACGTTGGCGAGGAGCTGAGTCGGTTTGCGTCTCACAACACGGCGTGCCGAGCGGCGATTGCCGAACCGGGCAGCGAGGCGGTGGGAAAGCGATTGGGGTTCATTCTTCAGGAGATGGTCCGCGAAGCGAACACGACCGGAAGCAAAGCCAACGACTCGGCGATGCAACGAGACGTTGTTCTCATTAAGGAAGAACTTGAGCGGATGCGCGAGCAAGTCGAGAACCTGGAATGAGGACAGGATGAGCACGCCAACGTTTCCAGTCAGTCTGGCAGCCCCATCCGGTACCGGGAAGACGACGATCGCCCGCCGCCTGCTGGAGCTGCGCGCGGAGGTTGGCTTCAGCGTGACCTGCACCACTCGCCCCCCCCGTCCAGCGGAACGGCATGGAGTCGATTACTTTTTCTTGGCTGGGG
>JANNVN010000454.1:0-30488 GCA_031414435.1 Gemmatimonadaceae bacterium
CCACGATTACCGGTGCTGGCCCCGTCAGCACGTCGAGTGCCGGGAGCGCGGTCTTCCCCGCGATCGGCGTGAGTGGACGGGTGGGTCAAGCACGCGTGCAGCTGTCGAGTTCCGGGCTCGCGTCCGTGAGTTTTCCGATCACGATTGCGGCTGGAGCGCCCAGCGCAAGCGTCAGCACGATGACGCTGAGTGCCGATACCGTTCCGGTCGGGAGCAGCAGCTTGGTGACCGTGTTGCCGCGCGACGCGCAGTCCAATCTACTGGGCAGTGGTCAGACGGTGAGCGTGACGGCCGCCGGCGGCACGTCGACCGGCACCGTCGGTGGCGTGACCTTCAACGCCAGTGATTCGAGCTATCGTGCCACGTTCACTGGCACCGCCGTCGGCACGGCCATGACCGTGCGCGCGGTTGCTGCTGGCGTGACGCTTGCGCAGACACGGAGCGTGCGCGTGACGGCTGGCCCCGTGTCGGCCAGCACGACGACGCTGGCGGTGAGTCTCGATACCGTGTCGGTGGGCGGGACCAGTGTGGTCAGCATCACGCCGCGCGACGCGCTGGGGAACAAGCGTGGCGCAGGCCTCGCGGTCAGCGTGACCGCCACGGGCGGAACAAGCGCGGGCACGCTGAGCGCTGTTACCTACAGCGCCAGCGACTCGACCTACCGCAGCACCTTCACCGGTACGACAGCCGGTACAGCACTGACAGTGCGCGCGACGGTCACCGCTGTTGCGATCACGGCCACTCGTCTCGTGACCGTGCGTGCTGCGGCGCCGCCGCCACCCCCGCCGCCAGGCGACACCACGTGGACATTCTGCTCGAATCCGAGCGCGTTCTGCGAGAACTTCACGGGGCTCCGCGCAGTACGACTGGTGGCTTCGAGCGGGCAGTTTGTGACGCAAGACGCTGCCGGTCGCATCGTGTGCAATCAGGCGTCGTTCTCCACGCAGCTTCCGCCAGGCTCGAATGTCATCCGCTGCGACGTTGGCCGGCTTCGCACGGAAGTGATTACGAACCCCTCGCCGGGCATGAGTGGGTTCGGTGCGACGGTGACCGTGCCAATGGGCGACCCTGGTCAGGGTGTGTCCCTGATCCGGCCATCCACGAGTCAGCCTGGCACTCTGGCTCAGGAAGGCAACTTCCGGATGTCGTGCAGCTTCACGAAGTTTGGCTTCTTCGATCCTATCGTGTTTCCGGATCAGCCGTTCGCGGGCCACTTGCACATGTTTTTCGGTAACGCTGGGATAACCGGCACGACGACGACGCAGTCCGTCACGAACTCGGGAAACAGCACCTGTCACGGCGGGACGGCGAACCGCACCGCCTATTGGTTCCCGGCGGTGTACGATGCCGTCACGCAGGAGATCCAGATCCCGTCACGCGGCACGTTCTACTACAAGAGTCACATTCTGCCGCCCGAAGGGCTCCAGCCGATTCCTGCTGGCCTGCGCATGATCGCGGGGAACAAGAATGCCACGGGCTATCAGCCGCACGCAAACTGGTACTGTTCGCGCGCCAATATCCCGAATACCGAGGGGTTCATTCCCAACTGTCCGGTGGGCGACGAAGTGATGTTGTCCGTGGCGTTCCCGGAATGCTGGAACGGGCGCGACCTGGATTCTCCGGATCACCAGTCGCACATGGCCTATGCGATCTATGTGGGCGGTGGCACGTCGTACTGCCCGTCGACGCACCCGATCGGGTTGCCGCGCGTCGAGGAGATTGTCGCGTTCCCGGTGACGGCGAATTCCCGGCCGCTGCAGTGGCGGCTCTCGAGCGACATGTATTCGTCGTCGATTCGTGGCGGCCGGTCGTTGCATGCTGACTGGATGGATGGGTGGACCCGCGATGCGATGACGACGTTCACGCGGGAGTGCGTCAACAGGCGTCGGGATTCGACGTTGCAGCTCTGCGACGGGCGCGACCTCTACTACGTGCCGTAGGGCTGTCAGCGTATTGAAAATTCGGCGAACGTGTGCCGGCACTTCGGCGCCTGATCATCGGGAAGAGCCCCGCAATCCGGTTGGGATTGCGGGGTTTTTCACTTCAAGCGCGTGTTGAGATTGTAGCGCGATTCGGCCTCCGTGGCGCGATTCTTCCTGCGTGGCTGGTAGCCCCTCTTCGGAGCGGCGCGATGCGTGGAGTCGACGAGCAGGAAACGACGTTGCTCAGCGATCAGCTTTCTGTCGATCGAAGACTGGATCCCGGCGGACCACCGGCTGAAGTCGATCACTCATCTGGGTCGCAGCCGATTTGCCTTTTCGGTCCAAGCCGATCAGGGCGTGACGACGCCCTGTCGCGCTTCATGCGGCGGCGGGGCGTTGTGGTGGCGAGATCAGGGGAGTTTCCGCGTGGATGCGAGGCCGCTCTTTGTCTTCGCAGCATCCGTCTCGAACGAGGTGCGCCGGGCCGCGGGTTGAGTCATGCTCCAGTCTATCGCCGTGTCGACTCCTTCGCGCAGTGTGATCGGGCCGACGAGAATCCTCGTCTGATGTGAGTTCCCCATCACGACTATCCGCGCACGCGCGGGGACGACAGTGAATGGGGAAGTCTCGCCGGCGACCAGGAGGGCGATGCCATTGAGCGCGATGCCGCATCGGCCGTCGGGAAAGACTTGCACAATCAGTTTCGTCCAGCGCCCGGCGCGCATCGAAGGAGAGGCGCTTCGGACCACGGCGGACTGCTTGAGATCCATTTGGAGCGTCTCACCGTAACGATCGCCTTCCGGACCGCTAGGATACTTGAAATGACAGCGGACGGGTGCTGCACCAGAGTGGCCCATTGCCCAGAAGTACCCGGACCGGCTATTCCATCGCCGAACCAAGGCGGTGTCGACCGCAAGGTTCAGCTCGACTTCGAGCTCCTGCCACTGGGAGAGGGTGATCGGCGTGGAAATGGTCGTCGAAAGCGACAGCCCACCTGTCGTGGGGAAGTCAGCACGTGTGACGGCACCGCTGTGGAAGCGGCCGTCGCCGTTCGTGGAAAAGGCGCTGCCGACGGCACGATCTGTCGTGATCAGCGGGCGCGGCTCCCCAAATTCAATCCATGTCGGTTCGATGTCGTGCCGCCAGCCTTCCGTGAAGAGTGTGTCACGACGATTGACCGCGACGTTCAGCACGAGACTGTCGCGTCGCCACCCGCCCGCAGAAAGGTAGGCCGTCACAGGGCCAGCGCGATGACCGATCAGAAAGCCCGTCGAGTCGATCGATGCGATCGACGTGTCAGAGACCGAGAACATGCGGACAGGCATGCTGCGCACCTGGCCCGATTGATCAAAAGCCTTTGCGGTGAGTCGGTACGCCACGCCGATGCGCGGCTCACCATAACCCTTCGAGAGTGCCACACGTGCGATGTGCTGCCGTGCGCGTGCATCCCGCCACCACACATCGACGGGGTCGGCGTGTGGGCCGCGAATGGTGATGCGCCGCCGCACTGTCGGATCGTCCGTGCGGATGACGGTCAGTGACGGGGTTCCCTTGTCGAAGTCGCGGCAGTCACACAGCAGCCACCGACCATCAGCCGAGAGTCTCGGCCAACGCGAGAGGATGCCACTCCGCTCTTCGATTCCGGAGTCGACGTTCATTCGCGTGAGAACGACCTGATCCCCTTCAGGACGTGCAACCATCGTCACCGAGTCGGAAATCCATCCGATCGGTGCACCACCAACAGGCAGCAGATGGCATCGTCCGACGTGTCCATCCGTCGTGACGGTGCAGTGAGACGCTGTCCCGTCAGTGCGGTGTCGTGAAAACGCGATGCGTGAACCGTCCGGGCTCCAAAATGCGCCGGTATCACGGTGATCGCCGCTCGTCAGGCGCCGCACGTGACGTGTGCGGGGGGTGAGTATTGCGAGACTCGTGCGTCCGACAGGACTCCAGCGATCGCTCGCGAAGACCGCGAGCTCGCCATCCGGAGACCAGACGGGACCGGTATCGTCCGCCGGAGCGTCCGTCAGCCGCTGGTTGCCCCCATCTTTCGAGTTGAAGAGAAAGAGATCCGTGACTCCAGAATCGGCCATGCTGTGAACAGTCAACCACTTGTGCGAGTCGGCTGGCGAAGGTCCCGCACCCGATTCGTACACCGTTCCGAGGCGGATCGGACGATTGGTTGATGAAAGGACCAGCGCAGAATCGCTGCGAAGCGCCTGCTCCGTCATCGGTAATTCCAGCAGCTCGAGTCCACCTGCACTATCACGGAAGGCGATCAAGGCGACATAGTCGGGTGCCGGCTCGCCGACCGGTCCCCGTGCGAATGCGAAGAGTACTCCCAACGCGGGGACTGCCAGTGCGAGTGTCAGCGCTGCGACCTTGCGACGCATCGTCACAAGGCCGACGCGCAGATGGAGCGGAAGCATGCCGACGAGTCGCGCCGAGTCGCCATCAGTTGCCGTGTCGCCAAGGAACTCCGCGGCGAGGCCGGCGAGCGACCGACGCTCACCGCGCTGCACGCTCTCGGACACGGTCACCGCAAACGCCGTCCGGAGTCGCGGCCATGCATCGCCGAGTCGCAGCTGATTCGGAGCCAGACGCCGAAGCCGGTCGGTCGCGTCGGCGCTGTCGATCAGGGCGTGACCAAGGGCCGCGTGCAGCAACGGCACTTCGGTTGCGGGCATGCCGGCCAGCGCAGCCATGGCAAACTCGTCATGGCCGATCTGCCAGCCTTCACGCAGGTGCACGACGAGGCCAGACCGCTCGAGCGCCGTCAGTCGTTCCAGAAGAGAATCGATGGGTTGCCGGGAGGCGGCGGCGAGTAAGTCCGATGGAAGCGCTGCTTTCGCCATGGACAGCAACCGCACAATCGTGAGGTCGCGGTCGGTCAGGACGGCGAGGCGGTTACGCACGGAACCGCCCTCGCGCAACAGCTCGATCAGTGCCCGGGCGTCGGCGCAGCGCCACTCTCCATTCGTGGTCGCGAGCACCTGGCGCTGCATGGCCAGCTGCAGGGTCTCCACCACGAGCAGCGGCGACCCCCCCGTTGCACGGCGCAACTCGGTCGGCAGAAGGCCGCTCCACTTCGCCAGCGGGAGCGACGCGATGCTCGCGAGCAGCGCTCCCACGGCCGATTCCGAGAGTGGGGCAAGGGTGAACTCATGAGCGTCGTGCAGCAGGGGGGCCGTCCCCTCCGACGGGCGCTGCGCGATGACGATGAGCACACGCTGTTTGCCGAGTGCGCCGAAGGCGCCTGCGAGCATCGCCGCTGACTCCCGGTCGCTCCAGTGAAAGTCATCGATCAGCACGGCCAGCGGGCGCTCCTCGGCCACCGCGGCAAGCAACTCGCGAACGGCGGAGCGCCGCACATGTGGCTCGTCCGCCTGACCACGCGTTGCCTGCGCGGCCGGGAATATCGATCCGAGTGCTGGTGCGAGCCCGACAAGCGTCGAGGCCACCTCCGGCGTCACTCCTCCGGCGCCAGGAAGTGCACCGATCGCAACCACAAGATCGCTTGCTAGGGCGAGCGGAATCGCCCGCGAGTCTGCATCTGCACGCACGACCACCACGCGCGCGCGGATGGAGGCAAGCCGTGCGCGGAACTCGTGCAGCAGTCGGGTCTTGCCCAAGCCGGCGGGGGCGACGATGCGTACAGCGCTGGCGCGTCCCGACGACGCTGCGTTCCAGGCGTCCACCAGCCACGCGAACTCCGCTGCTCGTCCGACGAGCTCCGAGAATGGGCCCTTCGGCTCGTCAGACTTCCGAGCCCCGCCCCGCCGCGCCGCTGCGACCATAGCGCGCGAAGCGGGTTCGGCCTCCATCTCCTCGTCGGCCAGATACCGTTCGAAGGCGTCGGCCTCGACCCGGGCGCCGAGTTCATCGCTCCCGCTGATGTGCGCCTCGATGAGCAGGCGCCAGCCGTGTTGCGCCAGCGGCTCGGTATCACGGACGCGGCGAGCCAATGCCTGCCCGTCCCGCGCGCGACCGACGGAGAGCCACTGTCGGACGAGTTGCTCGGCGCAGCGGATGAAGACGGTCCGAAGCCGCGCACGTTCGACGTCGATCCAGCGCTCGAGCTCATTGCTCCCGGGTGCTGCGAATCCCGGGAAGAAGTCGCCGCCATAGAGCTCGACGACACGATCGCACTGACCGCGTTCGGCGGCGGCAAGCAGGGTGTCGCGATCGAAGTCGATGCCAGGGCCGAGGCGAACCTGGGTCTTCCGGTCGGACAGCAGCACGTCGCCGAAGCGTCGGCGGAGGTGCCACAGGTGCTGACGGAGCGCGTGTTTCGCCGCATCGGCGTCAAGGTCGGACCAGAGCAGGTCGACGAGGTGTTCCCGGGAGGCGCTGCGGGTCGGCACGCTGGCCAGATAGGTGACCAGTGCGATCGCCTTCGACATGTCCTGATGGTCGATGACGGTGCCGTCATCGTCGAGGAGGTCGAGGGCGGCACCGCCGAGGGTGCGGAGGCGGAGGCGACCGGTCACGGGGACTGGTGCGCGCACGGGCACGAGCCGTCAGTCGGCGGCATCGCTGCTGAACGAGCTGCTACGTCTGTGCGGTGGTGTGATGTGCCGTAAGTGCATTGTGGGCAAGGAAGTACGGGATCGTCTCCTCAGCGTCTCCTCACTCGCTGACGAGGCTGGCAGACGGAGGGGAGACGGGGGCGGCTCAGTTTGGCAACGAGTGACCGACATCCTTCCGAGGTGATCCCTAATGCCGTGCCCGAGCTGTCACAAGGAAACGTCGCGGGATGCGGATGTCGTCAGGTTCCTGCTACCGCGGTGGAAACGCGCCGTTGGGCGGACCGCGTGTCGTGTCGCGGGACATGCTCACCCGGCGCATCAAGAATCCGGAAGATCGCTCGATGTTCGTGAGCGAGTTGCCTAGGCCAGTCGTGCGCCGGCTGCGGGCCGCGCGCCGGCGTCTGCTGACACATGGACCCGCACTGTCACCGGTGGCGTGACTCGTTGGCGAAGACTCCCCCCACACGTGAGGTAAGAATGCCCAGAATTTCGTTCGTGGTCGTGTCGTATTGTTTGCTCGCCACCGCCGGACTCGCACAGTCTCCACAATCTGCCTCCGCGAGTACGCCGGGTGTCTCGTACGCCCACGCGATACGCCCAACGTTTGAGCGCAGTGCGGTTGGCTTGGCAGCGCCGTTGTGTGACGCCAGCAAGGTTCAGGGTGTCCGTTCCCGGCGAAAGCTGGGCGGCGTGCTGATTCTCGCCGGGATTGGCGGAGCCATCGTGGGCTCGAGCGCTCGCGAGTCGGCGGGCCTGGTGTACTCCTTCGTAACGGTATCCACGCTTGCAGGATACTACCTGCGATACGTTCGCACCGGCTACGAGGAGGTCCTCGTGAGCACAGTGAACTCCGTGCAGGTGGGCAAGACGACGCGCGGCGAGATCGTGGATTGCCTCGGATCGCCGCGCGCAACAACGAGCGGCCGTGCCGGCGACGTCGCGACATGGGTCGCTGCGAACTCGGGGCTGTGGTTCATCTCGGGTTCGGCGCGGACAGCCTCGATCACATTCAAGGCGGATGTCGCATCGAATGTCGAGCGTTCGGACTGGCGCTGACGACCTGACGTAAGCGGCTCCCATTTTCGCGCTCGGAGCTTCATCAAAAGGGACACCTAAGAACGGTGTCTACGGTACTGGGCGCAGCTCAGCCAGCGCATGAATTCGCGACACACACACCTGAAAGTGAGACGATTCGCATGGTTCACTCACCGCCGTCGCGACGGAAATTGGTATCTGATCGGAGTTCACTTCGCACGCATTCGGCGACGAGCGGCGGTCAGGGCCATGCATGGCAGAGATGGCAAGCGATCGCAACGGCTCGGGCCGTTTTGTCCGCGGGCTCCATTCTCGCGTGCACAGGAGGTTCAGGAGACGTCACGCCGGTACAGCCGCCATCTCCGCCGCCACCTACCAGCGTGGTGACCAGCGTTCAGATTCCCGCTATTGCAATTGACAGTGGTAGCACAGTACCTGTGACCGCAACGATAGAGTACTCTGGAAATTCGCAACCGACCACAATAGCGTCTTGGGCGGTTTCTGACAGCAGTCTCGCGAGCGTCACTTCGACGGGCCAGCTGACTGCAAGCGTCAGGGGGCGACGAAGCGGGATGACAGTGCTTTTCGTGCGTATTGCGTCTCAGTCCTCTAGTGTCAGTCTGTCAGTCAGGGGGGACCAACGGGTCGTAGCGGCTAGCTCTTTGATGTTTGGCGCGCAGTTCTCCGATGTGCCTGGCATCCCAGCGAATCCTGAGGTTCTTTTGCTTCGCGCAGGTAAGGACTCGATTGAAAACAGGACTTTCTCTCCTAATGCTGAGTTTCCTGTTTTTTGGGGCGTTGGAGGGACATCTCTATTCTTTGCACGCTCAATGGATTTGAGGCGGGAGAACTGCAATGTTTTCTCAAACTGCGCCTTGTTCTCGACTCCTCGCGACGGAGGAACGCCGAGGTTAATCGTGAGGCTTGGTGAGTCGCTTGGACGCAGCACTTTTGTTGCGCTGCACAGGCAGGCACAAAAAATTCATCTACTGCGCTTCAATACCATTGACGAACAAGAGGGTATGTTTACGCTCAACGAGGATGGAAGCGAACTGTCTCGCCTATCGACAGCGGACAATTTGTCTTCGCAAGGGAGTGAAGATTTTGTCTTCGCAAACGTGCCGACAAAGGTCGCGTTTGTCACACTAGGGGCAATCCGCATCGCGGATTTTGGCTCAATCGCTGCGCCGCGCAGTTATTCGATACCGTGCGTGTTCTATTGCGAACGCTTGAGTTGGAGCCCGGACGATAGCAAGCTTGCGTTCTATTCCGACGGGGCGCTCCGAACACTTGATTTGAGCACCCTGCGAGTCCAGCGGCTCGCGGATTCTGACGATCGAGATCTGCCAGCGGAATGGTCGCCGAATGGGCTCGAGATTGCTTATGGGAACGCTGGCGCGCTCCGTGCGGTCAATGTCACATCGCTGGCCAGCACACTTCTAGACGGCCAAATCTTTGGTCGTAGCTCAATCAGATGGTCTCCAGATGGTGCGCTGATTGCATACGTAGGCGAAGGAGTTGAACGCGGTATCACGACACTGCGGCTTGTGCGTCGAAGTGATCGGGTAATCCGTCGTGTATCGCCTGCGCAAAGCACCGTGACCGCGTCATACTTTCACTGGGCGCCGCCTTGACGTCGCTATCAGTTGTGCATGGCTGAATCGCCCGGGGCGATTCAAACTCTGGGGTGGTTCACGCGCCGGATTGCACAACCGCCCGACGACTCACCGCCCCCCGCTTCGCCACATGCGACGGCGGGGGGCGGTCGTTCTGCTCGACACATTCCGTGCTCTACTGACGGCTACCCCGCCGCCGCCAGCACCTCCAGCAACCGCGCCACCCCAATATTCTGCCCGCACGAGATCGCAACTCGCGTCGCACCCGCGAACCGTGCATCCGCTGCCGCGTGCTTGCTGAGAGCCGCGAACGCCACCCCTGCCGACCCCTCCACCAGCTGATGCAGATCGTTGATGTGATCGCGCATCGCACGCGCGATCTCCTCCTCGCTCACGAGCAGCCACTCATCCACGAGAGTCTGGCAGTACCCGAACGTGATCGTATCCGCATCGACGCCGCCCGCCGTTCCATCGGAGAACGTCGGCAGCGATTCGAGATCGAGCATGCGGCCGGCGCGCACCGACTCGTGCATCACGCGCGAATTGGCGGGGGAACAGCCGACGATGTGGATGTCGGGCTTGGCTGACTTGAGCGCGGCTGCGATGCCGGATATCAGTCCGCCTCCGCCGACGCTGACGTAGACCACGTCAATCCGGTCGAGTTGCCGCAGCAGTTCGAGGCCGATCGTGCCCTGACCGGCTATCACATCAGGATCGTTGTACGGCGAGAGGTAGTGCCAGCCCTCGAGGACCGAGACGCGTTGCGCTTCCTTTTCGGTGTCGTTGCTGTCGATCCCGAAGAGTTCGATGCGCACGCCGGTGCGACGCACGGCGTCGAGCTTGGCCGGGGCGACACTCTCGGGAAGAAACACGACGCCGTTCTGCCCCGCTGCGCGCAAGGCATGTGACACGCCGAGGCCGTGATTACCCGAACTGGCGGTCGCAATCGTCTTCCCGAGCGGAATCGCCTGCATCACTGCGTTGGTTGCGCCGCGCAGTTTGAACGATCCGGTGCGCTGCAAATGTTCGGCCTTCACAAACACCGGCCCGCCAACCCGTTCGGCATACTGCGGCCATGCGACAACCGGAGTTTCGATCGCGGTGGGACGAATGGCGTCGTCTGCGCGCCGAATGGCGGCGACGAGGATTGGGTCAACGATCGGTGGTGTCATGCGGAGCTCAGGGAAGAGTCGCGGTCAGATGAGCGAGCACGTGCCACGTGCTGTGTGTATGACATCTTACGTCAGTGCCTGCGATACCGCGGTCGCAATGGCGATGTCCTGCACCGCCACGCCCGTGAGATCGGCAATCACGATCTGTGCTTCACTGGTCCGGCCGCGACGGCGATCCTCGATCACGTGGCCGAGCTCCACGACGCTCTCAGCGGTGCGCGTGCCGTCGGCAATCGCATGGTGCAGCTCGCCGCGCTTCAGGCACTGCGACACGCTGTCAGCGACGTACACCTCCGCGCGACCGACCAGTGCAGAGGTCAATTCGCGCTTCTCGGGTGTGTCTGACCCCATCGCGATGATCAGTGACCCAGCCGTCACCTGAGCGTCGTCGAGCAGTGGGACCGTACTCGCCGTCGTCGTTACGATGACCTGTGCGTCGCGCGCCGCGTCACCAGCATCGAACGTCGTGCGGACGGTAAAGCCTGCGGCTTCCATCTCGGATCGGTAGGCATCCAGCGCCGCCTGACGCCTGCCCCACACGGTGACGGTGCGACAGTCCACCACCTTCGCGATTGCCTCCACCTGCATCCGGGCCTGAACGCCGGTGCCGAACACCGCGATGCGGTCGACCCGTGCCGGTGCCAGAAAGGTCGCCGCGACCGCGCCGGCGATTGCGGTGCGCACATTGGTCAGGTGACCGCCATCCATCAGCACGGTCTCGATCATGCCCGTGCGCGCATTGAACACGAGCATGACACCTGAGAAGCTGGGCAACCCGTGCGCCGGATTCTGAGCGAACCCGGTTGCGACCTTGATCACGAAGGTATCGCCGCCATGCAGGTACCCGTACTTGATGTGCGCATCACCGGGCGGTGTCGTGAAGAGCAGTTCCCCGACGGGTGGTACCGTGGCACGGCCCTGCGAGTACGCGACGAATGCTGCTTCGATCGCCGGCTGCAGGTCGAGGGAAGGCAACACGGTGCGAATCTGTTCCAGCGTGATGACTCGCGCGATGGGTGCTGCTGTGGGTACGGTCATCGTGAAGCGTACGGAGCGGTGCGGCGGTGCGCCAGCCCGGTGCGGACGCTGCATCCCGCGCCTGATGGTGCAAGCCTACCGGTGGTCGCGCCCATGACGCCGGCGGAAGTCACCTGGCGTTCGTCCTGTCTCCGACTTGAAGGCTCGGGCAAAGTGGCTCTGGTCCGAGAACCCGCTGTCGAGTGCGACGTCGGTGAGCGAACGCTGTGTTTCGCGCAGCAAGGTGCGTGATCGCTCGACGCGCCGTCGCCGCAGATATTCACCGGGTGAGCAGCCCAGGTGGCGCCGGAACACCCGTGCCAGATGCACTGGGTGCACGCCGGACGCTTGCGCCACGTCGGCAATCCGCACTTCCTCATGGTAACGGTCGTCAAGCTGCTCGCGCGCGATCGACAGCCAGCGCGGGGCATCAGTCGTCTGCGAACCGCGCGCCTGAGCGACGTGCAACAGCAGCGCCAGCGCCAGCGACTCCCGCATCAGCGTGACGTCCGATCCGCGCTGATGACACTCGCGTGCGAGCTCCAGTGCAACGCTGATGGCCTGTCGATCGTGAATCGCCGTTGCCGTCGCACAGACCCCCGATTCGTCACGCGCACCGGCCATCAGCCCGGCACCGATCGAGAGCGTCATGAACCGCCCTTCGACGGCCCGTGACCGTGCTTCGAAGGTGTCACGGTGTGTGGTGCCTGCAGGATTGAAGATCAGCGCGGTGCCGCAGCTGATTGCGTCGGCACCAGACGCACTCGAGGCGTAGAGCCCCTCGAGTACAAGCACGAAATGCGCATCGTCATGCGAGTGGCGCTCGACCACCCGGTGCGGATCGGCATTCAGGAGTGCGATCTCGAGTCCGGGCGCGTGACACCGTACATCGACGCGGCCGTAGAAGCTTCCGAAGGGGAGCGAGAGGTGGCCATGTGCTGCGGTCAAGCCAGACATACCGGTGTGCACTCCTCAGATGTTGCATGCGTACAAGACGGGCGACCGCGCACGCGCGAACTTCCGGCGGTTCTTCACCGCTGCCGAGATATACGACAGCGGGCGAGCGCGCCGGCGAACTTCCGGCAGGCGGTGGTGGCAAATTCTACTGACGGAGAGCGAGTCATGAAGTTTCGTGGACCTGTGTCTGGCGGGTTGCTGCGAGCCGCAGCCCTTGGGGTGTCCATCGTGGCGGCCAATCCGCCGCTGCGCGCACAGCCGGCCACCAGTCGTGCCGGTGACGACTTGCTCGGACTCTGGGGCGCTGAAGCCGACCTCGGCCCCGCGGTGCGTGGTGAGGCGATCCTGGAGCGCCGCGCGGGCCTGTGGACGCTCCGCGTTGGAGGGTTCGAGGCGAGCGCGATGCAGCGCGGGGACAGCGTCATGATCCCGCTGAGCGGTGGGCAGGGCGAGTTGAAGGTCTGGCTGCGTGGCGTCACGCTCTCCGGTTTCTGGATCCAGCCGGCCAGCGCGTTCGCGCCGGCGTATGCCTCGCCTGTGCGTTTTGCTTTCGCCGGCACGAATCAGTGGCGCGGTCTGGTGACGCCACTCATCACGCGATTCCCGCTCTATCTGCACGTGTCTCGCGATACCGCCAGCCTGCTGCGCGGCGTCTTTCGGAACCCGGCCATGAACTGGCCGGGGCGGGCCGGCTGGTACCGACTCGGCCTCGTGGGTGACGACATCAAATTCATCGTGCCTCGCACAGGCAAGGTGACGTGGCGCCAGCCGTACGACTCGGCGGCGCGCACCATCGCGTTCGATTTCGGTGGCCCGGTGGTGCTCACGCCGCGGACGCTGGAGCAGTCCGTCGGCTTCGTCACGCGCTCTCCGTCAGCACCCGCGTTCGTCTACCGCATGCCGACGGACCGCGGCGATGGCTGGCGCCCGGCGCGCGCACGGACAGTCGGGGTCGATGAAACACGCTTGCAGCAGATCACTCGCGACCTCATCGCGGTCCCGGCGCTCGACGACACACAACCGCGGCTCCACGCGTTGCTCGTCGCTCGCGGCGGGCGACTCATCCTCGACGAATATTTCCGCGGCTATTCGGCGGCGGAACTACACGATCTCAGATCGGCCTCGAAGACGATCACGTCGGTGATGGCGGGCGTCGCGATGCAACGCGGTGCCCGATTCGACATGGCGACCGATGTCGGACCGATCGGCGCACCGGTGGCGACGGTGGGGCAGCTGCTGACGCACACGTCCGGTCTCGCCTGCGACGACGATGACGACACGTCGCCCGGCAACGAGGATACCATGCAGTCCCAACAGAAGGAGCGGGACTGGTATCGATTCTTCGTCACGTTGCCTCGAACCAGTCCGCCGGGCGCCGTGTATCGCTACTGCTCCGCCGGCATCAACATGGTCGGCAGTGTGATCGGCCGTGCGACGCAGCTGTGGTTGCCGAGGTTCTTCGACGAGTTCCTGGCGCAGCCGCTGCAGATCACGCAGTACGCGATGAACCTGATGCCGAATGGGGAGGCATACGCCGGCGGCGGGCTGCACCTCGTGCCGCGTGATGCGCTGAAGTTCGGCGAACTCTATCTGCGCGGTGGGGTCTGGAACGGCAGACGTCTGGTGAGTGCCAGCTGGGTGCGACAGTCGACCGCGCGTCACGTGGATCGTGACGACGGGTCGACCGATGGCTTCGGCTGGCATCGTCACGTGCTGCGCGTCGGGCGAAAGAAATACGACACCTATGAAGCGGGTGGAAACGGTGGCCAGCTCGTGGTGGTGATTCCCGCCCTCGATCTGGTGGTCGCAACGACGGCGGGGAACTACGGGCAGTACGATGTATGGCGAAAGATTCGTGAGGTACTGGTTCCGGAGGTGATGCAGTCGGTCGTGAATCCCGGACGCTGACCAACGCCGCCCAGGCACCGGGCCGGGGCTGGCGGCAGATGCTCACCCGCCGTCATCTTCTCTTATGCCCACTCTCGAAACTGTTCTGCGCGTCAGTGTTCGTGCGGTCGTCAACGCTGCACTCTGCGCCACGCCGCTGGTCGGCCAGCCGCTGCTTCGCACCGCTGTCAGAGCGGTGACGCCTCTCCCGTTCGCTTCCCCTCGCACGTCCAGCGATGAAGGCTCGGCCAGAATGACGTCCTCGACACGCCGTCGCAAGACTGCCGCCGCACCGCTGCGGATCGGAGTTGTCGGGCTGACACACGACCATGTGGGCTGGCTGCTGGGTCGCAAGAACGACGGCGAAATCGAGATCGTCGGCATCGTGGAGCCAAACCGGGAGCTCGTCCGGCGCTATGTCGCGCGATACGGGCTGCGCACCGACATCGTGTTCAACTCGACGTCCGAGATGCTCGACAAGACCAGGCCGGCGGCCGTGGCAGCGTTCGGCAGCATCGCTGAGCACCTCGCCGTGGTCGAGGCAGCCGCCCCGCGCGGCGTGCACGTGATGGTCGAGAAGCCGCTGGCGATGAGCCTCGATCACGCGACGCGCATGAAGACGCTGGCCGACAAGCACCATATCACGTTGATGGTCAACTACGAGACGACCTGGTATCCGTCGTTGTACGAAGCCACCGACATCCTGCGCGCCGGGCGCATCGGCGAGCTGCGCAAGGTCGTGGTGCACGACGGACACAAGGGACCGAGAAAGATCGGCGTGACCGCAGAGTTTCTGGAGTGGCTCCGCGACCCGGCGAAGAATGGCGGCGGCGCGGTGATCGATTTTGGCTGCTATGGCGCCAATCTGATGACCTATCTGATGCAGGGCCAGCGCCCCACATCAGTGACGGCGGTGCTGCAGCAGTTCCAGCCGAACGACTACCCGAAGGTCGATGACGAAGCGACCATCATCCTGACGTATCCGGGTGCGCAGGCCATCATCCAGGCGTCGTGGAACTGGCCGATCGGTCGCAAGGACATGGAGATCTACGGCGTGCAGGGCACGTTGGTGGCGGAGAACCGCAACACACTGCGGACGCGCTTCTCCGAAGCGGAAGCAGAAACGCGGCAGACGTTGCCGGAACGCGCGGCTCCCGGGAACGATCCGTTCATGTACTTCAAGGCGCTGATCGACGGCCGCATTACCCCTGACCGCTACGATCCATCCTCGATCGACAACAACATGCTGGTGATGGAAATTCTGGATGCCGCAATCCGCAGTGCGAGAGAGGGCAGGACGATACTGCTCGCGCGGAAGTAGCGCCTGGCGCTGCAGCTTGATCGATGGTGTCACGTAGGTCAGTCGCAGCGGTTCGGCAATGATCCATCGGAGGCAGCGTGAAGTGCCACACAGGGTTTCACGCACGACTGCCTGTCGATGTGTGCACTTCCTGCGCGGGTCAGGCGAACAGTGCCGCCTGACCGCCAGTGTGCCAGAACAGGACCGTTGCATCGTGTGCGATACGGCCGTCGCGGCAATACGCGGCGAGCCCGGCCAGCGCCTTGGCGGTATACGTGTGATCGACGAAGAGGGCCTCGGTCGTGGCGGCTGCGCGCTGTGCTTCGAGTGATGCCGCCGTCGGCACAGCGTACGCCATCCCAACGAAGCTGTCGTCGAACTCGGCCCGGATTACCGAGTGCAAGGTGCCATCTGCGACGTCCAGCAGCGGCTCCAGTCCGCGCACGATCCAGTCGACCTGTGCCTGCAGCGCGGCCGGCGGATCATCGGCACTGATGCCGATCACGCGCGTGGCCAGACCGTGCACCACGACGCCCGCAAGCAGCCCGGCCGGCGTCACGCCATGCCCGAGGCGGCCGCCGTCGCGGCGACGGCCCGGGCGTGATTCGATTGCACGCCGCCACAGGTGACGATCGTATCAACGCCATCGCGCTGCAGTGTCGGCAGCAAGTAGCGAAGCTTGCGGATCTTGTTGCCGCCGAATCCGAACGAAATTGCGTCGTCGCGCTTCACGAGCAGCGCCTGCGAAAGACCGAGTGCGTTGCGCAGTCGCGGGGCGGCGTCAACGGGAGTTGGCCAGTGACCGAGGGCCGCCACTGGATGTGAGGCGAGCGCTGTCAGTGCCGAATCGAGAGCAGCCATGGTGCCGACGCGTGAGGGGAAAGGCGCTACTGGTACTGGATGTAGCTCAGTGAAGGTCGCAGGCGCAGCAGCTCCGCCGGCAACAGCAACGCATCACCCTTCTTGGTGTCGTTGTGATAAAAGAGCTTGAACCCGGTGAACTGCACTGGGTGCTTCACGATGTAGTCGCGGAACGAATCGAACTTGAGCCAGGGCGGTCCCCATCCGTCCATGTGCATCACCACCTGCACATTCCGTGTCGGCCGGATGTTCTCGGCATCGGGCACCATCTTGCGCGTGAAGCGGTGCACGACGAGTACCTTCGGCGGCAGCTTCTTGTCCGTCACCAGCTTGTCGAGTGTGCGGATGACGTAGTTGATGTCGGCGGCCATCATTGTGCCGATCTTGCTGCTTGGCCGCGCCCCTTCCTTGTCGTAGTGCATGTAGAACTCGGGGTCCACGCCGAGGTGCACGTCGGGCCGTTCGAGGTACGGCAGGAGCACCGGCAGTTCCTGCTGCAGCGTGCTGTGCGACGCCTGGATGTCGAGGAACAGGACACCATTGCGACTCTTTGCCCACGCGTAGGTCTTTTCGATCATCGACGCATCCTCGCGCCGACGCCACATACGATCGGCGCCAGGTGCGCCCTGCGCTACGACCGTCACGAGATGGATCGCGGGCATCACCGGGGTCGACGGGTCGGCCTGATTCCACTCCTGCACGGTACGGTCGAACATCGCCAGCATTTCGGGCTCCGCATACTCGCCGATGACACCCATTTTCTTCGAATGCGGATTGCCGTAGTACGCGATGATTCGTTTGCCGGGGAGGAGTGCGCCTGGCGCGCCATCGATCGTCGGCCACTTCGCTGCGCTGGCATCCCCCGCGCGGATCGCAGCCGCGTACGATCGCTGGTCCATTCCCGAGCGGCCGTCGCGCAGCGCGCCGGGAGCGAGCGGCACAGAATCACGCGGGACTGCGTTGGGCACAACCGCGGCGGCAGCTACGGCGGTATCCGCGACGGTCGCAGACTTCTGCTCGCCGCCGCTGCAGGCGGAGGCGGCCGCCGTCAGCAGGATGCTGACGACGGAACGGAACGGCACTGAGACGTACTTCGGATGCATGTGACCGTCAGGCGATTCAGGAGATGAGCGATTGGCGCAGACGGGACGTCGTCGCGCTGACCGGGTGTGGCATCACATGAGTGCGCATCAGACGGTCGGGTTCTGGTGCCTGGCCGCGTTCAGCGTCCTCGCGATACCGAGGGGCATCGCTCCGCTTTCCGCCCTGCCAGACCTCACAATCCCTCGGCCCTTCTGTCTCGGCGAGTCTACGGGACACCACACTCCGCTGCGTCAATCTATCCCGTCCTGAAGGGGATGACGGGGCGGTCTCCGCTGCGACCGACGTCGCAGCCCCCGACCTTACGGCGTCGGCGTCCGCACGTCGAACACACCATTCACGATCGACAGCGTCCCAGTGGTTTGCGCGTTGGCGGCGAGCGTACCGGTGAAGGTGCCGCTGATCCGTGTCGGCGAGATGGACGTGATGGTGAGAGTGCCAACGTCGCTGCCGGCACCGCCCCAGCTTTGCGTTGTGCCGACCTGCTGAATCGTGATGCGCCGGAGCGGTACGGTGTTGCCAGTGAGTGCTCCGCTTCCGGGCGCGGTGGCGGGACTCATGATGATATTGATGGAGTAGGTCAGGTCCTGCCCGCCGAGGGTCCGCGTCTGCGTTCCTCCGCCGAGACCGACGATCGTAGCAATGACGCGCGGGGTCCCGTTGATGGTGGCAGTGATCACACTGCCGGCCTGATCGGCGGTTGGCGCGACGTAGCCGCTCGAGCGGGGCACGTCAAAGCGGCCATTCGTGGCGACGGCCGCCGCGCCCGCTCCGACCGATGGAGTCGCCGTGAAGGTGAAGGTGCCGGTCACCCGCGTCGCCGTCAGTGTCGTGATCGTGATCGTTCCGGCTGTGCCGGAGAGAGGGGTGCTGTACGGCGTGGGGCCGGCGGCGTAGATCGCGAGACCGCCAGGCGTCGATCCGATGTTGGTTCCCAGCGGGTACGTGCCCGGCCCGGTGATGAACGCGAGCGTGATCGTCAGCGACCTGGTGACGCCACCGGAGGTCTGTGTACCGAAGAAGGCGAGGCTTCCTGGCGTGGCGGCAACCGGGTTGGCCTGCACCAGTGTCGCGGTAAAGGCCTGTCCATCGATCGTGGCGGTGAGGGTGTTGCTTCCATTGCCGCCGCCCGGGTTGTTCGGGCCAGCGACGTTTCCGCCGCACGCGACCAGTGCAAGGGCGGACAGTACGAGAACGGGGTAGCGCATCGGGAGAGTCTCCTTCGTGCAGGGCAAGGGAGGCGGTCACGCCGCCTCGTCCTTGCATTGCGCGGGATTCAACCAGAAACACGCACCAGCATCCTGATCCGACGCACTTGGTCTTCGCGCCGTCCTTCTGTCGATCGATGCCCGCCTATGGCGCGATCGTGATCGCCACCAGGTCATTCGCCCCGGAGCTCCCGATCACTCGCAGTATTCCGGATCGCGCCGTCGTACCATTCGTGAACGAGATCGTCGCCGTCGCCCCGGCTGCCCCGGCAACCGCCCGTTGAATCAGCGACCCGGCGGTGTTGCGCAGTTCGATTTCGACCGGGAAGCTGGAGGCGGCCGCCGTGATCCGGACCACCTGTCGCGCGGCGATAGCCGGCAGGATCCGGATGTCGCGTGAGGCACAGGCTGGTGTGATCGCGGTGTTGAACGCCACATCCGTCGTGACATCCGTCGTGACGCAGGTGGTGCGCGGGTCCGGATTCAGTTCAGTGGTCAGGGTGAACGTCCCCGGTGTCTGCGCCGGTGCAGTGACCAGAACTCCGAACGTCCCAGCACGGATGACCCCAAGCGCGCGCACGGCCGTGTCGGCAACAGGCAGGCCGTACAGCGCACTGTTCACCACGAGTGGCACAAGCGCCGTCGGAACGGTCGACGTGAGGCGAATCGCGTAGTAGGTCTGGGCGGCGGCCGTCAGCGAATACTGGTTTGCCACCCGGTAGCCAAGGAAATTCTCGCACGTTGACACGTCGATGGTGCCGTTGATGGTGGTGCCGACCTGAATCGGTCGCACCAGGCTGCACGCCGTCACGATCAGGATGCGCACGGTGTCGCGCAACGAATCGGCGCCGACGCGCGGTGTGGAGGCTACGATGTTCGCCGTCCCCGCGGCGATCGCGTTCACCGTGCCTGTGACGCTGACCGTTGCGAGATTTGGCGTCAGTGAGCGCCAGACGACGGGGGCCGCAGTGATGACCGTGTTGCGCTGGTCGCGCACGGTGGCCGTCAGCACTCGTGTGCCGAGCGGTGACAGCGTATCGACATCAGGTCGAGCGTCGAGTGTCGTGGCTGCACGAGGCCGCACGGTGACCGGAATCGACACGCGCGCCTTGTTGTCGAATGCTGTCGCCGTGACGGTTGCGCTGCCGCCGCCAACCGCCGTCACCTTGCCCGTGGCATCAACGGTGACGATTTGTGCGTCGCTGGTCGTCCACTGCACCGCGCGGCTGTCGCTGGAGCAGCCACCCGAAAGACTGGCCGCCACCTGCCCATCTGCGCCGACATCGAGGGTCAGCGACACGGGCGACGGCGTCAGCACGCGCACCGGTTCGATAATGCCACCGCAGGTATTCTCGTCGCCGCCCGAGCAGCCGGCAATGGTCACACCGGCAAGCAGCACGCTGACGAACAGCGTGCGCTGCCAGCGGTGCGATGCGGCAGGCTGGAACGTTGTCAGGAAACTCATCGCGTGAATCCCATGCTGATGCCGATTTTCGCCGTGTAGGTGGTGAACGGCCGGAAGGTAAGAGCGCCAATCGTACCGAACTGCTGCCGCACGAGTTGTACCCCGGCATCGAGATTCGTGCGCCGCGTCAGCTTGACGGCGAGCCCGCCGCCTGCGCCGAACGCACTGCCCCAGGTGCTGCCCCCTTCGGCAAACTGAAAGACACCGGTCAGGCGTTGCAGCGCCAGTCGTGCCGAGAGGTACGGGAAGAGGTTGCTGGAGCCCGTGGCGGGCACCCAGCGCGGTTCGGCGAACAGCCCGGCAATCTTCAGCCGGTCGCGGACCTTGGCGTGTACCGTATACTGGCCGCCGATGCCGAGCGACAGCGCGCCGAACGACTCCGTTGCATAGAGGCGACTGTATCGCGGCTGCACCTCGATGCCCGCGCCGGAAATGCTGGCATTCCCCGCCGTGATCGTGGTGAACAGTGCCGACGCTTGCACCGCATATGGTTGTGCGGACTGCGCCGTGGCCACGTTCGTGGCGATCGCGAGGAGACAAATGACGCCGCACGCGCGCGTCGCAGCAGCGCGCGATGATGCCAGACGAGATGCACTCATGTGGTCGGTCTTGCTGAGGACGATCGGGCAGCGCCGGTCATGGCCGGCGGAGCGCACCGACGCTGACGGCGGACGATGTGACCGCGTTGTCTCGCTTGTCGAGCGTCAGCGAGACGGGGACGATCCGGGCCACCGGACGACCGCCACCATCGAACTTGGTGAGGCGCAGCTCGAACGAGACGCGAAGCGCGTTGTTGCCCGCGCTGCTCGACGACGCCGTACCAATCATCGCGACGCGATGACCGTCGCCGTCAGCGAGAAACTCCATGATCTGTGCATTCCGGGCGCCGCTGCGCCGAACATCAGCGATGACGCGATCGACCACGGTCCGGATGTCCGTATCACTTGGTGTTTCGTCGCGGCGTACGTCACGGGCAGGCGTTGCTGCTGACGTTGTGGCTGGCGTTGGTGTCACCGGCGGTGACGCCGGCGGCGCGACGGTCGGTGTCGGCGAAGGCGGTGCCGCGATCACCGATGTCGAGCGCGCGGCGTCGGTGCGAGCCTGCAGCGCCTCCGCCGGTGGTGCCAGAGAGACCGCCACCGTCGCCTGTGGTCGCACCGTCAACGCCACGGCCGTCTCGCCCCCTCCGGCGCCGGCATCGACGATGATGCGAACGCGCCCGGGTTTCCGGGCGGTCACCATGCCGGTTCGACGGTCGACCGATGCAACGCTGGCATCGGTACTGGTGAACTCAATGTCCGCCTTGACTGGGCGTGCGGTCGCGCGATCCAGCACACTCCACCGCAGCTGCAGCAACTCGCCCGGCCGGAGCGAGTCCGACACCAGAGGCGTCAATCGGAGCACGGGGGCTGCGACGGGTGTGCTGCGCACGGCGGCAACGGCGCCAGTTGCGGCAACCATGGCGCGTGGTGGTGCGCTGGCGGCAGGTGCTGGCCGCGTCGGGGGCACGATGGTCGGAGATGGCGCGTTGGCAGGTGCGCGAACGGCGATGCGTGTTGGCGTCGGGGCCGCCGAGGCGGGCTTGGCCGAACGCGGCGGCGTGGTCACTGTCGCCTTCACCGGTGGAACGATGGTCACCAAATCCGTTGGCGATTCGACGAATGACGGAATCGGCTCGAGCGCCGGTTCGGCGGGGACGTCGATTGTCGTCGGCGCTGAGGCTCGGGCCTCCAAGGTCGAGTCCGCTGACCGCTGCGGTGAGGGGCTGGGCGCACTCGCGGCCGGCGGGAGCGTCACTGGGCTGGCGGGTGCGTTGTCGGCCAGCGCCGCGCCCGGAGTCGTGGTGCCTACGGCATACAGAAGCGCGGGCTCATCGGACTCGTTGGCAGACGTCAGGAACAGCGCGCCGATCAAGGCCGCTGCACCTACCACGGTCCCGGTGACAATCCGCAATGGTGAGACGCGACGACGCACTTCGTCCTCGCTCAACGCGGGATTGCCAGGCAAGATCAGGGGTGTCCGACCGACACCGGGCCAGACGCTGACATCGGCGCCGCACTGGCCGCAGGCCCGGTCCGTGTCGCTGATGTTGGCCTTGCACGTCGGGCAGATCACAGAGAACGCAGGATGCATGTCGAACGAGAGGGAAGCAGAGTGACAGACCAAAGATCGCAATTCAGGCGGCGCCTGATCTGACGCCGCAAGCTACCTGACTTTCTTCTGCGGGGATCGTGCCGCCGTGTCGGACGGATCGCAATGCCCGGCGGAACCCGGAGTTTGCGCGATGGTGCCGCTGCGCGATATCGACCGCACCGCACCGAACTCCGCGGAGCCACCGATCGCGTGCGCGGCGGCCGAGGGCCAGCCGCGCCCGGTTCGCCGTCGCCGTGGTTGTTCGCCGCCGCCGTGGTTGTTCGCCGTCGCCGTGGTTGTTCGCCGTCACCGCGTTCGCCCACCGCCGTCTTGGGTGCGCCCCGCTTCACCCTCATCAGGCTCGCCCTCACCGGGTCGTCGCCCTCCCCGCGTTCGGTGGTGTCGTTCAATGGATGAGGTCGCATTCGCCGCGAAGCCGTGGTGCCGCGCTCAACACACCTCGCGTCGAATACCGCTCCACGGCGCACGGCGGCACATTGGTCCGGTACCTGACACCGTCCCCCATCGTCCCCCTGCACATGTCCTTTTGTCTTCGGCCGTACACCCCAGCATTCACGCTGCTGTGCTGCGCGGTCGCGATTTCCGCATGTGGTCCTTCCGCGCCAGCCCCGTCAGCCGACTGGCCTGTATATGGCGGGGACGCCGACCACACGCACTTCACGACCCTTGGTCAGATCACACCGGCCAACGTGCAGTCGCTGAAGGTGGCGTGGACCTATGACACGCAGGATGCCTTCAAGGGATCGGAGATGCAGGCGAATCCGATCGTGCTCGACGGTGTGCTGTATGCCACCACACCGAAGCTGCATGTCTTCGCGCTCGATGCGGCGACGGGAAGGGAACTGTGGCGTTTCGACCCGAACAATGGACAGCCGCCGTCATCGCGCATTCGGCATCGCGGTGTCGTGGTCACTGGTGACAAGGTGATCTTCAACTACCGCTTCCGGTTGTTCGCGCTCGATCGCAAGACTGGCAAGAAAATTCCCGGCTGGGGCAACGACAGCGGGTGGGTCGACTTGCGAGAGGGGCTTGGCCGGCCAGCAAAAGAAATCTCGGTCAGTGCCAGCACGCCGGGCGTGGTCTTCGAGGACCTGTTGATCATCGGTAGCACCGTGCCGGAACAGTTGCCCAGCGCACCGGGTGACATCCGCGCCTATGAGCTGGCCACCGGCAAACTCCGCTGGAGCTTTCACACGATTCCGCATCCCGGCGAGCCAGGTTACGAGACGTGGCCACCCGATGCGTGGAAGGTTGCCGGTGGGGCGAACGCGTGGTCCGGCGTGACTGTGGATACGAAGCGCGCGATGCTCTTCGCCGCCACCGGGTCCGCGTCATACGACTTCTACGGCGCGAATCGTCTTGGCGACAATCTGTATGCCAATAGCGTCATCGCGCTCGATGCCCGCACCGGCAAGTACGTCTGGCACTATCAGACGATCCGCCATGACATCTGGGATCGCGATCTGCCGGCCGCACCGATGCTGGTGACCGTACAGCGCGATGGGAAGCCGGTCGATGCGGTCGCGCAAATCACCAAGACCGGCCACGTCTGGCTGTTCGAGCGCGAGAAGGGCGCCCCCATGTTTCCAGTCGAGGAGCGTCGCACGCCGACCCTGGCGCTCGATGGTGAGCGCCCCGCCGAGTCGCAGCCCTTTCCGACGCTGCCGTTGCCGTTTGCACGGCAGCAACTGACGAAAGACGACCTCACGCAGCGCACTCCCGAAGCACATGCGGCCGCGTTGCGCACGTTCACCGAGTACAACCCCACCGATCCGTACGAAGCGCCGAACGTGACGAAGGGGACGATCATCTTCCCGGGCGTCGACGGCGGTGGCGAGTGGGGGGGACCGGCGTACGATCCGACGACGGGCCTGTTGTATGTGAACTCGAACGAGATGGCCTGGCTGCTCAAGCTCGTGCCGCGCAACGACAAGTCGCTGTACGCCGCGAACTGCGCCGGCTGTCACGGCGACAATCGGCAGGGCGGCGCCGGTGGTCCGTCGCTGGTGGACATCGCGACGCGGCGCACGGCGGAGCAGGTCACGCAGATGATCAGCGAAGGAAACGGTCGCATGCCGGCCTTCGGCGGTGCCATGGATGGTTCGGCCGTGAAGGAGATCGTCGAATACCTGATGACCGGCAAGGTCGAATCGGTGCGTGCGGTGCAGAAAGGCCCCGCCTTCCTGAAGTATCGCACCGCCTTCTTCGACATCTTCCTCGATCACGAAGGGTATCCGGGAATCAAGCCGCCGTGGGGGACGCTGAACGCGATCAACCTGAACACCGGTGCGCTGGCCTGGTCGATCCCCTTCGGCGAGTATCCGAAGCTGGCGGCACAGGGCATCACCAACACGGGCACGGACAGCTACGGTGGTGCGATCGTGACCGCCAACGGGCTGCTCATGATCGCGGCGACGACGTACGACAACAAATTCAGGATCTACGACAAGGCGACCGGGAAACTGCTCTGGGAAACGGTCCTGCCGGCGGCCGGGAATGCCACGCCGTCCACGTACATGGTCAATGGCAAGCAGTACATCGTGATTGCGTGCGGGGGCGGGAAGAACGGGGCGCCGAGTGGAGGGACGTACGTCGCGTTTGCGCTGCCCTAGGGAAGCTCTGAACAGGTCAGTGTAATTCGTCGCCTCTGCCCTGTTTGGTGCGATGATGGTGAGAAATGGCACATACCTGCACGTGCCGATGCCCGTTCGGCCCCAGTTTCGAGCCGTGAGGCGGTCCTCCGCCTCGCTGGCGCCATTCGCGCCGACACTACGTGCCTTGGAGCACCAGTTTATGGCGGACCATATACAAGTTCGCGAGCGCGAACGTCGCGTAGACCCGCGCCGTGTTCTTCGCCAGGCCGCGATAGCGCACCTTCGTGAAGCCCCAGCTGCACTTCACCACCCGAAACACGTGTTCGCATCGCGCGCGAACGCGCGAGCGCGATTGATTGATGGCGTCCCAGTGCGCGGTCCGCTCCCCGCGCCGATTCACGCGATACTGCCCGCCACACCACTGCCACCAGTCGCGATCCGATTCCTTCCAATACGCTTTGTCCCCATACAGTGTGGTTTCCTCGCCGTGGAGGAGCGTATCGAGTTGTTTGATGTCAGCGGCCGCCGCATCGGTGGTCGTCAGCGAGTGGACCAGCCCGTGCACGTCGGTGCCAATGTGCACCTTCATGCCGAAGTACCACTGGTTGCCCTTCCGCGTCTGCTTCATCTCGGGATCACGCGTCTTCGTCGCGTTCTTCGTCGAGCTGGGTGCCGCGATGATCGTCGCGTCCACAATAGTGCCGGCTTTCAGCAACAGCTTGTGCTGCTCGAGCAGCTTCCGCACCAGGTGAAACAGCCGACAGGTCAGTTCGTGGGTCTCCAGGAGATGCCGGAACCGGAGAATGGTGGATTCATCCGGCACGGTGTCCTCGCCCAGGTCGATCCGGGCGAAGCGCCGCATCGACTCGCTATCGTAGAGCATGTCTTCCGCAGACGGGTCCGAGAGATCGAACCACTGCTGGAGGAAATACACGCGGAGCATCGTCTCCAGCGGCAGGGGGCGGCGGCCGTTCCCGGCCTTCGGATAGTGGGGCAGGACCAACGCGACGAGCGGGGCCCAGGGAATCACCCGGTCCATCTCGGCCAGGAAGCGCTCGCGGCTCGTCACCTTCCGCTTCGCATCATACACCACGCTCGCCAACGTCGTCTGGGTGCTCATCCGACCCTCTGCGCAGGGAGTCCTCGGGGGGTAACATCCACGCGTATATAGTAACATCTTAGCCCGAATAAATCAAGACCTTGTTCAGAGATTCCCTAGTGCGGCGTCCTGCAAATTCATATCAGAAGTCCCGGCCCTTTTGCCGCCTGGCCGCGTTGAAAATCCTCGCGGTACCGCTGGTATCGCTGCGGTTTTCGCCTCCCCCGGCGCCAAAATTCCTCGGCCCTTCTTTTGCTCTCAACTTGCGGGATACCGCACTGGCGGCATCGACGCGAATCTCGGGGATGAATCCTTTTTCGCCCAGCGTGGCTCTTCTCTTCAGGACGGCGAGACGCGCCGCTCCGGTCACCCGCACATTCTGGAGACTCTGATGTCCTCCCTGCTCGCAAAAAACGTCGGCACCGTCGATCGCGTGGCTCGCATCGCCCTCGGTCTGGGCCTCCTGTCGCTGACCGTGGTCGGCCCGCAGACCGCGTGGGGCTACATCGGTGTCGTGCCGCTGCTCACGGCATTCATGGGCAGCTGCCCGCTGTATTCGCTGTTCGGGTTCTCCACCTGCCCGGTAACGCGGGCCTGATGCCCGATGCCGCGCTGCTGGGCGCGGCGGCAGCCGGGGATGCGCATGCATTCACGGTGTTCATGCGTGCGCATCAGGCCGCCGTACATCGCTACCTCGTGGCCCTGATTGGACCGGGGGCCGACGCTGAGGACGCCCTGCAGGAGACGTTCATCAACGTCTGGCGCGGTGCTGGTCGCTTCGCGGCTACCGGCACGGCGCGGGGATGGTTGTATGCGATCGCGCGCAACGTAGTGCGTCATCAGGTGCGTCGGCGCGTGGATGAGCCAGAGTATCTCGAGTCACTCGAGGAGCTCGCGGCGCAAGCGGGTTGGGGCGCGCTCCCCGCGGATAGCGGCGCGTCTGACGTCAGCAGCGCCCGCGAGACGCTGGATGCAGCCATGCGACGTCTTCCGGCCGAGGAATGCGAAGTGCTGACCCTTCGCGAGCTGGATGGATTCTCCGGCGACGAAACCGCGCGTCTGCTCGACATCAGCCTCCCAGCGATGAAATCACGGCTGCACCGCGCACGCATTCATCTTGCCGCCGCGGTGCGTGCGCTCCAATCCACTCAACCACGGAGTTCCGCCAATGCCTGACGACGGATTGGAGACGGTCGTCGCGGGGATCCGCTGCCGCGATGTGCTGGCGGACCTGTCGGGGTACCTCGATGGCGAGCTCAATACCCCCAGGCTCACCCAGCTCAAGGCGCACCTCGATGGCTGTGACCGCTGTTCGCGCTTCGGTGGTGCGGTGTCGCAAGTTCTGACACGGCTCAGGGCAGGTCTCGCCCAGCCCACGGCGCTGCCGGGCGAGACCGCCGCGCGCCTGCACGCCAGCGTCGCGGCGGCGATGCAAGAGTAGTCGGGATTGGGGGGCCGGTGAGAGCGACACGCGCGTTGTCGCGTCTGGGTGTGTACCAGCACGACTCCTCCGCCCGCGTCACTTCCACGCCGAGTCGATCATGGAGTTCCTCTCCGCCGACCTCAACCGTCGCGTCTTCGTCAAGGGAATTGGCGTCATAACCGTGGGCCTGCTGATGGGCACCCTGGGGGGATGTGAGGAACTGGCTGCAGCAATCCGCAACCGGCCGATGCGTCGGCGACTTCGCACGGGATCGGCGGCGGTGGACGCCGACATCGCCACCTACCGGCAGGCCGTCGAGCTGATGAAGGCACTTCCAGCCAGCGACCCACGCAGCTGGACGGCACAAGCAGCCATTCACGGCACGGCCGCAGGATTCAACTTCTGCCAACACGGGACACAGCATTTCTTCGACTGGCACCGCGCCTACCTCTTCTACTTCGAAAAGATCTGCCAGAAACTGACGGGCAACGCCAGTTTTGGGTTGCCGTACTGGAACTGGAATCAGAATGCGCCGATCAACCCGGCATTTCTGGATGCGACCAGCGCGCTGTTCCTGGCGCGGACACGTACCAGCATGGCCGGCAATGGCGCGGTCAGCACGGCCACACTCGACGGCATGCTGGCGGACACGAACTTCTTCACATTTCAGCAACAGGTTGAAGGCACGCCCCACAACTCGGTCCATGGGTTCATCGGTGCGACGATGGGAACCGGCGCATCGGCACGCGACCCGCTCTTCTGGACGCACCACTGCATGGTGGACTACATGTGGGCGAAATGGAACATCGAACTCGGGAACGACAACACGAACGATGCCTCCTGGGCCAATACGCAGAACCAGCATTTCGTCGACGGAAATGGCACCGTGGCGGAGATGACCGCGGGTATCACCACCGTCCTCCCGCTGCTCAGCTATCAGTACGAGAGCAGTGCCATCGGCAGTTCGCCGGCGGCCCTCGCGATCGTGAAGAAGCGGGAGTTCCAGCAGCTTGAAACGCGGATTCGCAAAGGGGCCGACATCCGGTTCGACATCCGGCAGCGGGTGCGTATTGCTGAGAAGGCTGCCATCAGTCTCGCGCGTCCGACCACACGCGAAACGACGCTCTCGCCATCCGACTTTGCGGCGATCATCAGGGGGAATGCGGCAACGCAGCGTGTGTTCCTGACCGTCGGGTTCGCGAGGCTGCCGGTCACGAGCGACTATGCGGTGCGGGTGTTCATCAACCTGCCTGCGGCGAACCGGACGACGCCGACCGATGACCCGCACTACGCGGGCAGCTTCGCCTTTTTCGGCACCGCGGCTCCGGAGGGATCACCAGCGGCACAGGAGCACACGCATCAGCCGCGATTCCTCGTCGACATCACGGAGACCCTCCGACGCCTGACTGGCCGGGACGAGCTCAAGGAAACGGCACCAGTCAGCGTGCAGTTGGTCGCAGTGCCGTTCGGTGACACCTTCGAGTCACCGGAGACGCAGCTGCTGCTCGAGGATATCGACATCATCACCACCCCGGTGATCGTACGGCCGGCAAAGTAGCTTTCAGGTATGGTCACCGGAGCGCTGTCACATCGGAAGCCGAACCGCGGACGACGAGGCGCCGCCGTGCTGCTTCTCTCGCTCTCTGCCGCCTGTGGCGCGGGCACGCCTGCGCCGGTCGACTCACCGCGTGGGAGCCGCACGATGCCCGTCCAGTCCGCCGATGACAGTTTGTATCAGATCAGCCTGCGTGAGCCAACGGTCAGGCAGGTGCTCGATGCCGCCGCCGGCGCGCAGGCGCGACCCCGGTTTGTGCGGATCGAAGTGACGGCGGTGACGAACCCCGCGCGCGTGGCCCTCTCGCTCGAACTCCGTTACCGCCTCGCGGACCGGGAGACGGTGCTGGGCAGTGTGAGCCTTTTTCCGGCTGATAACCCCGGCCGATTCATCGTCCCGACACTCGGTCGCCTTGGCGCGACGGGTCAGCTGATGCTGACGCTGGTCAGTCCCGATTCGGGCGCAGGCCGCGCTGATGTTCGGGTCACGGTTCGCCGTCTGGTCTTCGTCGACGAGTAGTTCCGCGTTAACGTCCGTCTGGCTGACGCCCGATCGAAACGTCGATCGTCGAGCGTCGACGGCTGACCGCACCACGACCCCGAATCTGACCTCAGTGACTACTGACACCCGCGATGACGACGCCCCGCACGTCGATCAGGAGAACCTCGGATTCGGACGCGTGGTGGCACAGGAAGTCCGGGGCCGATTTCTGGCGCGTGACGGTTCGCCGAACAGCCGGAAGTACGGCCTTGGTCCGCAACGGCTCGAGCGCATCTACCTCGGCGCACTCAACGCGACCTGGCTGGCATTCCTGAGCTGGTCCCTCGGCGGGATCATGCTGCTGAACGGCTGCTTCACACTGGCGTACATCGCGCTCGGGCAGACAGCGATTGCCGGACAGGCGCAGGCCGGCATGACCGACCCATTCCTGTCGGCGTTCAGCTTCAGCCTGGCAGTGTTCACCACGTCCGATACCACACCGATGTTCGCCGTCGGCGCGACGGCGCATTGGCTGGTGATCTTCGAGTCGCTGCTCGGGCCGTTGACGGTGGTGGTGGTGGCCGGACTGCTGATCGCGCGGCTGATCCGGCCGCACATGCAGCTGCGCTACAGCGAATCGGCGGTCGTGGCGCCCTACGAGAACGGTCGCGCACTGATGTTCCGCATCGTCAACACGCAGCGCAGCGAGTTGAGCGATGTGCAGGTGCGGGTGAACCTTGCGATGTTCGAGACACACAATGGTGTGCGCAACCGGGAGTTCTATCAGCTGGAGCTGGAACTCGATTCGGTGCAGTTCTTCTCGCTGCACTGGACCCTGGTGCATCCGATCACGGCCAGCAGCCCGCTGCGCGGCTTCACGCCCGCGATGCTGCGCGAAGCGGAAGCCGAGATGTTCGTGTCCGTGAACGCGCATGAGGCGACGTTCTCGACGCGTGTCATCTCGCGCAGCTCGTATGTGTGGGATGAGATCCGCTGGGATGCGAAGTTCGCGAACATCTTCGTCAGTGCACCCGACGGCGTGATTGCCATCGACGTCGAGCGGCTTGACCGGCTCGAGACGTTGCCGGAGGGTACCACCAGCGCGCCATCGGC
>JANNVN010000455.1:0-4552 GCA_031414435.1 Gemmatimonadaceae bacterium
CCCCAGCCCACGGTTGACGAGATCGTCGACGCCACCGTTGCAGATCCGATGGCTGCGGTGTCGGCTGAGCTCGAGACCCTGCGCGCTTTGGTGGACGCCGCGAATGACAAGTATCTGCGCCTTGCCGCCGAGTACGACAACTTCCGGAAGCGCACGATGAAGGAGCGCCAGGACGAGCGCGGGCGCGCGCAGGCGGACCTCGTGAAGCTGCTCATGGATCCGCTCGATGACCTGACGCGCTTTGCGAACGTCGATGTCGCCAGCGCCAGTGTGCCGATGATGGTGGAAGGGGCGGCGCTGGTCGCTCGGAAGGTGTTCAAGGAGCTGACCGCGGGTGGACTGACCGTCATCGATCCTGCCGATCAGCCCTTCGATCCCGCCATGCATGAAGCGGTGACCACACAACCCGCCACGTCGGCCGAGCAGGATCACACGGTGGGCACGGTCTACCAGGTCGGGTACATGTACAACGGTATGCTCCTCCGCCCGGCGCGCGTCGTCGTGCGGCAGTGGAACGGTTGACCGATAGCTCGCGCTGACGCGCACCCATGGCTCCCTCGAACGCTGACTTCTACGCGGTTCTCGGTGTCTCGTCCACGGCGACCGGCGACGAGATCAAGAAGCAGTATCGCCGCCTGGCGAAAAAGTATCATCCCGACTCGAACAAGTCGGACCCGAAAGCGGCCGAGCGTTTCAAGGAAATCTCCGAGGCTTACACCGTGCTCGGCGATGACGCGAAGCGCAAGCAATACGACGACATGCGGAAGTACGGCGCGGTCGGTGGCTTTGGCGATGCGTGGCGAAATGCGCAGGCCAGTGCGCGTCGGCCGGCGTCACAGCCGCCAGGCAGCACGCCCGGTGGACCGGGCGCGGGCAATGCGCGATTCGATGATTTCGACATCGGCGGGCTTGGTGGCCTTGGCGATCTGTTCGGTAGCGTGTTTGGCGGTCGCAGCAAGGGCGCCCGGGCGGCCGAACGCGGTCAGGACGTCGAGCTGACCGTCGAGATTCCGTTCCGTACGGCGGCCACGGGTGGCAAGGTGCCGGTCGAGCTGGATCTGGTCGAGGAGTGTCCGGTCTGCAAAGGGAACGGCGCTGCACCCGGCGCGAAGATCCAGACGTGTGGCGAATGCAGTGGGCGCGGAACGATCAGCTTCGGGCAGGGCGGCTTTGCCGTGAATCGGCCGTGTCCGGCCTGCCTCGGCCGCGGGTCGATCCCGAGCGAAAAGTGTGGCGCGTGCAACGGCGCCGGCCAGGTGCGTTCGCGTCGCAAGGTGAACATCACCGTACCGAGTGGCGCCGAAAGCGGATCACGCGTTCGGCTGAAAGAGCAGGGCTCGCGCGGTCAGAATGGTGGTCCGACCGGTGATCTCATCATCACCTTTCAGGTGCTGGCCGACCGTGCCTACACCCGTGATGGCCTCGATCTGATCCTCGGCGTACCGATCAACATCGCGCAAGCGACGCTCGGCTCGAAGATCCAGCTGAAGACGCTCGATGGGACGCGGGTGGCGCTGCGCATTCCCAGCGGCACGCCGAGCGGGAAGCGATTCCGTGTGCGCGGCCAGGGGATCGAGAAGGAAGGCAAGCGCGGCGATCTGCTCGTCGACGTGCAGATCACCGTGCCCGAGACCCTCAGCGAGGCGCAGGAAAAGCTGATGCGCGAATTCGCCGAGGCCGGGGGGCTGAAGTTCTGACGCCACACGCGGCTGCGACCGATGGGAAAACGGTGTGGCAGATGCACCGCGCAGCGATTGAAGCGTACGCGCATGAAGCCGGCGCACTCGCTGACGCCGCGCACGACATGGCCCACCTGTTCCGCGTGGTGTCGATGGCGCATCGCCTGGCGGAGGAGGAAGGAGCCTCGACCGACGTCGTGTTGCCTGCGGCCTGGTTGCATGACTGCGTACACGTTCCTGTCACGTCAGCCGACCGCCCACGGGCTTCGGTGATGGCCGCAGACACTGCAGTTCGCCTGCTGCAGCGCATCGGTTACCCACCGGGCTTGCACGACCGCATTCATCATGCGATTGCGGCCCATAGCTTCAGCGCGCGCATCGCCCCAACCACCGTCGAGGCGCGGGTGGTGCAGGATGCCGACCGTCTGGATGCACTTGGCGCGATCGGTATTGCGCGCTGCCTCATGCTGGGCGGTCAGATGGGGCGCGTACTGTATGACAGCGGCGATCCATTTGCCGAGCAGCGACCGCCCGATGATCGGGTCGCCAGCCTTGATCATTTCTACACCAAGCTGCTCACGCTCGGCGCCACGATGCAGACTGAGTCCGGTCGACGCGAGGGTGCCCGGCGCACCGCGTACATGCACGAGTACCTGACGCAACTCCGCAGCGAAATCTGACGTCGTCAGCGTGCGGTGAGGCACGCTTGGCGGTTGAGGCGGTTGCGACACCACGATCACCACACGATCGTCGCGGGGGCCGAGCGCGCCTCGACCTCCGCGCTCGGCCCGCTACCGCACGTCGAAAACGTACCGTTGGAGCTGCTCGATCTGCGCTTCGGCCTCGGCCACCTCGAAGGCGAGAATGTCGCCTGACGTGACCACGCCGACGAGACCGCCATCGTGCATCACTGGCAGGTGGCGAATTCTCCGGGTCGTCATCAGGGCCCGGCACTCCGCCACCTGCATGTCGGCGGTGATGGTGAGGCACTCGGTCGTCATGACATCGCTGACCAGTGTGGTCTTCGGGTCGCGAGTTGCGGCGACCACGCGACGCATGATGTCACGCTCGGTGAAGATGCCGACGAGAGCCGTGTCGTGCATCACGACGACGCCACCAATTCCTTTCTCGTTCATGATGTGCGCGGCGTCGAGCACGGTATTCTCGGGTGCCACCGCGATCACCGCGTTTCCCTTCCTGGCGAGCAAATCCTTGACGCTGGGCATGCACAGGCCTCGTGAGCGATTGGACTTTCAGCTTACCGTGTGGGACAGCAGGCCGCCAGCTAGTGGCGTGGAATCGAAGTTCGAATAGCACAACGCCGGATGGGACGCCCGGATGGCAAGGCGAAAACCACAGCAATACCAGCGGTATTGCGAGGATTTTCAACGCCGCCAGCCGGGATGCTCCGACCGGCGACTGCGTCCCGAACTTCGGTTCCGGCCACTAGACCAGCACCGGCAGGCTGTGGCGCCGGGGTGCGGGCGAGCCCGATTCAATGAACCCGCCGCCGAGCAGCCGCTCTCCGTCATAGAGCACCATCGACTGCCCGGGTGTGATCGCGCTCAGTGGCGCGTCGAGCGCGAGTTCGATCTCATCGCCAACGCTGCGCACGATTTCCGCCGGAACGGGCGTTGCCCGGTGTCGATGCTGCACCGAGACGCGGTCGCCGACACGCAACGGCTCAGCGCACATCCAGCGCACCCCCCTGGCGACCAGCCCGCGGCCGAGCAGGGCCTCACGCGGGCCGAGGACCACGGCGCGCGTTTCAGGCTCGATCGCAACCACGAACATCGGCGCCGCAAATCCGCCCGGTACGCCTTTGCGTTGCCCGATGGTGAATCGTGCGTACCCGTCGTGCTCGCCCACTGGGGTGCCGTCCGGCAGGACAAACGGCCCTCGCTGCAGCGCCGGGGCCCCATCACCGAGTTCGCGCCGGATGATCTTTATATGGTCGCCATCCGGTACAAAACAGATGTCCTGGCTCTCTGTCTTCTCGGCGACGACTTCGAGACCCAGCCGGTGGGCGACGGCGCGTGTTTCGGCCTTGGTCTGATGCCCGACCGGCAGGAGCAGTCGCTCGACGACGTGCCGCTCCACACCCCAGAGGAAGTACGTTTGGTCCTTGTTGTGATCGAGGCCACGGTACATGTCGCCGTCGTGCGCGCGGGCGTAGTGCCCGGTGGCGATCCAATCGCAGTCGAGTGCCTCGGCCTTGCGGACCAGATCCCGGAACTTCGTGAACGTGTTGCACCGGACGCAGGGGATCGGTGTGCGTCCGCGGCTGTATTCATCAACGAAGTCCTGCACCACGTCGCGGCTGAACGCGCTCTCGAGATTGAGCACGTAGTGCGGCACACCGAGCTGCTGGCACACGCGACGCGCATCGTTGACGCTGTCGAGCGAGCAGCAGGGACGGTCCGGCAGGTCCTCGCCATGGCAGAACAGCTTCATCGTGGCGCCGATGATCTCGTACCCCTGCTCATGCAGCAGCGCAGCTGCCACCGAACTGTCAACGCCGCCGCTCATCGCGACGAGCACACGGCGCCCTGTCATCGGATTACGCTGCGCCCGCGAGGCGTCGCGCCTTGTCGACCAGCGCCGGAAAGACCTCGCTGACCCGTGTGATATCGGCATCCGTGCTCAGCATGCCGACCGACAGCCGCACGGCAGCGCCCGCGAGGCCCCGTGAGACGCCCATTGCACTGAGCACATGACTTGGCGACACACTCCCGCTCTGACAGGCGGATCCACCACTGGCGGCAATGCCGGCAAGGTCGAGCGCCATCAGCAGGCTTTCGCTGTCGGTTCCCGGCACACTCAGATTCAGAATGTGCGGTGCGCGCTCGACCGCCGCGCCATGAACGACGGCG
>JANNVN010000456.1:0-4020 GCA_031414435.1 Gemmatimonadaceae bacterium
CTCGTAACTCCCTGCAGTACCGCAGGTTGTGGCATACCGACGGTCGCCCGCGGATGAGCGCCGCTGTATCGCAGCGTCGCAGCGCCGAAAGCGGCTGCATTCCAGCATTACAATCGCGCCTCGACCACGCGGCGTGCAGCACTGGCGCACGCGCGACGAAGGTGCGCTGCGCCGCCAGCAGAAACTTTCGATTGCCGTCACTGTCCGCGGGGATGACTCTCGCCACACGCGGGGACTGTTGCGATCTCACCAGGCCTTTCGCGTGTGACACCTGGCTGAGTACGCTGCGGGCTTCGACTCCGCGACCCTAGAATCGATCGAGGTCCTTGGCCGACACGACGCGCCCACGAAAGCGGGTGCGCACTTCCGCCACCAGCGTGCTGTCGGAGGCACCGAAAAACAGCTGATGATAGAGCACAAGCGTGCCGGGCCGCGCCGCCGTCGCAATCTCACCGAGTTGTGTCGCGGAAGTGTGCGCCTGCGCGTGATAGATCTTGCGCGCCGCGGGAATCGTCGCAAACCCGGCGTCGGAATACACCTCATGCACGAGGATATCGCATCCACCGCACTCGCGCGCAATGGCGGGGTTGGCGCGCGCGTCACCGCTGATCACGATGAGCTTGTCTGGGGTCTGAATCCGGTACCCGAAGGCGTACTTCCACCCCGCATGTGGCACGAGGAAGGCGCGGATCGTGACACGTGCGTCGGTGAAGACTGTGCCTTCGCTGACTTCATGCACGTTGGCGCGGAAGCCATCCGCCGATGGGCCACCGGAACTCGAGAGTCGTTCACGAATGTCCTCGGCGTTGGCCTCAACGATGCCAGTCACGAGCCGCTCGGTGCCGGGAGGACCGAAGAGTTCCAACGGCGCTTTGCGTCCCTGAATCCATGGCGTGAACAGCACATCGTTCAGCCCCATGGTATGGTCGGAATGCAGATGCGTCAGAAACAGCATGGCCAATCGTGGTGGCTGCAGCGCGACGATACCGGTGCGCGCCGCAGCCGCTGCGCGACGCATGATGCCAGTACCGGCATCGAAGAGGTAGGCAACGCTGTCAACGATGATGGCGACGCTGGGGCCGGACCGTTCCGGATCGGGAATCGGCGTGCCGGTGCCAAGGATGACGACCTGCGTCCGGCTCTGCGCGCTGGTTACATCTGCGAGTACCGCTGCCGCCACCAACGCGAGCGTGGCTCGCATCGCGTTGGTGCTGTTCCATCGACTGGCGTGCAAAATACCTCCGGGAGTGTTCTGGTCGATTCGCTATCGTGGCTTGGCTTTCCACGCCGCCAGCACGGCAATTTCGCGGTCAGGCGCCAGCCCGGCGCGCGCCTTTTCCTGCTCGGCCGCCGGTCGCGTCTTGTACCAGGCCAGTGTGGCAGCCGCTGTGTCGGCCAAAGGACGGAAGGTGAGCCCGGCGCCATACGCCTTCTGACAGATGACGCGGGCGAATCCCGCCGTGCGGCCCACCGGCGGCACCCACACTGGCATGTCGCTCCACGCACGC
The DNA here is from genome assembly GCA_031414435.1 of Gemmatimonadaceae bacterium. Lineage (GTDB taxonomy): Bacteria > Gemmatimonadota > Gemmatimonadetes > Gemmatimonadales > Gemmatimonadaceae > JACMLX01. Next base: position 1,509 of record JANNVN010000456.1, read on the forward strand.
ACCTGGTTCGCACCGAGGAAATCTGCTGGGACCCAGGTGAATTGCGCACCACTCGTCGTGACCGCCTTGATGCCGTAGAGCATCTCGGCTATGGTCGTCGGCTGCCGTGGTCCTGTTGCGTTGAAGGTGCCCAGCGTCTTCGTCTCCGCCAGGCGGATCATCCACTCACTCAGATCGCGCGCATCGACGTACTGCACCGGATCGGTCGGCGTGCCTGGCGCCAGCACTTCGCCGCCGCGATCGATGCGCACCGGCCAGTACGAGAATCGATCAGAGAGATCGCCCGGGCCGACGATCAGGCCCGGTCTCACGATGGTGACGTTGTCGCCGAACTGTGTGCGTGCCTCGATCTCGCTGCGCACCTTGTTCTGTCCATACAGCTTGGCGTCATACGCGGCGTCGATGTCGCTCGGCGTGTTGAGCGGGCCATTCTCGTCGATCGGCGCCGAGTTGTCGGAGAAGACGGAGATGGTCGAGACGAAGATGTAGTGCTTGGTGCGCCCACGCAGCGCGCGGCCTGCGTCGCGCACCCACTTCGGATTGGAGGTCGGGTTGTCGATGACCACGTCCCATTCGCCGGACTCGAGCGCCTTGTGCCCGTCAGGCAGGTTGCGATCTCCGATCAGGCGCGGAACGTTCGGGAAAAGGGTCGAGTTGGTGACGCCGCGATTGAACAGGGTGACGGAGTGCCCTCGATCAAGGGCGTATTGCACCTGATTCGGCCCAATGAAGCCTGTGCCGCCAAGAATCAGGATCCGGAGTGGCGCTGTCGTGCGCGGTGGCGGTGTCTCTTGCGCAAGTGATTGCGGCGCGGGCTCCAGCGCGTGAGCGAGCGACGGCAGACCGAGTGTCAGCGCTCCGCCAATCGTGGCAGACGAGGCAAGGAAGTCGCGGCGGGAAACGGACATGGGGCAGTGCTCCGGGAACGCTCGAAAAGGCCGGCACGGCAGGCAACAGCGTTGCCCGCACGCTTGGAGACGGACCGATCGGTGTCGGACGCCATGACAGAGATTACGCGACGGAGCCGAAACGTGCTATCGGGCAGGTGCCCTTACGCTGGGACCGGCGGCGCCGGGCGCCGTTGCCGACTGGCAAGGGGAGTGACGCCCCAGTAGCCTACCGCCGTGCCCGAACTCCCGGACATCACAGTGTATTGCGAGGCGCTGGCGGAGCGCGTTCTCGGTCGCCCCCTGCTCGATGTGCAGGTGAGCACGCCTTTCGTGTTGCGCTCTGTGGAACCGCCGCTGGTCGCATTTTCCGGTCGGGTCGTCTCAGGCGTCGAACGGCTCGGTAAGCGGATCGTGATTGCCTGCGAGGGCGACCGGTTTCTGGTGATCCATCTGATGATTGCTGGCCGGCTGCAGTGGAGCGACGCCGGGAAGAAGCTGCCGGTGCGTGGTGGACTGGCCACGTTCCACTTTGACGGCGGTGCGCTTCGGCTGACTGAAGCCGGGACCAAGCGTCGGGCGTCGCTGACGGCGGTCGCCGGACGGGAGGTGCTTCGAGCCATGGATCGCGGCGGGCTCGATGTGCTCCATGCCTCTGATGCCGAAATCATCGCGCGACTGCGCAGCGAGAACCACACTCTCAAACGCGCCCTCACCGATCCGCGGCTGTTCGACGGAATCGGCAATGCCTACTCGGATGAGATACTGCACGCCGCGAAACTGTCGCCGCTCCTGCTTACCTCGCGGCTTGATGATGTGGCGGCGTTGACCTTGACGCACGCCATGCGAGCGACGCTGATCGACTGGACGGACCGGCTGCGTCGCGAAGCCGGCAGCGGGTGGCCCCAGAAGGTGACGGCCTTCCGGCCGGAGATGGCGGTGCACGGCCGCTTTCGTCTGCCGTGCACGGTGTGCAATTCGCCGGTCCAGCGGATACGCTATGCCGAGAATGAAACGAACTATTGTGCGCGCTGTCAGACCGGCGGCCGATTGCTCGCCGACCGGGCGATGTCGCGGCTGTTGAAGCAGGACTGGCCCCGATCATTGGATGATCAGTAGTGCGCGGATGACCAGCCGTGCGTCCCGTTTCGCGCACGGGAAACACACTCCTTCACCGACCGACTCCTTCGTCCCGATGCCGATGCCGACGCTTCATTGCCTTTCCCGGCCGCTTTGTGCCGCTCTCGTGCTCCTGCTGGCAGCCGCGTCGGCCAGCGCCCAGACGCGCGCCGCGCAGGTGCGCGAACTCGACGCCTACATCGCGAAGGGTGTTCGTGACTGGGAGATTCCGGGCTTGACGGTGGCCGTTGTCCGCAACGATTCCGTCCTCTTTGTTAAGGGGTACGGCGTTCGCAAACTCGGCGCGCCCGGCAACGTGGATGCGCTGACGCAATTCGGCATCATGAGCACCACCAAAGCGTTCACCGCACTGGCCATCGCGATGCTGGTGGACAGTGGCAAGGTGGCGTGGGATGATGCGATCACGAAGCACTTGCCGGAGTTCCAGTTCCGCGACCCCTTCCTGACGCGGGAAGCGACGGTAAAGGATCTGCTCACGCACAACA
>JANNVN010000457.1:0-11282 GCA_031414435.1 Gemmatimonadaceae bacterium
GGCAGGATCTGTCGGACCTGCCGCTGCGGAAGTCACTGGCGGATGTGATTCAGGAGCATCGGCCGACCTGGAGTCGCGGCGCGGTGCAGAATCATCTGGGCGCGTTCGGCTTCAGCGGGGACGAAGTATTCCGCGAGATTCACACGCTGAGCGGCGGCGAACGGGCGCGGATGGCGTTGGCCCGGATGACGCTGGCGAAGGCCAATCTTCTGGTGCTCGACGAGCCGACTAACCATCTCGATGTCGAGAACATCGAGGTGCTCGAAGATGCGCTCGATGAGTACGAGGGGACGGTGTTGCTGGTGAGTCACGACCGGGCGTTCCTGCGGCAGGTGGCGACGCGGGTGTGGTCGTTTGAGGGGAATCGGCTGGTGGATTTTGATGGGCCGTTCGAGGAGTGGGAGGCGGAGCGGGTGAGGCGGGGGGCGGGGAAGCGCTGACGAGGCTATGGCGACAGTGCAATCACTTCCTGGAGGTGGTAGCACTGTGACCGTAATGCGGAAGTGATCGGCTGGCCCAGCTCGTGACGTCAGTTACCCGGTCGCTGGCTTGTCAGTCCCAGCAGGTACACTGAAAGCGAAACGGGGTTGGAGTACGCCACGTGGACCTTCAGATCCATTCGTACCCGGCGATCGGTGCTCGTCGAATCGTGCAGGTGATCCGAATGAACCTTCCCAGCCAGGAGAATAGTATGAGTTTTCGGGCTCTGCAGTTGTTTGCGGTCGTGTTGCTCTGCGTGGTGCCTGCCAGGCGGGCGTCAGCCCAGGTCTGTCTGGGCAAGCCGAGCCTCAAGGTTGCACCGACGAACATTGGTATCGGCGCAGACTTCACCGACGGCGCGAAGGGCATCAGCGGCGGCATCGCATTTGGCAACGACAATGCATTTGGAGGTGTGGGAATCGGTTACCTGAGCTACTCCGATTTCGACGCGAGTTCGACGGTCTTCACTGGAGCTGGCGGGTTGTCGATCCCGGTCTCAGAGGCATCCGGTGTTCGCATCTGTCCAGTCGCGCAAGCGACTTACGGATATGGTCCGAATGAAGAGTCGGTGCTCGGAAAGCTGAAAGTCACGACGCTCGGCCTGCTCGGTGGAGTCGCAATCGGCGGTGCAGTTGAAGTCAGCCCCGGATTCTCCGTGATTCCGAATGCACGTGGAGGCGTCCTCCATCAACGCGCGTCTGCCTCGTTGAATGGCAACTCAGAGAGCGTGAATGATACTGGTGGTCTGATCAGCGGCGGAGTCAGTCTGCTGTTCGGCACGAACTTTACGCTCGAGCCGTCAGTCAGTGTGCCCGTTGGCTTCGACTCCAGTGATCCGGTCTTTTCGATTGGGGTGACAGTCGGCTTCAAGCGCCGGAAATAGAAGACGACATCGGAGTCCTGGCACAGCAGATCGCTTTTCTGGACGGCGAACGCACTCACCGCCGCCCGGGCCTGATTTCGGATCACGCGATCCTCCGCATCACGGAGCCGTGGCTTGCGCCTTGCGCGCGCATCGACCGAAAGCGCCTCACTCACCGACGCCACCAGCTGAGGTGAGAGTTGCGCGTTGACCAGGACTGCGGTCATCACCTACGCCGCGAGCACCGGATGATCGAGCCGACGACTGGCGAACCGGAGACGCGCTGCAAGATCGGCCGATTCGAGATCCGGCATCTCGGCGAGGACATCAGGGCTCGACAGGCCGGCGGCGGACAGATCAAGGACATCGCTCACCCGAATCCACATGCCGCGAACACCGGGACGTGCCCCTGCACTGGTCCGGGTTGACGGTGATGCGATCCATCAATTCAACAGTTTGCCCCATTCGCCTCGCTCCGGTGGGGACCCTGACGAGTTACCGCCGAGTGGCACCGGACAACACCAGAGGGCGGTGATGTTTTCACTCTCCAGTTCAGTGGCGGCGGATCGCGCCGCCCGCATCGGCCGTGGGAAGCATCGCGCCGCTGGAGCGCGATGACGCGCACGCCGATGAGGTGGTAATGTTATGGAGTACTGTGAATGCCGCTTAGGGAGGACAATGCCGAAGGCTGGTCGGAACGAGACGTGGCGCATTGGCGCTTCGCTGCTGCATGCGTTCGGGTGCACGGTCCTTCTCGCATCCTGTTCCTCGGATGCCGCAGCCCCAATCGACCCCGTCGAAGCACTGCCGGTGTTCACGCTCGTGTCGCCGCAGCTGATCCGCGTGACCGACGGGCTGCGCCCCGTGCTCGACACGATCGTGATCGACCTGCGAAGCGCCAACGGGGAGCCGCGCCGGAACGAGAAGGTCTACGCCAGCGGGACCACGGGATGGCTGCGAGCGCTGCCGTCCGGCGGCTGGGGTCGGCCCAGCGTCATGAACACCGACAGCATAGGCCGCCTCCGTCTGCTCTGGCTGCCCGGGGCGTCCGGCCCACAGACGCTCGCGTTCTCGTCGATGGGGCCGGTCAGCATCGCGCGGTCATTCTCGCTCAGACGCACCGGCATTCCGTTCCGGGCCGATAGCGTGGTGCCGTCTGGGAGGGAAGCCATCTGTTTCCAGCAGGGAGGGCGCATCGGGTGCGTCGGCGCCGGCGCCTGCGGCAATTGTGACGGCAGCATGGCGCCAAGCCTCGCCGTCGATGCTGTCCACTGGTTCCGGCTCGAGGCGCCACCGCGTACGCTGACGAGCACCCTCTCCGGTGCCTGTGCCCTGATGATTGATGGCAACACCACCTGTTGGGACGGACTCGGTCCCGACAGTGTCGCACGGAACGATGTTGGACATCCCCCCTTCGTCGAGTTCACGGGTTCGATCGGACGCACGGCTGACGGTGCGGTGTGGAAGGGCGTCATCAGTGGCTCCACTGGGTACGCCCAGGTGCTCCAGTACCGGACATGGAACCGCATCCCGTCAGACTCCGCGATGACGGCGCTGCTCACGGATTTCGACGAGACGTTCCTCTGTGCACGGACCGCGAGCCGTGCGGTCATGTGCAGCGTCGCCGACCGCGGCCTGCTGGAACCCTCGGTGATAATGCAGCCCTTCCGGCTGCTGCGCACCCTGCCCGACAGCAGCGTGGTGCGTGCAGTGAGCGGATACACCGCGGTTTTCTACGAGCCGGAGGCGGTGGTCGCCTCGGCGGTGGTGCGCACGGTCGCTGGCGCGGCACTGCGTTTCGTGAGACCGGTGCCCTCGTCGACAGGCTGGTACGCGTCGCCCACAAGTGACTCGACGCTTGCCGGCGACGATCCCCGCACGTGGGCCTGCGTCTCCGTGCTTGATGCGCGTTGTGATGGCACTACTCCATGGCGCCAGGTATCTCTTTCCGGCAGAATGACGTCGCGCGGCTACCGGAACTCCGAAACTGGTTTCCGCCGCACCTGCGGAGTGCGCGACGTTATCGTCTGCCATCTGCTCATCACGTCGTCCGCAGGACAAGGGTATTTTGCCCAGCGCTTCGAGATCGTCGATACGATCCGGCTCGCACCGTAGCGCGCGGGCGGTATTCCGTTCGAGCAGGTGGTGAGTCGCGCCCTGACACGCTGTCTGCAACTCGGCGCCGACGTGCTCGAGGACGATACTCCGACATTCGACGACTCTCGGGAGCCGTTCCGCAACGGCCGCCCCCGCTCAGAATCGACGCCCGACATCCAGCGCGAGCCCGCTGTCGGTGGCGAGCACGCGCGACGTCACCTGCGAATAGCGACCGGTTGTGAACACGCTGCGCGCCAATCGCTCGGCCTCCACTGCATCGAGGCCCGGGCGACGGACCGCGACCAGGCCGGTCCGCGGCATCGGCACTGACGACATCGAGGCATCGCCGCGCACGGCAATCGTGGTGATCGGCAGCCGCTCCGCCGGAACGCTGCGCGTGGGCTGCGCGACACCGAGTCCTCCAGCGGCACGCCGCGCGCAGCGAGGATGGCACGCACTGCCGGCATCGAGACCCGGGCCGCATCAACACCGCGCGCGATCCACGCCGTACCCTGATCGAACGCCGATGACGACAGGCCCGTGATGACCGGCTCGATGCGGGCGTCACACAATGTGCGCTCGGCCTGTGTTGAGGCCTGCATGCGGTACGCCATCACCTGCATCAGAATACCGATCGCCGACGTCAGCCTGTCGGCCGCCGACAGCGGGCCCGAGACGTCAACGCAGATCGCAACGTCGGCCCCCAGCGCCCGCACGTCGCGCACGGGCAGGTTTCGCGCAACGCCGCCGTCGATCAGCCGGCGTCCGGCGTACGAAACCGGCATGAAGACGCCCGGCAGTGCCATGCTGGCTCGCATCGCTGCAGACAGTGGCCCACGTGTCAGCGGCACTGCCTCGCCCGTGCCCAGGTCGGTGCCGACGGCGACGAAGGGAATGGGCAGACGATTCAGCTCGGTGACCGTGTCGGCCGCCCACACCAGCCGTGACAGAATCGCGCCGATGGCCTGGCTGCCGAGAACTGCCGTGGAAATCGACAGTGCCCCTTCACGATACGGCGCGCTCAGCAGGTAGCGCCCTTCGAGCAGTTTCCGGGCCGGATCGAGTTCATTGCGCTGCGGCCCGCCTCCGAAAAGCCCCGCCCAGTCCTCATTCGCCGCGCCGTTCTCGCACGACGACCGATACAGGGTGCCAGCAGCGTTTTCAGAACCCGAAGCCAACCGTGATCGCCGGTAGCACGCTCCACCCGGTGCGCCCACGAACTCTCGCGTACGCGCCAAAGCCAAGACTACATCCGATCACCATGAAGCGAGCATCACCGCCAACGTAGAGACGCTCCCCATTGAACGGGCGCAGTAGGCCGCCTTTGAGCAACGCGGCCGCACCGTCGTAGGAGTAAGCGCGCCCCAGCGACACGATCGCACCATTTACGCCGACTTCGATACCGACGAACGGTCCTTCTGGTGATGGCCACGTGTGAAAGCCACGATCCCATACTGCGGCCACAAAACCCGAGAAGAGCAACGGTGCGCCGACATCCACGCCACCCAACGACCGGATCGGTGAACGAGCCTGCGCCCCGAGTGAGCCTGTGATGAGCATGCACAGGCCGACCAAGAGTCTCTGCGAGACGCGTCTCCGGTGAAGACGCGCACGGCACCTGTCGTGTCCCACGTCAGGCTGCCAGTCTGCGAGTCTGACGATGAGGGCAGTCGTGCTGCTCGGCTGCAGCACAAATGTGCTCCCGGACGGTGATTCCAGCATCGTCGGTTCCCTACTTTGCGCCCGTTGCTTCACGACCCCTTACGGCAACCGCATCGCCACCAACGACGTACTCGCCCCGGCGCCCGTCGCAAACACGACGTACTGCTTCCCTTTGTGCAGGAACGTCATTGGCATCGCTGTCGTCCGTGACGGAATCTCCACCGCACCAACCTGTCGCCCCGTGGCCTTGTCGACCGCAAACAACTGCGGCTTGGCATTCGGCACACCACCACCGCGCCCCGTGCCGTAGATCAGCAACGACTTGGTCACCATGATCTGCGCCTGCCCACCGGCGGCGCGCGGCGGCAGCGTGACACCGGCGAACAACGGATCCGTGCTCTTCACCGGCACGAACCCGCCGTTCGGCACCCACCACTTCTTGTCGCCAGCGTTCATGTCGTACGCGGTAATCCCGCCCAGTTCCTTCGGCTTGAGAATCGAGACGCCACCAAGCATCGAGGCATTGGCCCGCCCCTCGAACCCGCCACCACGCGCGGTCGGTGCGGTGTAGCCAGGCGGCGGAGTCACCGCACCGATCAGGCCGCAGTTGTCCCGCGGAGAGCTGTACCGGAATTCACTGCACGGATCCTTCTGCAGCCCGATCGTCGACAAGCCGCTCAGCGACGCGACGTAGATCATCCCGGTCTCCGGGTCGACTGCAGCGCCGCCATCGATGTTCACTCCGCCCGAGGCCCCTGGCGCATACCACGAGCAGCGGAGCCCTGTCTTGCTTGCGCCGTCGGTGGTGACCGCCGGAACAAAGTACGGTCCCATCCGACACTTCTTCGCCATCGCGATCGCCGAGTCACGGATCGCCGGCGTGTAGTCGATGATGTCGTTCTCGAGCAACCCCTGTTGCGAATATGGTGCGGGGCGGCTCGGAATCGGCTGCGTGGGCGAGGTCTTCTCGTCGGGAATGTCACTCTGCAACACCTGCGTTTCGACGATCGGCCAGATCGGTTCACCGGTCGCGCGATCGAAGGTGTACAGCCACCCCTGCTTGGTGCTCTGCGTGATCGCCTTGCGACGCACACCGTTCACGGTGATGTCGATCAGGTTCGGCGCCATCGGTGTGTCGTAATCCCAGATGTCGTGATGCACCATTTGAAAGTGCCACTTCCGCTTTCCGGTGCGCGCGTCGAGTGCCACCAGCGAATTGCCGAACAGGTTGTTCCCCGGGCGATGCCCGCCGTATTCGTCCATCAAGGGCATGCCGACGGGGATGTACACGAGGCCCAGCTCCGGATCCGCGGAGTATGTCGCCCACGCATCGTTCTTGCCGACGCCCTCGGTGCCGATCTTCGATCCGCGCTCCCACGTTTCAGCGCCGAACTCGCCGGGTTGCGGCACCAGATTGAACTTCCACATCTGTCGGCCCGTGCGCACATCGAAGCCGCGGATGAACCCCGGGATGTTGCGCACACGGATGGGGTAGTAGCCGTGAATCGACGAATTGCCGACCACGATCATGTCATTGACCATGATCGCCGGCGAACTGGCGGCGATCTGCCCGTTCACGGGATCGATGCCGACGGTCCCATCAGCACCCATCTTCTTCACCGGGTCCCACGTCTCACCGGGTTTTGCCTTGCGCGCCGGTGCGGCGTCAGAAATGACCAGCGAGCCCGAGTCGTCCACCGCCAGCGGCACCAGCGGATACCCGAGGCCATCCTGCAGGTCGACCACGCCATTGGTGCCGAACTTTGGATCGGGACGGCCGGTCTTTGCGTCCAGCGACACCATGTGATAGCCCGGCGTCACCACGATCACGCGCTCCTCGCGTCCATCGGTCCAATAGGTCGGGCCGCGACCGGCGAATTGCCGCGGCGCCTTCTGCCAGCGGATCCCTTCTTCCAGGCGATACATCCACAGCGTTTCACCCGTCTCCGGATCGATCGCCATCACACTGCGGCGCGTCGTGGCGACGGTGAACAGGCGTCCGTTTGCATACAGCGGCGTGGTGCGATAGTACTCATCTGGCCCGAACGTGCCTGCGTTCCACTGCCACGCCATGTGCAGCGTGTTGAAGTTCGATGCGTTGATCTGGTCGAGTGGCGAGTACCGCGAGCTGTGCGCGTCGCCTCCCCAGTAACGCCATTCGCCGGGCGCATTGCCGCGCACCAGTCCCGTCATCACCGGCGCGGCAGCGCCAGGTGCGCTGCTCGGTCGCGGCTGCGGCGCACTCATTACGCGTGCGGCCTGCGCATGCAGCGGTGCGGCGTGCGTGAGCACAAGGGTCGCCGCAGATGCGGCGAGTGGGACGGCGACGGCGAAGATTCTGCTCTTCATCGACGATTGCTCTGGGTGGAAGGAACAGCGCGAACGGAGTCGAGACGAATTCGGTGCAGCGCAGCCGAGTCAGCAGCGAGCGACTCAGCGCCGGCCGGCATGCCATTCATGCGCAACAGATAGGCGAGGGCGAGCGCATACTCGTCATCGCTCATGGAACCCGGTTCGTTCTTCGGCATCTCGCGACGCAGGTAGCCGAATAGTTCGTCCAGCGGCCGCCCGAACCATTTGGCCCGGAACGGGGCGCCGGTGTGCACGGTCGGCGTGTGGCAGCTGCGGCAATAGGCGGCAAAGACATCGGCTCCCTTGGTGGCCTGCGATGCAGTGTAGACGCCATCCATCGTCGTGCGTATGGTGTCGACCGTCGCAGCCGTCGCGGTGCGCAGCGTGCCTTGGACCGCAGCACGGCCACGTGGCAGTGCTGACAGCGCGCCAGTCGGGACGCCGACCAGTTCAGCGTACGCAATGGCAACCAGCGCGATCGGAGCGACGAAGCGGACGGCAGCAGACACGGGGAAGGGTGCGGAGTTCGGCATGCGGGAGGCGAACGATCAGGTCCGATCAGGACCGACGCGGGGTGCGGAGAATCTGTCGCATTGCAAGCGCAACGGCCAATGCGACGGAGCCCAGCAGCGCGATCCGCATCGCCGCCAGGGCCAGACTGCCATCGAAGGTCGGCCAGGCCAGACTGTCACGATGCTCGGCCAGCACTGCCCCACGATGGGTCATCCAGTGCCATGCGGTATGGGCCACCAGCACCGAACCGACGATCGTGATCAACCGCTCGCGGCCAGTGCCGGCATACCGCCGCGCCAGCCAGAGCAGGGGCAGGGCGGTCAGCAATACCGCCAGCTGGCCGATCTCGACCCCGACATTGAACGCAGCCAACGCGCTGACGAGGTTCCCGCCGGCAAACTGCAGGGTCTCACCGAGTGCGAACGAAAATCCGAACCCGTGGATCAGGCCGAAGCCGAACGCAAGCGGCCAGCGTGATGCGAGCCGCTCCTCTGGCAGCACGATGTTTTCGATCGTCAGCCAGACGATCGATGCCGCAATCAACGTCTCCACCAGCGGCGGAAACCAGAGTGCCGTCGGCGCATAGCCGAGCGCAGCACCACCGAGGGTCAGCGAATGCGCGACCGTGAATGCCGTCACGATCGTCACGAGCGACCGCCACGTTCGCAGCGGCAGCACCAGGCAGAACACGAACAGCAGATGATCGAGGCCACCCAGAATGTGCTTGAAGCCGACGGTGAGAAACTGCACCGAGGTCTGGTACCAGCGCGGGTCCAGCGCGACGGACTCGGGGTTGCCAGTGTACGTCAGCGCACGTTCACTCCCGTCGCTCGAGACAATGCGCAGCACGCTGCTGGTGCGGATACCGAGGTGCGCGAAGTCGGGATGCAGCACCAGCTGCGCGTCGGCAGCAGGGAGCGTGTACTCGAGTGAGACGTCGAACAGCGTCTGTTGCCATTGAATGCGCACCGAGTCGAGCGGCGGCCGTAAGAAGCCTGCGCGTGCGTCGCTGAAGGTGTCAAAGGTTCGATCGTTCGGCAGTGCGACGCGAGTGCCCGCGATCCGTGGTGCGCCAAGCACGTGGCCGTCAGCGGTCATCGACACACTGTTGGCGATCCAGAGTTGTGCCGCCTCGGGCAGCAGTGCGCGCACGCGTACCAGGTCGAGCGAGCCGTCATCGCGCAGCGGGAAGTCGACGTCACGCATCGCCTCGAGCGGCACACGGACCAGGAGCCTGAGAATTCTGGTGTCCTGTTGCACGAATGCGCGCACAGCCACACGTTCCGGAATCTCGTGCGCCATCGCTCGGCCGGCTGTCATGACAGCGAGGAGCGCGGCGACCACGAAACGGACGGCGTGCCGCCTGCAGCTCGGCGTGCTGGGCGGTCGGTGCGCAGAGGTCCCTGGGTGCATCGCGGTCGCGAGGGCGCGCCCCAGATGGTCCTCGGTAGCCGGATAGCGTCTCTGGTGCATCACGGTGGCGAGAGATAGCATTGGCCGCAGTTTCGCGCCCGGTGCATGCTCGGATCGAACGTCGGGCGACGGTTGGAATGCGGAGTGGACTTCACGTCAGGATCGGAGAGTCGGGATGCCACGGAAGCGTACGTTATGGGCGGCGTCGGTGTTGGGCGCCGTGATCCTCGCGCTGGCGCTCGGCCAGCGTCAGCTCGCCACCGCCCTCGAGCGTCAGGCGGTGATGGCGCCCGCCTTCGAAGTCGACCCGCTCTGGCCCAAGCCGCTGCCGAACGGCTGGCTGCTTGGCATGGTCATCGGGCTCGGCATCGACTCCCGCGACCATGTCTTCATTGTGCACCGCGGTGCGGCAACACTCAACTCGCGGACCGAGGGGGGGTACCCACTCGTCGGCCCCTGCTGCTCCTCGGCGCCGCCGGTGCTCGAGTTCGACCCCGAGGGGAACCTGGTGAACTCGTGGGGCGGTCCGGCCGAGGGGTACGTCTGGCCGAGCAGCAATCACGGTATCGCCGTCGATCACCTCGACAACGTCTGGATCGGCGGCAACGGTACCCCCGATTCGACTCGTGGCATCGGGTTCGACTCGCACATCCTGAAGTTCACGCATGCCGGCAAGTTCTTGCAGCAGATCGGTGTGCCGGGTCGTCGCGCCGACTCGAAGTCCATGGACTCGTTCGGGCGCGTGGCAAAGGTCTCGTTCGATGTGGCGGCCAATGAAGCGTTCGTGGCGGATGGCTATGGCAATCGCAGAGTCGCCGTCCTCGACATGACCACCGGGGCCATCAAGCGCTTCTGGGGCGCCTACGGCAATGTGCCGAGCGACTCGAGCTTCGGGCCGTACAATCCTGACCTGCCGCCGATTTCGCAGTTCCGTACCCCGGTGCATTGTGCCGAACCCACTCCAGACGGGCTGGTGTATGTGTGCGATCGCGTGAACAACCGGATTCAGGTTTTCCGCAAGAATGGGACGTTCGTGAAGGAGAAGCGGATCGCGCCGCGCACACTGGGCGACGGCGCAGTGTGGGATATCGCATTCTCCCGTGATGCGGCGCAGAAGTACATGTTCCTCGCCGATGGCAAGAACGAGCGCGTCTATGTGATGGACCGTGAGTCGCTGGAGATCCTGACTGCATTTGGCGACGGTGGACGTCAGCCGGGCCAGTTCTTCGCCGTGCACTCGATCGCGACCGACTCGAAGGGCAACATCTTCACCACCGAGACGTACGAAGGGAAGCGGTTGCAGCGCTTCGTTTACAAGGGTATCAAGCCGGTGACGAAGGCGGAGCAGGGTGTGCTGTGGCCGACGAGGAAGTAAACGGCGGTCGCCGACTCGTGGGATGACACGGACGGCGGAACGGATGTGCGTCCACCGACAGATCGGAACTCGTCACCCACGGAAGAACCGAAGGCCGCTGACATCCTGAAGCAGTTGTCCGAGCGCCTGAACTTCGTGCAGCCGGCGCCCTTGAGTTGCCAGGCCAGCCACTCGCGGCCGTTGAGGCAGATCTGGATGTCGAACGGGAACCACGTCTGAATCCGGGCGTTCATGAACCCAAACGTCGGGTGGAGGAAGTACTTGTAGAGGAAGAGGCACTTGCTCGGGCGGCGCTTGAGACCGCGTTCGTTGTGGTCCTTCGAGCGGTGGTACTCGAAACTCATGCAGGGCTCGAGAGCTTTGAGCACGCAGATCAGGCCCTGCTTGATCGGATGAACTTTGAGCAGAGTGCGGGCAAGTTCTTCTTTGTCGACGTGGCTCGACTCGACGTAGCGGATCGGTCGGTCGTACTTCACCGCCTCCGCCAGCGACGACTCCTTCAAACGATCGCTGGCCGAAAGGACAAAC
>JANNVN010000458.1:0-15046 GCA_031414435.1 Gemmatimonadaceae bacterium
GTGATGAACGGAATCACCGGCTGCAGCAACCGCAGTGCTCCGTCGAAGCAGTGCACCAGCACCGCCCGTGCCACCTCCGCATCCGCACCACCCACCGCCAGACGCGGCTTGACCGTCTCGAGATACCAGTCCGCCAGTTCATTCCACACGAACCGTCGACCCGCGTCGGCGTACGCGTCGAGTCGCATGCCGGCAGTCCGCTCAGCTTCCGTCCAGCGTCCAGTCGGTCCCGGCCGCACCGGTCCAAGTGCCGAATTCGCCTCCGCAATCGCGGCATCGAGTCGATCGAGAATCCAACGATCCGCAATCGTCAACGATCCCGTCTCAATCGCCGACAACGGCTGCACCGGGTCAGTCCCCACCTTGGTCAGCAGAAAACGACCGATGTTCCACAGCTTGGTGAGGAAGTTGCGGCCCGGAGCAAAACTCTTTTCCAGATCCGTCGGATCGAGCAGGACATCCACACCAAGGCCCATGCCTGCGACCATCGTCCATCGCAGCGCGTCGGCGCCGTAGAGCTGCACCACATCCATCGGGTCGATGCCGTTGCCCAGCGACTTGGACATCTTGCGATGCTGCATGTCGCGCACGGTACCGTGGAGATACACCGTGTGATACGGCGCGTCGCCCATGAAGTAGCAACCTGACATGATCATCCGCGAGACCCAGAAGAACAGGATCTCCGGAGCAGTCACCAGCACATCACCGGGATAGAACGCCTTCAGGTCGGCCGACTCCATGTTCGGCCAGCCGAGCGTGCTGATTGGCCACAGCCAGCTCGAAAACCAGGTGTCGAGCACATCCTCGTCCTGCCGCGCGGGTGCTCCGCACTCGGTGCAGGTCGTGATCGTCGTCCGTGATGCCTTCGGTGCCGCGCCGCAGCTGTCGCAGTAGTACACCGGCACGCGATGACCCCACCACAGCTGGCGCGAGATGTTCCAGTCGCGAATGCCTTCGAGCCAGTTGATGTAGACCGCTTCCCACCGCTCGGGCATGATGCGGATCCGCCCTGTGCGAACCGCTTCGAGCGCTGGTTTGGCGAGCGGCGCCATCTTCACGAACCACTGGTCGCTCAGCCGCGGCTCGACCACGGTATCACATCGGTAACAGTGGCGCACCGAATGCTGGTGCGCCTCCACCTTCACCAGGGCGCCCTGTTCGCGCAGCATGTTCACGATGCGTTCACGGGCCTCGAAGCGGTCCACGCCACGGAGCTCCGGCGGCACCCGGTCCGCATCCTCGCCCGCACCGTTCATCCGCGCTTCGGCGTCCATGATGATCGGCGCCGACAGCGCGTGGCGTTTGCCCACTTCGAAGTCGTTCGGATCGTGCGCTGGCGTGATTTTCACCGCGCCCGATCCGAAGGCAGCATCGGTGTAGTCGTCGGCGATGACAGGAATGCGCACGCCATTGATGGGCAGCACCAGCTGGCGCCCCACCAGCGCCGCGTATCGTTCGTCGGTGGGATTCACCGCAACGGCCACATCACCGAGCAGCGTTTCGGGGCGCGTGGTGGCTACCGTGATCCCGTGTGCCGGATCATCCGCCAACGCGTAGCGGATGTGGTACATCGCGCCCTGCGTCTCGTTGAACTCTGCCTCTTCGTCGGAGAGCGACGTCATGCAGCGCGGACACCAGTGGATCACGCGGTGCCCACGATAGACCAGGCCGTCCTCGAACAGTCGCACGAACGCTTCCGTCACCGCCGCTGACATCGGCTCGGTGAGGGTGTAGGCCGTCCGCGTCCAATCTGCGCTGGCGCCGATCGACTTGAGCTGCTGCAGAATCTGCCCGCCGGTGGTTTCGACGAACTGCGCGGTCCGCGCCACGAAGGCCTCGCGGCCGAGCGCACCGCGCGACGACCCCTCCGCCGCCAGCTGCTTCTCGACGACGTTCTGCGTCGCGATGCCGGCATGGTCCGTGCCCGGCAGCCACAGCGCTTCGTCGCCTGCCATGCGGCGCCAGCGGATCAGGACGTCCTGCACGGTGTTGTTGAGCCCATGTCCCACGTGCAGAATCGCCGTCACATTCGGTGGCGGCATGACGATCGTGTACGGATCGCGGTCGCCGCCCAGTCGTGTGACACGCGCCGCCGCTGCCACATCTGTACCGGCGGCTTGCCAGCGCGCGTAAATCGCCGACTCAACGTCGGACGCGCGGTAGGTCGTCGGGAGTTCGTCCGGCGCCGTGGTTGGGGCGGGGGACGGCGAGGAGGGCGTTCCGTCGGTCGGTATCATGGCTTCCAAAACGTAACGAGAGCGGGCAGGCCGCCTGTCGGCCGTGACCGGTGATCGATGCGCCGCGAGGGGGCTGATCGCCCGCCGATCGGTGCGGCGGGTCGATCCGTCAGGCGGCGGGGGCGCCCTTGACCAGCAACCGATTGACGACGGTATGTACGCCGATCGTGCCGCGGGTCAGCGTGGTGGCGTGCCGGATCTCTTCCGGCGCGTCGACCCAGCCGGTCAGCTCGATGATCCCGGTGCCGATCGCACCGATGTCGATCGGTCGGTCGACCAGGATTGGGTCGTGCCTGAACGTCTCGAGCACACGCGCCTCGAGCTCCGCCTCATCATCCGGCTCGCGGCGCGGCGCGCGCGCGGTGCGGAGCGGCCGGATGCGCTCGGACTCGGCCTGAGCGTCCTGCTCCTCGTCAGACGCCGCGTCACGCGCGGCCCGACGGCGCTTCGGCAGCGACAGAAGCCCCCGATCTGCCAGCAGCCCCCGATCTGCCAGCAGAATGCCGACCGCCATCCCCGCCAATGCGCCGAACAGCACAGCGCCGATCCGGTTCCCGCCACCTGACTCCGCACGATTTCGACGCCGCATCACTCGCATTTGCTTTTTCGAAGGAAGTTTGGGTTTAGTATACCGTAATCTGATACGACCGGGCGATGTGCAGAATGCGCGCCGCCGGCTCGTGACCGTGAAGCGCAGGATTCGTCGGCCGGCATCGTGCGGCTGCGGGCGCTTCGCCACGCCTTGAATCACATGTCTGCCAATTCGTCCGCACCGCTCCGCCTCACCCTCCCCGATGGCGCCGTCCGTGAGGTGCCCGCCGGCACACTCCCGAGTGAGGTCGTCGCCAGCATCGGCGAACGCCTGCTTAACGCCGCCGTGGCCGTCAGTGTCGATGGCGCCGTGCAGGATCTGCGTACCCCGCTCCGGCAAAGTGGTGCGTTCCGCGTCCACACCGACAAGGATGCCGAGTCGCTGCCGGTGCTCAGGCACTCGGCGGCGCACATTCTCGCCACGGCCGTCCGGCGCCTTCGTCCCGACGCACATATCGGCTTCGGGCCGGCCATTGACGAGGGCTTCTACTACGACTTCGAAGTCCCGACGCCGTTCACGCCAGAGGATCTGCTGGCGTTCGAGGCCGAGATGCGCAAGATCATGGCAGAGAAGCTGCCGTTCGTGCGCGCCGAAGTGTCGCGGGCGGATGCAAAGACCGTCTTCGCCGATGATCCGCTCAAGCTCGAGCGCATCGATGATCTGGGCCCCGACGAGATCATCTCCACCTACACGGACGGCCCGTTCGTGGACCTTTGTCGTGGCCCGCACGTTCCGCACACGGGGTGGCTGAAGCACTTCAAGTTGCAGAGTGTTGCTGCCGCGTATTGGCGTGGGGATTCCAGCCGCCAGTCGCTGCAGCGCATCTATGGCACGGCGTTCTGGAAGAAGGATGAACTGGAGCAGCACCTGCACCGGCTCGAGGAGGCGAAGAAGCGCGATCATCGCCGTCTGGGGAAGGAACTGGATCTGTTCATGTTCCATCCCTTCTCGCCGGGCGCTGCCTTCTGGACCGAGCGCGGCACATCGATGATCAACTCCCTGCACAGCTATCTGCGCGAGATGCAGCGCGATGGCTACCAGGAGATCAAGACACCGCTGCTCTTCAACAAGGGGCTGTGGGAGATCTCCGGGCACTGGGGGAAGTACAAGGAGAACATGTTCCTCGTGCTCGACAATGAGACTGGGGAGCACGATCTGTCGTTGAAGCCCATGAACTGTCCGTCGCATCACCTGATGTTCGCTGCGAAGAAGCACTCGTATCGGGATCTGCCGCTGCGTTTCTCGACCTACGATGTGCTGCACCGCAATGAACTCTCGGGCGCGCTATCCGGCCTGACCCGCGTCCGGCAGTTCCAGCAGGACGACTGCCACATCTACCTGATGGAGAATCAGATCGCCGCCGAAGTGCATCGGCTGGTCGAGATGATCCTTGGGTACTACCGGACGTTCGGGTTGACGGCGCGACTGAAGTTCGCGACACGGCCTGAGCAGCGGATCGGCAGTGACGAGATGTGGGACAACGCCGAGGCGGCGCTGCGGGGGGCGCTCGAGAGCACGGGCCTGCCCTACGAGCTGAAGGTTGGTGATGGTGCCTTTTACGGTCCCAAGATCGACTTCGACGTGATGGACTCCATCGGTCGCGCCTGGCAGCTGGGCACGATCCAGCTCGACTACGCGGCTCCTGACCGGTTCGACCTTACGTATACCGGCGAGGATAACACTGCCCACCGTCCGGTCGTCATCCACCGGGCGATCAGTGGGTCGTTCGAGCGGTTCATGGGCATTTTGATCGAGCACTTCGCGGGGGCATTCCCGGTCTGGCTGGCGCCGGAGCAGGTCCGGGTCGTGCCGATTGTGGATGACTACGCGTCAGAGGCGAGGGCGGCCGTGTCACGGTTACGTGACGCGGGCATCCGTGCCACTTGCGACGACCGCAATGAGACTTTGAATTACCGCATCAGGGAAAGCGAGCTCATGAAGGTGCCTTACACAGCGGTGGTCGGAAAACGCGAGGCGGCGGATGGCACATTGGCGGTCCGGGCTCGCGGCGCGGATGGCAAGAAGCAGGATGTTCTCACGGTCGACGCGTTCCTCGAACGCGTACTTCACGAAGTGCGGACACGGGTCCTGCCGGACCTCGCCGGCATTCCCGATACCGGCGGCAGCTGACGCATGATCAGCACGCCCTCGACGACGGTCCGGGTTTCGGAGCGCCTGACGCCGCTGCATGGCATCGCGGCCATTGATGCGCAGGGCTCCGAATTGCCGTTGGACCCGTCGGAGCGGCGGATTTCCGCATGGTCGCGTTTTTGGCGCGTGACCGACCCGGCGTTGCGCGACGCGGGCATCAAGGGCGAGCGCATCATCGCGAAGTATCGGCTCGGTGCCTGCCTGCTGTTGTTCACGCTGCCGCTGCGCGCGGTGATTTCGCATCCTGAGTTGCGACAGAACTGGGTCGGCCTGGCTATCTCCAGCGCCGGTGTCCTGGCCGGGATCATCTTCATGATCCTCACCCAGCGCGACGTCGTGCGTCCCTGGATCGGGTTCGCTGCGTCGCTGCTCGATGTGACGTTCGTGAGCACAGGACTGGCGGCGTTCATCGCGCTCGGCGTCCCGCAGATTGCGGTCAATTCAAGGGTCATCTTCGAGGTCTACTTCCTCTGCCTCGCGGTCACCTGCCTGCGGTACGATCGACGGATCTGTATCGTGACGGGACTCACCATCATGGTGCAGTACGCGCTGATCGTCTGGTGGGCCAGCACCACGCTCGATACCAGCCCGGCGTGGGCCGACGGGACCTACGGACAGTTCGACGTCCAGGATCAGGTGGCGCGATTGGTACTGCTCGGGATTGCGACGATCGTCAGCCTGACCATCGTGCTTCGTGTGCAGCAGTTGCGCGTGCTCTCGGTCCGCGACCGTCTCACGGGGCTCATGATCCGCGGGTACTTCGACGAGCGCCTCGGCGAAGCCTTCGAGCGGGCCCAGCGGACCGGCGATTCACTCGCCGTTGCGATGATCGATCTCGACTACTTCAAGTCCTTCAACGACCGATTTGGACACGCGGTCGGCGACCTTGTCCTGGCCTCGGTATCGCGTGCGATCAAGCGCCTCGTGCGGTCTGAGGATGTCGTCGGGCGCTACGGCGGCGAGGAGCTGATCGTCATGCTGCCCGGGCTCGATCGGGCGAAAGCAACCGAGCGCATGGAGCGGATCCGCCGCGCGATCAGTCAGGTCCGCGTGGAGCTCGACAGCCACCCGGCGGTCCAGTCGTCACCGCAGTCCGACCTCTTCTCCGAGGAAGTGACCGATTTTGGCAGGACCGTGCTGACGGCCAGCATCGGCGTCGCCTCCTGGCCCGAGGACAAGGCCGAGACGGTCGAGGCACTGGTGTACCGGGCTGACTCGCGGCTGCTGAGTGCGAAATCGACGGGCCGGAACCGGGTGGTGTCGTCCGCGGGCGGAACAGATGAGTTCGCCGTGATGTCTGCCTCCTGAGCGGACCCCCGCGTCCGGTGTTGGCTCGCCACGCGGCCCAGCGTGGTCAAATCGGTGATACATTCGCAAAAGAATGTCCGCGAGCCTGCGGCCGGCACGATGCCGTGTCGCCGCAGCCGCGGTCCGTCAGCCCTGGCGAGCACGACGACGCCTGACGGATCACTCAATCACGAGTCAGCAGATGACGGTTTCCCGTTCGTTCGCGCGTCCTCTCGCGCTCGCGTTGATCGCCGCAGTGTCCGCCGCCGCTCCGCTCAGCGCTCAGGCGCCCGGGCGCGTGACCGGCAAGGTCACCAGTTCGGACGGCGGTGCGTCGATCCTCGGCGCCACGATCCAGTTGGTTGGCACGCCGTTCGGCACCATCACGAAGTCGGATGGCACCTATGCGATCGCGCTGCGCCCTGGAGCGTACACGTTGCGTGTGCGGCAGATCGGCTTCACCAGCTCGACTCAGGCCATCACGATCGTCAGCGGCCAGATGCTCACGCGAGATGTGCGACTCGAACGCACGGCGACGAATCTCGAAGCGGTCGCGGTGATCGGCCAGCGCGCCGAAGCACGGACCGTGACGGAATCTCCGGTACCAGTGGATGTGTTCAGCGCAGTGGATCTCAAGGCCACCGGGCGCACCGAGACCGCGCAGATGATTCAGGCGCTGGCGCCAAGCGTGAACTTTCCGCGCTCCGCGATCGCCGACGGGACTGACGCCGTCCGTCCCGCGACGCTGCGCGGTCTGGGCGCGGATCAGGTGCTGGTGCTGGTCAACGGCAAGCGTCGCCATACCACGGCGCTGATCAACGTGAACGGTACGGTCGGTCGCGGACAGTCGGCGGTCGATCTCAATGCAATTCCGGCCAGCATGATCGATCGCGTGGAAATTCTCCGTGATGGTGCCGCGGCGCAGTACGGCTCCGACGCCATCGCTGGCGTGATCAACATCGTGCTCAAGAGCAACGCGCCAACCGAAGTCAACCTGCAGTCCGGTGTCACGGCCGTGGGTGATGGACAAGTGCTGCAGGGGTCGGCCAACGCCGGAATCGCAAACAGCAGCGGCAGCTTCTTCCACGCGGGCTTCGAGACGCGAGATCGTCAGGCGACCGATCGGTCACTGGCCGATCTTCGCCCGCAGTACTTCGCTGGCGACGCCCGCGAGGCGACGATCAACCGCATCAACAATCGCTTCGGTGATGGCCAGACGAGCGATATCGTCGGCATGTTTTCAGCCGGCACGACGATCGGCAGCGGGATCGAGCTGTATGCCTTTGGTGGGAGCAGCCGTCGCAAGGCGACCGCTCCGGGGTTCTGGCGCCGGCCGAACGATGATCGGACGGTGCGAACACTGTATCCGAATGGCTTCCTGCCATTCATCAACAGCACTCTGTGGGACGCGTCGACCGCCGCCGGTGTCAAGGGCACGCTGGCCGGATGGAAGTGGGACCTGAGCCAGACCGTCGGCCGCAACTCGCACAATTTCTTCATCAGCAACACCAACAACGCCTCGTTCGGGAACGCCAGCAAGACGGCGTTCGATGCGGGCACCCTGATCTTCAGCCAGGCGACGTCCAACCTCGACCTCTTCCGCGAAGTGAAGGCCGGAACGCTGCCAGTCCGGCTGGCCGCTGGGGCCGAGTGGCGCAAGGATCAGTATCAGATCGAGCAGGGGGAGCCAGGGTCGTGGCAGGACGGTGGCGTGCGTGTCCTCGATGCCAACGGCGTCCCGACGACGCGCGTTGCTGCGGCTGGCTCGCAGGTGTTCCCCGGCTTCCGCCCCACCGACGAAACGAATGCCTCGCGCAGCAACACGTCACTCTATGCGGACGTCGAGTCGAACCTGACGTCGATGCTGCTCGTCGGCGGTGCGGTCCGCTATGAGAACTACACGGACTTCGGAAGTCAGACCACCGGCAAGATCACCGCGCGCTTTGCACCGGTGCAGCAGTTCGCCGTTCGCGGCGGTTACTCGACCGGCTTCCGTGCCCCGTCGTTGCAGCAGAGCTGGTTCACCGCCACCTCGACGAACTTCATCAACGGGATCCCCTTCGAGATCAGAACCTTCCCCGTCTCGAGTCGACCGGCGCAGTTGCTCGGTGCGAAGGAGCTCACACCGGAGAAGAGCAAGAACTTGAGCGCAGGGATCACGATGCAGCCGGTGCCGGCGCTCAGCATCACCGCCGACTACTACCGCATCGACATTGCGGATCGCGTCGTGCTGTCGGAGAACCTGACCCAGACGGCGGTGCGTGATTTCCTTGCCGCCAATGGCGAACCCGGGATCGGCGGCGGCCGCTTCTTCACCAATGCCATCGACACCCGCACCAGCGGTGTCGACCTCGTGGCGAACTACGGGCTGAACTTCAAGCGGAACGGCATCCTTCGGCTCACCGCGGGTGCGAGCTTCAACGAGACGAAGATCACCGCACAGAAGCAGGTGACGCCGCCAGCGCTGGCCGCACTCAACGACGCGCTCTACTCGCGCGTCGAGCGAGGGCGCGTGGAGCGCGGTCAGCCACGAAACAACTTCGTTTTCAGCGCGACGCACGAAGTGAGCAAGTTCACCCTCACGGCTCGCACGCAGCGTTTTGGGCAGGTGACGGGCTTCGGCACCGTGGCCGCCAACGATCAGACGTTTTCGCCGAAGTGGATCACGGATGCGTCGGTCGGGCTCGCGTTGCGTGAGAACGTCCAGGTCACGTTTGGGTCGGACAACCTCTTCAACGTCTACCCTGACCAGAATCTTCCGCAGAACAGCAACAATGGCATCTTCCCGTTCTCGGGAATTTCGCCGTTCGGATTCAACGGACGGTTTGCCTTCGCGCGGATGAACTTCCGCTTCTAGCCCGCGCTGGTCTCGGACGTATGGCATCTGCGCGGCGCATCGGACTTTGCGGTGCGCCGCGCGGTGCATTCGGCCCCCTCCTGTTTCCTCTGGCCGGGCGCCTCGCCCCTTCGGTCTCCGGCGACGCCCGCCTGCTATCTTTCACGCCGGCCCACCTCCACGGGCGTGTCAACCTGGCCCTTCTCCGCGCGACCCCATAGATGCCCTCCTCCGAACACACCCCAGTCATCGTCGCTGCCCGGCGCACGCCTATCGGCAAATACCTCGGCGGGCTGGCGTCGCTCACCGCCCCGCAGCTCGGCGGGCACGCGATCGCCGCCGCCCTTGCCGCCAGTGGCGTGCCAGCCGACCTGATCGAAGAATTGATCATGGGCCACGTGCTGCAGGGGGGCACCGGTCAGGCGCCCGCACGCCAGGCGGCGCTGCTCGGCGGTGTCCCCGTGACGGCGTCGGCCATGGCGGTCAACAAGGTCTGTGGTTCCGGCCTCAAGGCGGTCATGCTCGCGGCTCAGGCCATCAAGGCGGGTGACCGCTCGATCCTGATTGCAGGCGGGCAGGAGAGCATGTCGAATGCGCCCCACTACATGTACGGCATCCGCAGCGGTGTGAAGATCGGCGACCAGACTCTCGTCGACGGCATGATCCGCGATGGCCTCTACTGCGCCTCGTATCACTGCCACATGGGCGGGCATGCTGAACACACCGCGGTGAAGGGAGCGGTCAGCCGCGCGGACCAGGACGCGTTCGCGGCGGACAGCCACCAGAAGGCGGTCCGCGCGCAGGCGGCGGGCAAGTTCACGACCGAGATCGCCCCCGTCAGCATCCCAGGGCGCAAGGGCGCGACCACGGTATCCGCCGATGAAGGGCCCCGTGCCGACACGACGGCCGAGTCGCTGTCGGCGCTCCGACCCGCCTTCCCGAAGGATGCGCCCAAGGAGCTCAGCGCGTCGGACCTGACGGTCACCGCTGGCAATGCTTCCTCGCTGAATGACGGCGGCGCCGCACTCGTCATCACCAGCGAAGCCGTGGCGCGCGCGCATGGGTTGACGATTCTGGCGCGCATCAGTGGCTACGCGACCGGTGCCGTGGACCCGAAGGAGTTGTTCTTCGCGCCGATCACTGCGGTGAAGAACCTGATGAAGCAGCAGGGCACGAGTATCGCCGACTACGGACTGATCGAGGCCAACGAAGCCTTCGCGTCGCAGTCGCTCGCCGACGGCCGTGGCCTCGGATGGGATTGGGATCGCGTCAACGTCAACGGTGGCGCGATTGCTCTGGGGCATCCCATTGGTGCCAGCGGTGCACGCGTGTTGGTGACGCTGTTGCATGCCATGCTTGATCGTGATGTCGCGACAGGGCTTGCCACACTGTGTCTCGGTGGTGGTGACGCGGTGGCGCTCTCCGTCGAACGCATCTGACCAGCCCCGCGCCGTCGCAGGCCCGTCGTGTCTACATCACTGCTCGATCGAATCGCGTACGTCAGCCCCGATCGACTCCGATCGGGCTGGCGGATCGCGCTCTTCGTGCTGGCGGGTCTTGCCGCCTCGAACCTTGGCGTCCCGCTTGTCGCGATGGGGCTGCCTGCTGCAAGCATGATGTGGGTGCGGCCGACGCTCGAGTGCCTGGCGGTGGTCTTCGCCACACGGTTTGCGACTATGCGGCTGGACAGTGCAGGCTGGAGCTCCGTGGGCCTTGGTCCGGCCGCCTTGCGACCGCGTGTGCTTCTGCTGGGGTTCGCGGCCGGTTCGCTGGCTATCGCACTGCCAACCACGCTGCTGATCGCGACGGGCACGCTCAGCTTCACCGCTTCGCCATCCGGCGAGCTCGCCAAGGCGCTCCTCTACTCCGTCGCGATGCTCGGGCCGGCGGCGCTGACTGAAGAGCTCCTGATGCGTGGATACCCGTTCGTGGTGTTGTCGGGCACCTGGGGCTGGCCCGTTGCCACGGCGGTCACGTCGGTCGTCTTCGGGGCGTTGCATCTCGGCAACCCCGGGGCAACCCCCTTGGCGATTGCGAATGTGATCGCGGCCGGTGTGTTCCTCGCGGGCGTACGGGTCGTCACCGGAAGTCTGGCGGCGGCGTGGGCAGCACACTTCGGATGGAACTGGACGATGTCGGCGGTATTCCACGCCTCGGTCAGCGGTCTGCCATTCGGGACGCCAGGGTATCGGCTGGCCGATACTGGTCCAGACTGGCTCTCCGGCGGCGCGTGGGGGCCTGAAGGTGGTGTGGGTGCAGCGGTTGGGATGATGGGCGCGTTCGCCGGATTGTCGTGGGTGGCGCGTCGGATGCGGCTCGCGGGCATTTCGCCCGGCGCGCCAGAGGCAGTTTCCATACAGGCAGGTGGCGCCAGCAGCCGCCAGGAGCACGAGGCATGAGCGACCGTATCGCGGTCATCGGCGCGGGACAGATGGGCAACGGCATTGCCCACGTCTTCGCGCAATCCGGATTTCCGGTCACGATCATCGACGTCTCCGCTGCCGCGCTCGAGAAGGGCGTGGCGACCATCAACCGCAATCTCGATCGCCAGGTGAAGAAGGGGACGATCGACGCCGCGACGCAGGCCGCGACCATGTCGCGCGTGAGCACGGCGACGGAACTCGCCGCCGCCGCTGAGAGCAGCGTGATCATCGAAGCTGCGACGGAGAATGTCGCGCTCAAGTTCGAGATTTTCAGCAAGCTCGATGCGATTGCACCAGCGGGCGCGATTCTCGCCAGCAACACCAGCTCGATTTCCATCACGCAGATCGCGGCACGAACCAAGCGGCCCGCTGATGTCATCGGCATGCACTTCATGAATCCGGTGCCGGTGATGCAGCTGGTAGAGGTGATTCGCGGCATCGCCACCAGCGATGCCACCACCGAGCGGACCGTCGCGCTTGCGAAAGCGGTTGGCAAGACACCGTGCGAGGCAAATGACTTTCCGGGGTTCATCGCCAATCGCATTCTGATGCCGATGATCAACGAGGCCTTCTACTGCCTGATGGAAGGGGTTGGCACCGCAGAGTCGATCGATACGGTCATGAAGCTCGGGATGAATCATCCGATGGGACCGCTCACGCTGGCTGACTTCATCGGACTCGATACGTGCGTGGCGATTCTCGATGTGCTGCACAAGGGACTCGGCGATCCGAAATACCGCGCCTGTCCGTTGCTGCGCAAGTACGTCGACGCCGGTTGGCTCGGACGCAAGTCCGGCCGCGGTGTGTACACCTATCCCGCCGCCTGACATGTTCCCGTCGCCCGTGATTTTCCCGC
This sequence comes from Gemmatimonadaceae bacterium, assembly GCA_031414435.1. Classification (GTDB taxonomy): domain Bacteria; phylum Gemmatimonadota; class Gemmatimonadetes; order Gemmatimonadales; family Gemmatimonadaceae; genus JACMLX01. The sequence goes on from JANNVN010000458.1 coordinate 12,383, forward strand.
TCACCGAAGAGCAGCGCGAGATCCAGCGGACCGCGCGCGAGTTTGCCGCCGCCGAGATCACGCCGTTTACCGCGCAGTGGGATCGTGACAGCCATTTCGAGCCAGCGCTGGTGAAGAAGCTTGGCGATCTGGGCTTTCTCGGCATGCTGATTCCGGAGCAGTACGATGGCCTCGGCCTCGACGCGCTGACCTACCTGATGGCGCTCGAGGAGATCTCGACCCACGATGCGTCGGTCGGCGTGATGATGAGTGTGCACAACTCGTTGCCCACGCAGATGATCCTCAACTACGGCAACGACGCGCAGAAATCACGCTGGCTGCCGCCGATGGCCCGCGGCGAGATCCTCGGCGCCTTCGCCCTCTCGGAGCCCGGCAGTGGCAGCGACGCAAGCTCCCTGACCACGCACGCCGTGCGCGACGGCGACGACTGGTTGATCACCGGCACCAAGAGCTGGGTCACGCAAGGCACACACGCGGGCGTGATCCTGGTGATGGCACGCACCGACACGCCGGACGCACGCAAGGGAAGCAAGGGCATCTCGACCTTCATCATTTCGCCCGACCTGCCGGGATTCAGCGTCGGGAAGAAGGAAGACAAGCTCGGGCTCCGCGCCAGCCCCACGGTGATGCTCAACTTCGACGAGATGCGTGTGCCGGGCGATCGCCTGCTTGGTGCGGAAGGCATGGGCTTCATCTACGCGATGCAATCGCTCGACCATGGGCGACTCGGCATCGCCGCCCAGGCCCTCGGCATTGCCACCGCTGCGGCCGAAGCCGCGAAGAACTATGCGGCTGATCGAAAGCAGTTCGGACAGCCGATCAAGGACTTTCAGGCCGTGCAGTTCAAGCTGGCCGACATGGCCAGTCGTATCACCGCGACGCGCGCGCTGCTCTACGCGACGGCGCGGGCCAAGGACGCCGGGGAACCGATCACGCAGTTCGGCGCCATGTGCAAGCTGCTCGCCAGCGAGACGGCGATGTGGACCACGACCAACGCCATCCAGATCTTTGGCGGGTACGGCTACGTCACGGAGTATCCGGTCGAGCGATTGTTCCGCGACGCCAAGGTGACGGAGATCTACGAAGGCACATCGGAAGTACAACGCATCGTCATTGCCCGCGCGCTCTATCCTCAGTCCTGATCGCACACCGGTGTGGCGACGCCGTCCCGCCGGTTTCAAACAACCCATATATGAATCTCTTCGAGACGATTGCAACGATGGGGCACGAGCAGCTCGTGCTCGCCTACGACAAGTCCACTGGCTACCGCGGCATCATCGCGATCCATGACACCACCCTTGGTCCGGCCCTCGGCGGGACGCGATTCTGGAATTACGCCTCCGATGAAGAAGCGATCATCGATGCGTTGCGCCTGGCGCGGGGGATGACCTACAAGAACGCGGTCGCCGGTCTGAACCTGGGCGGCGGCAAGAGTGTCATCATCGGTGACAATCGCACCACCAACCGGGAAATGATCTTTCGCGCCCACGGCCGCTTCGTGGACTCGCTCGGTGGACGCTACGTGACGGCCGAGGATGTCGGCACCGGCACCCTCGACATGGACTTCGTGCACATGGAGACGAACTACGTCGCCGGCCTGCAGAACGCCTCGGGCGATCCCTCCCCGGTGACGGCACGTGGCGTCTTCCGGGCCATGCAGGCGACCGCGAAGTTTCGGTGGGGCAGTGATTCCCTCGCCGGCAAGACCGTGGCGATCCAGGGGTGTGGCAACGTCGGCTACAACCTCGCCCGTGAGCTGAATGCCGTCGGCGCGAGACTGATCGTGGCCGACATCGATGCCGAGCGGGTGAAGCGCGTCGTCGCCGAAACCGGCGCGCGCGCCGTGTCGGTCGAGGAGATCCTCGATCAGGACGCCGACATCCTCGCGCCCTGCGCTCTGGGCGGTGGCCTGAATGACGACACGATTCCGAAGCTCCGGGTCGAGCTGGTGGTCGGAGCGGCGAACAACCAGCTCCTCGAGGATCGCCATGGCGACCTGATCGAGGAGCGTGGGATCACCTACGCCCCCGACTACGTGGTGAACGCCGGCGGCGTGATCAACGTCTACGGCGAGCTGGCCGGATGGGACCGGACTCGCTCCCTGCGCAAGGCAGATGAGATCTATCAGACTATCCTTGGGGTGTTCGAGATTGCCCGGGCCGACGGTGTGACCTCACACGTGGCGGCCGATCGTCTGGCAGAGCGTCGGATTCAGGCCGTCCGCGGCATGGTTCGGACGTGGCCACCGTTCCCCAACAAGTCCGAGACCTGACCTATGGCTGAGCACATCCCGATTGGCTCCGATCACGCCGGCTTCGAGATGAAGGGGCACCTCGCTGCGGCACTGGCGACGATGGGCTTTCAGGTCGAGGACCTCGGCACGCACTCGGCGGAATCCACCGATTATGCCGATTACGCCCACCCGGTGGCTCGTGAGGTGTCGTCAGGAGAGGCCAAACGCGGTATTTTGCTCTGTGGCACCGGGCTCGGAATGAGCTACGCCGCCAACCGCTGGCCGAATGTCCGGGCGGCGGTGGCGTGGACACCGGAGGTCGCGAAGCTGGCGCGCGAGCACAACGACGCGAACATCCTGGTCATCCCCGCGCGTTGTATCAGCGAGGCGGAAGGGGTGAAGATTCTGGAGGCGTGGTTGAACACGCCATT
>JANNVN010000459.1:0-4174 GCA_031414435.1 Gemmatimonadaceae bacterium
TGTACGCCTGCCCGGTTGACGTGAGGGTCCGCCGGGTGATGGTGCCAGCGTGCGCCACGGCGAGTGCCTCCACCAGGACCGAGTCGACCTCCAGCGCTGCCCCGAGAGAGTCGACCAGCGCGATCTGCAGTGTGGCGCCTCGGCCGCTGGCGCGCGTGAGTGTTGTCGCGGCATCCCATCCCAGCGCGCGATCACGCCGCGCCTGCGCCATGGTCGAGTCCCAGTGCACGGCGCGTGCGTAGTAGTCGGGCTCGACGGCATGATGCGGGTCGCTTCCCGCAACGCGTGCCATCCAGACGCCGAACGCCATCTGGGAGACGAGCACGGCGACGATGATGATCGGCCACCGGCGGGCTTCGGGAATGGCCAGGTTCATCGAGCTTCCGTTGCAGTGCGTGAGGGGCCAAGCAGAACGAAGGGGAAGTTTCCAGCGAATGCATCGCCGTCACTGATCCGCACCGTGATGGAATGCCGCCCGGTGCGGAAGATCGAACTCGGTGCAATCAGGAACAGACTCGTGGTCCTCTGTGCACCGGCCGCGACGGTGAGCGGAAGTTCCGGCGCGATCACCGTCCCGCCATCAAGCCCGGTGACTGTGGCAGTGTAACTCCTCGTGGCGTTCGATCGGTTCACGATCTTGACGCGCAGTTGGTTCGCGATGCGCCCGTCCGCCTCCATGCTGTACGGTTCCGAGCTCGAGCGCAGGAGGATCACCTCGGCGGATTTTCGTGTCGAGAGCGTGATGGTGAGGATACTGAGCGTGATCAGCAGGGCAAGCGAATAGATCACGACTCGAGGCCGCAGCAGCCCGCTGCTGCGGCCCTCCAGCTCTTCCTGCGAGGCGTAGCGAATGAGGCCCTTCGGCTTGTTCAGCGCCTCCATCACATGGTCACAGGCGTCGATGCACTGCGTGCAGTGCACACACTCCATCTGCAACCCATTCCGGATGTCGATACCGGTAGGGCAGGTGAAGACACAGGCGTTGCAGGCCACGCAGTCACCCGCATCTGCGCCGCGCTCCTTCCCGGCGCGCCGCGGTTCACCGCGCTTTGCGTCGTACGCAACGATCATCGAGCGCTTGTCGATCAGCGCTGATTGCCAGCGCCCGTAGGGGCAGGCGATCAGACAGGTCTGTTCTCTGAACCAGCCGAAGTCGATGAAGATCAGGGCAGTGGTCACCGCCATGACGAGGAATGGCGTCGGGTGTTCGGCTGGTGACAACCGCACCCACTCGGCCAGCGTATCAGTCCCCACGAAGTACGCAAGGAAGGTGTGCGCCAGTCCGAGACAGATCGGGATGTAGATCAGATACTTCAGCACACGGCGCGGTGACATCACGCCACGCGCCTTGTCGAGTGCCAGCGAGCCGCTGCGTCCGCCTTCGAGCTGCCGCTCGATGGGGCGGAACACGAACTCCATGTACACCGTCTGCGGGCACCCCCATCCACACCAGACACGACCGAAGAGCGCGGAGAACAGGAACACCGCGATGATCGCGCTGCCCAGCAGCAGCATCAGGATCAGAGTATCCGTTGGCAGAAAGGTGGTGCCAAGCAGGGTGAATTCCCGCCGCGGGACGTTGAGCAGGATCAGAGGCTTGCCCATCCAGCGCAGATGGGGAAGCGTGACGAAGAAGGCGATGAGCGCGTAGCCCACCACCATTCTCCGCTTCCACCACGCACCGTCCGAAACCCGGGGACGGAGCCAGAACCGCGACCCGTCCTCGTTCAGCGTGGGAAGAACACGCCCTGCTGCGCGCGGAGCACTCACCGTGTGACGACCTGCCCTTCCGGGGCCTTCGGCTTCGCGGGCGTGGTGCCACCCAGCGTCCAGACATAGGCCACCACCTCCTCCATCTCATCGGCCTTCAGCAGCTTGCCCCATGCGGGCATGCCCTTGGCCAGCACACCGTTGTTGATGGTCGCGTAGATCGAGTCGATCGTACCACCGTGAATCCAGGCGCTATCCGCCAGGTTCGGGCCGATGATGCCGCCCCCGTCGGCCGCGTGGCAGGCGGCGCACTTGCCGAGGTAGATCTTCTTGCCTTCGGCGACTTCGGTGGGCCGGCTGACTGCGGCCATGAGCGCCTGCACGTTGCCGCCGCCGGTGTTCACCGGATGTTTCGCGCGGAAAGCCGCCATGTCCTCGGCGTACTCCACCTCCCAACCCTTGCCGGCGCCGGTGTTCCCGGGGTTGATGTAATAGAAGATCGAAAAGACGATCGTGACCCAGAAGGTGAACACCCACCACGCCGGCATTGGATTGTCGTACTCCTGGATGCCGTCGTAGGAGTGCTCGATCAGTCGATCGCGATCACTGGGATTGGTCACCGGGGCTCCGTCGTAGTGGTCGATGCGTCATCGAGTGGGATCTGCGCGGCCTCATTCCACCAGGCCCGGTGGCTGGGCCACCAGACCCAGCCCACCAGTGCGAGGAAGGCGCCGAAGAAGAGGATCAGGGCGACAATGGCGTAGCTGGCCAGGCCGGCACCACTCATCAGGTCGGTCAGGCTCATGGCGTCCGCCCTGCCACCTGTACTGCCGTCGGCGACGGAACCGCCGGCTTCGCACTGGCAAGTTTGATGTCCTGGCCGAGACGCTGGATATAGGCCACAATCGCCACGATGTCCTGCTCGGCGAGGTTGGTGGGCCCGCCATTCTTCTCGATGTCTGCGGCCACGATCCCCGCCTGCTCACGTGCCATCGATTCAGCCTTCGTGACCGCGTCGCCGTATGGCACACCGAGCATCGCCATCGCATTCACCCGCGGCTGGATGACGGCCCAGTCGATCTTGTCCTTTAGGAAGTGCGGGTACGCCGGCATCAGCGACCCGGTCACGATGTCGCGCGGGTTGTTGAAGTGCGTGACATGCCAGAGGTTCGGATACTTGCCCCCTTCGCGTGCCAGGTCCGGCCCGTTGCGCTTGGAGCCCCAGAGGAACGGGTGCTCGTAGACACTCTCGCCAGGCTTGGAGTACTCGCCATAGCGCTCCGTTTCGTAGCGCAGCGGACGAATCTGTTGCGAGTGACAGTTGAAGCACCCTTCCTTGATGTACATGTCGCGCCCGTACAGCTCGAGCGGCGTGTATGGCTTGACGCTGGCGATCGTCGGCACGTTGGCCTTGATCAGGAAAGTCGGAATGATCTCGAACAGCGATGCGACCGCGACCGCCACCGTGACCAGCACCGTGAACGTGACGGGCATCGCCTCCCACTTCCGGTGGTAGCGCATGGCGCGCACCCAGCCGATGATCCCCTCACCGGCCGGGGCCGGGACGACCGGTTCCTTCCACTGCTTCGTCAGCGGCGCCGCATGGATGACTGGCACCTCGTAGACGGCCGGTCGCTTCTTCCACGTCATGAAGATGTTCCACGCCAGCATGAGCACCCCGACGACGTAGAGCGAGCCGCCGACCACGCGCACCCAGTACATCGGCAACAGGCGCACCACGGTTTCGATGAAGTCGGGATACATCAGGCGTCCGGTTTCATCGAAGGCGCGCCACATCAGCCCCTGCGTCACGCCGGCCGAGTAAATCGAGACGACGTAGAGAATGATGCCGAAGGTCCCGATCCAGAAGTGCAGGTCCGCCAGCTTCTTGCTGTAGAGCGGCGTCTGGAACAGGCGTGGCAGCAGCCAGTAGATCATGCCGAAGGTGATGAAACCATTCCACCCAAGCGCGCCGGTATGCACGTGCGCAATGATCCAGTCACTGTAGTGCGCCAGTCCGTTCACGCTCTTGATCGAGAGCATCGGGCCCTCGAACGTCGACATGCCGTAGGCCGTGATGCCGATCACGAAGAACTTGAGAATCGGATCGTTCACCACCTTGTGCCAACCGCCGCGCAGGGTGAGCAGGCCATTGATCATGCCGCCCCAGCTTGGGGCCCAAAGCATGACCGAGAACACCATGCCCAACGAACCAGCCCACTCGGGCAGGGATGGGTACTGGAGGTGGTGCGGGCCGGCCCAGATGTACACGAACACCAGCGACCAGAAATGCAGAATCGAGAGCCGGTAACTGAACACCGGGCCCTCGGCCGCCTTGGGCATGAAGTAGTACATCAGGCCGAGGAACGGCGTCGTCAGGAAGAAGGCGACCGCGTTGTGGCCGTACCACCACTGCATGAACGCATCCTGCACGCCAGCATAGATGCTGTAGCTCTTCAGCGGC
>JANNVN010000460.1:0-12429 GCA_031414435.1 Gemmatimonadaceae bacterium
CAGCCAAGGCGCAACCCGCAGCGATACCAGCGGTATCGCGAGGAGTTGCAACGCCGGGTGGCGCCGAAAGACACGCCCAACTGCCAAGAGACTTCGGCTACACCACACTAGGTGGCCGTCCGCAGTCCGCTCTGGTGTCAATGCCGACGCTGTCCGTGCTTTTCGAGGTGTGCCCCCGATTGGCTGGACGGGTGGCGGCTCGGGGTTCGACCTTCGCGGCGCAGCCTCGTCGCAGGGCGAGGGTGCGACACGCGACGGCCGTTCTCCGCGCAGTTCCAGTGAGCGTCAGGCTGATCGGCATTGCCGACAGGTACCACGCTGGAGGTGCAGACCGCGAAGATACCACTCGAGTTCGCTACTTCCGAATTGGCCAACTTTTCCGGGGGGACGTCTACCGTCTGGCGGCTTGAGATTCGCCAGCCGTTTATGCATCATAAAGCAGAGCAACGCATCACGCCCTCCGCGCCCCGTCCAGTTTCCGCCGTGGTCAAGCGACAACCAACGCCCAGCGCCGCCAGCGTCACCGCAACTCAGCGTACGAAAGCAGCCACGACCGCTCCGCGGCTGCAAGACACTGTCCGGCTTTCCGCCGACGGGCTCGCCAAGGTGCTCGGTGATCTCGAAGCGCGCGTCATGACTGCCGTCTGGACGCTCGCGCAGCCCGCCACGGCGCGCACCGTGCATGCCGCCGTCGTGCGCACGCACCCTGTCGCGCTGCTCACGGTTGTGACCGTCCTCAACAAGCTGGTGGCGAAACGGTTGCTCACGCGCAAAACCCGGGATGGTCTGCTCCACTTCGAAGCGCTGATGAGCGAATCAGCGTTCATGGCTCACGCGAGCCGACGGGTGGTCGAGGGTATTCTCTCACTCGGCCCCGACGCGCTGGCAGCGTCACTCGTCGACGTGCTTGCCGAGCGTGACCCAGCCCAGCTTGCCGAGCTCGCGCGACTGATTCACGAGCGCATGCAGCGCTGACATCCAACGTACCGTCGCACGATGCCGTTTCACCGGTTTGGAGCAAAGCATGCGCCGTGAGTTTCTCAGCGGGGCGGTCGAAGAACACGAGACCCGGCACCGGCGCCGTGTGCTGATCGTGACGGCAGTACTCACGCTGATCGCCATCAGCCCGGTGCTCGGCCACCATCTGACCACGCGATTGAGCGATGCATTCGCTGGGCAGGATCATCTCTGGAGCATCTGCCTGGTGGCACTGCATGAGCTGCTGGCACCGGTCCACTCGCTTTTCCATGTGCTGCTGTTGGCTGGCGTCGTATTCGCGATCACGGATCGCGCGCGCGCGTGGCGAAACATTCGCCGTACGCTCGGGATCCTGGCAACACGCCGCCCCACTCCGGATACTCCGATCTGGGACGCCGCGCGCTGCGCGGCAGTCCCGGTCGATGTCATTCGCGTGGCAGAGGGGCTCCCGAACCCAGCCTTCACGACCGGCTGGTTCCGTCCGGTCATTTTTGTTGACGCCCGACTGCAGTTCGAACTGACACCAGACCAGCTCGCAGCGGTCCTGGCCCATGAATATGCCCACGTCAGTCGGCGCGACCCGGCACGACTGACATCGTTGCGCGCGCTCGGCTGCATGCTGTTCTGGCTGCCTGCCCTCCGCCGTCTCGCGGATGATGTCGCCGACGACGCCGAAATTGCAGCAGACAATTTCGCGGTGCGCGGCGAACCGATCGTGCTCGCGTCCGCGATTCTCCAGTTGGCCCGCTGGCCCACAGGCGCTGCGCACGACGACGGCACGACCAGACAGATGGATGGCGGCCGAAGCGTGGTCGGCTTTCAGCGCGATGCGATGCTCGACCGGCGCATCCACCGCCTGCTCGGCAATGAGGCGCCGATTGTCACCCACGTGACCTGGCGCTCGATCCTGGCAGGGTTCGCGGGCCTCGCACTCGCATGGTCATCGGGGATTGCCGTCGCGCACCCGATGAGCGCCGGCAGCGCGCACTGCGCACACCAGCACGCCTGGGCCCTCGAACATCTCTTCTGCCAGGCGGGCCAAAGCCGCACCGGCGACACCGTCTGTCCGCACGAACAGCTCAGCGCGCGCTGACCGCAGTGCGCCAGTATGGCACGACCGTCTTTGCTCGCCAACTCTCCCACTACCCGTCGGATGCACCCATCTCTCCGAATGTTCGCCGCCCTGCCGATGCTGATGACCGCCGTTACATCAGCACCACCGCTGCTGATGCACACTGGCTCGCTCGAGCGACCGGCGGCGGTCACCGCGCCACCGCGAGCGTCCGTGCTCACGCGTGCCGCCACTGATTCCGCCGATGTCGCCCTTGTGGTGAACGGATTCCACGCGGCGCTGACTGCCGGCGACACGGCGGCCGCGATGCGATTGCTGGCGTCAGACGCAGTGATTCAGGAGAATGGTGGCGTCGAGACTCGCGCTGACTACGCGCAACATCACCTCGCTGGCGACATCCAGTTCGCGCGCGCCGTGCCATCGGTGCGGAGTGGCGTGCGAGTCGTGGTCGCCGGTGATGCCGCCTGGACATCGTCCACCAGCGTAACCAAGGGTACCTACCGCGATCGAACGATCAACTCCGTCGGCGCGGAGCTGATGGTGCTCTCGCGCGCGAATGGAACATGGCGAATCCGGGCGATCCACTGGTCATCGCGGACGCCGCGCTCGTAGCCGGGAAACCGTGGCAGGGCGATGCGGCGTTTGGGCGTCGCCCGTCATTCGCCGTCCCCCACGGCGAGCAGTGCCCCGACGAATCGAAGATTCCTGGTCTGTGTCATGGCTGATTCTGGTGGTGCTGGAGGGGGAGGAATGAGTGCCCGCTGCGGGTCGTGATCGCGCTGCGCGGCACCCGGTTGTCAGAGCACAATGCCGTCACGCTGCAGTTCGTCCGCTGTCGCCGCACGCGCGACGGTGCCCGGTGGATCTGCGTACCACCCCGGATCCGACTGATCCCGGACCCGATCTCGCACCTTGAGCACGGTGAACATCCCACCCATGTCGATGTGCCCCTTCGGCCCCGGCGCCCCGAGCATCGGGATCGAGTTCGTCGGTACCGACATGCCCATGGCGCCATGGTCACCCATTCCCGTCTGTCCCATCGTCATGTATCCGGGCAGCAACGGCGTGAGCGCACCATCGATTTTCGTCTCGTCGACCCCGACGAGGTTGATGCCACTGTGCCCCATTTGCGTCATGGTGTGATGGGTCATGTGGCAGTGCATGGACCAGTCACCGTTGACGTCGGCGGTGAACTCCACGGTGCGCGTCGTGCCGACGGGCACGAGCGTGGTGCTCTCGAGGCGCTGGGCCGCACGATCGATCGGGCCACCATCGGTGCCAACGACGCGCCAGGCGAGGCCGTGGACATGAATCGGGTGATGACTCATCGCGCTCAGGTTCCCGAAGCGGATGCGCACGTCGTCGTTCCGCTGAATCACCAGCGGCGCGGTGCCAGGGAACGCCTTGCTGTTGAACGTGAGGATGTTGAAATCCGTCATCTCGTTCGGGTTCGGCCGTGCGGTACCGAGTGCGACCTTCCACTCGCTCGACAGCAGCACGAAGTCCTTGTGCGGCCGGCGGCGCGCCCCGCGCTGATGAATGACGAACATCCCCATCATCCCCAGCGCCTGCTGTGTCATCTCGTCATAGTGCGGATGGTACATGTACGTGCCATGCTGATCGAGATCGTACTCGTACACGAAGGTCTCGCCCGGCCCGATCGGCGCCTGACTGACGCCCGACACACCGTCCATCCCTGACGGCACGAAGAGGCCGTGCCAGTGCACACTGGTTGGCTCGGGCAGGTGATTGGTGACGTAGATGCGAACGCGGTCGCCCTCCACCGCCTCGAGGGTCGGGCCCGGTGTCCGGCCGTTGTAGCCCCAGCAGGTCGCTTTCAGGCCGGGCGCGAACTCGTGCTGCACCACGCCAGCCGTGAGATGGAAGACTTTCACGCCTTCCACGATCCGGAACGGTACCGATGCACCGTTCGGCGTGATGACTGGCGTGTAGTCACGGCCGGGCAGACCGGGTGTCAGCCGCCGGCGCCCGACACGAGCGCGGCTGGGAGCAGGCGCTGGCAACGTCGGTGCCGGCGGCGCCATCGAATGCACGTGCTGCGCTTGCGCCAGCACCGCTGCCGTCGCTGTTGCGGTCAGGACCGTGACGCCCTGCTCGAGCAGCAATCGCCGGGAAATCGGAGTATCGCTCATCAATGCCTCAGCGTTCGTTGCGTGTGCGACTTGTCCTGCTCATTCCCTGCTCGGCTTCGGTAAGCGGCGCAAACGAACCACCGACGGCCTGCTCGAGTCGTGCGCGCGCCGTCCAGTAGTCGCGGAGCGCCTCGACGAACGCCTGGCCCGCATCGATCTCCGCCTGTTTTGCGATCAGCAACGTGAAGACGCTGTGCTCCATCGCATTCACGAATCGCTGAGACTCAACCACGACGCGACGGCGGAGCGGCAGCACAGAGCGCTGCAAGTGTTCTGCGCGCGCGCGGGACGCCGCCAGCCTGACGCTCAGCCGATACGCTTCGGCCGCGACCTCGACCGCCAGCGCGTCATGGCGATTGACGGCGTGACGAAACTCGGCCCGTGTACGCGCGACACGCCCCTGCCCCTGATCAAAGAACGGCAGCGGCACGCTGACAGTACCGCCAGTGAACCTGCCGTCCGGATCTGACTCGCGCGCGACGCCGATCGTTCCCTCCGGCAGCAGGGCGAACGCCCGCGTGACGCCAGCAGTGCGCCCGGCTGCTTCCACATCATGAAACGCCGCACGCAGATCAAGTCGTCGGGTACGCGCCAGGACCGCGAGGGTCTCGGCGGGTGGGAGCGAGTCGCCCGGCATCGCAAGGCGCGGCGTAATGGCCCACGTCGAATCGAGCGGCACACCAAGCACGCGCGTCAGCTCGGCACGCGCTGCGCGACGTTCACCGATCGCCGTGAAGTACGCCAATCGCGCATCAGCCGCGAGCGCCTGTTCCTGGGCAAGGTCGTAGTCAGCCAGGTTGCCGGCAGCGTGCAGAGCACCGGCCGCAATCGCACTCGCCTCTGTCGCCTGTAAAACCGACGCGCGAAGTTCTTCCATCTGCTCCGTCGCCTGCGCGTCCACGTACGCCACGCGCACGTCCGCCACGAGCATCAGTACTGCCGATGCGACACGCGCCTGCTCGCCGGCAAAGCGGCTGGCGGCCGCCGCGCGTCTGCCGGATCTCTGCAGGTAGTCGATGAATGGCAACGCGAGGCCGAATTGCCGGATACCCATGCCACCACCAACCGCGCCAAACAGTCCGCCAGCAAAAGTGGGGCTGGCCAGCAGCCCGGCTTGCACGACGTCGGCCTGCGCAACGCCGAGGTCCTCGAACGTCGCTTGCAGGCGCTTGTTGCGGAGCAGCGCGATGCGGATCGCCGTGTCGACCGGCACTTCGCCCGTCAGCCTGCGCGTTGCGTACGCGGCGGCGACCGAATCCTCGGCACTCCCCTGTATCCAGCTCGCCGTCAGTTCGGTCCGGGTACCGAGGGTGGCGTTCACCGCTGCCAGTCCACCCTTGACCGGAACACGCGCGCAGGCACCGCTGAAAGTGACAATGAGAGTACAGGTGGCGAACACCGGCAATCGAGCAAGCGACGCGAGCATGAGCGTGGTTGGGGGCGTGGGCATGGCTTTACTGTGCATAAAGCTGTCGAGGGCACGAGGCGGCGTCAACCGCCGGATTGTGCGGGACACCGCCTCATCTGTGACGGTGGTTTCGCGTCAGCGCTGATCAAGGAGAGCAAAGAGTGCCTCGATCGGTCGGCCAAGAGCCCTGCTCAGCTGCAGCGCAAGTACCGTCGACGGAACGAACACCCCGTTTTCCACCGTGTTGATGGTCTTCAGTGACACCCCGACGAGCGCGGCCAGCTCTGCCTGCGTGAGCCCGTCAGAAGTCCGGGCGTCACGCAAGCGCACCACCAGGCCCTCAACCGTGACGCACTTCCTGCGTAATCACTGGCGGGCAACACGATCCAGCCTTCGTCTCGGCTGTAGAAGCCTGCATCGGCGGACAAGGCACCGTGCCAAACGAGCAAAAGACGCAACAGTGCCCGGCGTTTGGCCGGAGCATTGAGCCACAGCTGGCACACGCGTGGAAGAACTGACACGCATCCACGGGCATCGTCAGCGTCTCGGCGTGCCCGCAGTGTGGACACACGAGCATGGATTGCAGTTGCATCGGGATCGGTTGCATGAGAGACGGTGCACGATGGTGTTCACAAGACTACCATACAACCGTACCAGACGATGGAGTCAGGACCATGCCGCGAGTAACGGATGCTCCGTACCGCTCGCCGAGGGGCTGTGCACTGCGACACCGGGCGTGGCGCTAACCACCCTCCGTGCACATCGTCATGCACGCGAGCTCGTTCTGGAGGAGGCCGGGAAATCGCGCGCGCTCCCGCTTGACCACAACGGCACTGGGCGCGCCATTGACGGGGAGCAAATACTTGGGCGACCTGCCATTCTGCGCGTCGCCGCTGGGCGGCATACGGTAGAGAACGAGCTTTTCCTGCGCTCCGCTCATCGAGAGGCGGGACGCGGCCAGCACTCGTGTCAGCCCTGGGCTCATCATTCCGTCAGCGGTGTCTGCCTGCATCGTGCTCGCCGCGACGGTGGCTGGGGTGGCGAGCGTTGCAGGGGCAAAGGCGGCGTGTCGGGGGGACACTGTCCCCTCGGGCCACAGCGAGAGCGGCCCGGCGCACTCACCTCCGACACGCTTTCACGACGCAACGACGATCACGATCTTGCCGGTCACACGGTTCTCTTCCATGACCCGGTGCGCTGCGACGATCTCGTCGAACCGGAAAACTCGGTCCACGCTCGGACGGTAGCGTCCTGCTGCCACGCCATCGGCGACTGCCTGCAGCGCCGACGTGCTTCGCTCGGCCGATGTCGTACCGCTGTTGTACGTCGTGAGCCGCACCGTGGACGGGATATCCACGAGCGGCTCGAAGTCATCCAGCACCCAGACGTTGCCGAGTAGCCCCGTCTGGCAGACGATACCACGCGGACGGACCGCCCGCAGTGAGTCGCGCAGCGTCGGCGGTCCGATGAGTTCCAGCAGCGCATCCACCCCGCCGGGTACGCGCTGCGCGACGTCCGCGGCGATGTGGCCGGTGTCGATCACCACGTCGTCGGCCCCATGCTCGCGCAGCGCGATGGCCTTGGCCGCAGAACGCGTCGTTGCGAGGACGTACAACCCATGCTCCTTCGCGAGCGAGACCCCAGCCATGCCGACGGACGATGACCCGCCGCGGATGAGCAGCGTCTGCCCTGGCTGCATTTCCATTGCCTCGAACAGCGACCCCCACGCGGTGAGCCACGTCTCCGGGAGCGACGCCAGGACATGCCACGGCAACTGCGACTGCACCGGCAGCACTCGGTCGCGCGGCACCAGCGTGTACTCCGCGTACCCACCGTCGTATGCGCGCCCCATCTCTCCCATCAGCGCGGCGACGGTCGTGCCCACGGCGAGATCGCTCCCTCCCGCGTCATCGACTACGCCGACGCATTCGATCCCAAGGACGCGCGGGAACTGTACGCTCGGCGAGTGCCCCTGCCGCGTAAACAGCTCCGAGCGATTCAGACCGAACGCATGGATCCGGATTCGGACCCAGCCAGACCGCGCGTCAGGGATCGGCATCGCCTCGATCTGCAACACATCGGGACCACCGGATTGCCAGACACGAATGGCGCGCATAAGGCCGGTCATCGGAACCACCGCTCCGCCGCCACGTGGCTACGGCCGCACGCGGAGATCGCGGAAATGCGCGACAGTCCCCGGACCAATCCACAGGGCAATGGCGCCACTGCCCGTCGCGCCCGACTTCACGTCGTCGACGATCAGCGTCGGCTGAGACTGGCCGTGCACGAACAGGCGCGCCCTCGTCCCTCGCACCTCGATCCGGATGCGAGTCCAGACACCGGGGACGAGGTCGACGTATGACTCATAGCGCTCAGGCGTCTCGCGGCGCAGGCGCTCCCACGGCCACGCCGGATGGGCGATGTACTGCGCTGAATGATTGCGCCGCACCTGCTCGTCAGCACGTCCGTTCGTCGGCCGCAGATAGAACGCGTCGTAGGTTTTCAGGTCTGATTGCACCCGGAAGGCCAGCCCGACGAAACCGCGTGCCGAACCTGGAGCGCCGGGTGCCGGCGCACCCGCGACCTCAAGCTCGATCACGCCATCGGTGAACGCCGACCCAGAGACTAGCGCGAAGGTCTCGATCTGTTGCTGATCGACGGGCCGTCCTTCAACGCTGCGTTGCGCGCTATCCGAGACGACGAGCCGCACGCCGCGATTGCCGGCGTACACCACCGGCGTCACGGTGACGTTGCGTGGTCGCAGCCCGTCCGCTGCGGTCAGCGGGTATTGGTTCGCCACCGTTCGTACTTCCTGCGCCCAGACAACAGGTGACATCGACACCAGCGCAAGCGCACTGAGCCAGATGCGTGCGGACGCCGGTTTCCAATCGTGAGGCTGCATCACCAGTGTTGGAGGGTTGCGCACGATACGGATGTGCCCGGCAACGCGCACCACAGTGTCAGGAAGTGTTGAAATGCTTCGGAGCAGCTTAGCCGCGACGCGGAAGCGACGCAAACCTGGGACGGCGATAGTACCAGTCGCGCGATCGGAGTGTGAAGACGTGGATCTGGTGACGTTCGGCCAGCGACGCGCGCATGGAGTCACCTCTACACATGTAGGGGTGATTCGCTTCGCGGCAATTCCTGATTCGCTTCGCGGCAATTGCTGATTCGCTTCGCCGCGACGGCGATCGTCGACGAAACGGAGCGTCCGGGAATCCTCGGGCGGATCAGTCGTCCTGATCAAGACGCTTTCCGACATCGAAGCAATCCTGAGCGATCCGAGGGTCGTGACGACTGTCCCTGCCGCGCGCACAAGTGTCGTTCCCGAACCGGCCGGCTGGCGCTTCCCTGACCCCGAGTTGTCTGCAAACATCCGCGACCGCGGTGCCACGCTCCACTTGAGGCGGCACGTGAAGGTCTGCTCTTCTGAGACCTTCGATCTCTTCATGAGTCGGTCAACTCCCCGTACGCGGGAGGATGGACAAAAAACGGCACCGCTGGATACGCTGCCTTCGACCTGCTCGATTTTCCTGCAGGAGACGTCACCGCCCGACTTGCCCTCGCCACGGAACACTCAGTCCTGACATTCCCCGCATGGCGAAATCGACGGCCACCGTTCCGCGCCCGTCGACGCCACACTACAGCCTGGCCCACCGCAACAGCTGCGCGTTCAACGCCACGACAATCGTCGACAGCGACATCAGCCCCGCAGCCATCGCGGGCGTCAGCGTCAGCCCCCACGGCGCGAAGACGCCAGCCGCGAGCGGAATCGCGACGATGTTGTAGCCCGCCGCCCACCACAGGTTCTGTACCATCTTCCGATAGCTGGCGCGCGACAAGGTGATGATGCGAGCCACGTCACGCGGATCACTGCGTACCAGGACCACGTCACCCGATTCCACCGCGACGTCAGTACCCGCACCGATCGCGATCCCGACATCCGCCGTCACCAGCGCCGGTGCATCGTTCACGCCGTCGCCGACCATCGCGACCCGCTGCCCTGCCTGCTGGAGCGCTTCGATCTGCGATGCCTTGTCCTGCGGCAGCACCTGCGACAGGACCCTGGTGATGCCGAGCGTTTTCGCAACCGCGTCGGCCACGGCCTTGGCGTCGCCGGTCATCATCACGACCTCGATGCCTGCCCGCTGAAGCGCCGCGACCGCCTCTGCCGATTCGGGGCGCACGGCATCCGCCACCGCAAAGACTGCCCGCGCTTGTGCGTCCTCGACGAGATAGATCACGCCCTGCCCTTTCGCCGCGGCATCCGCTTCGAACGCGGCGAAGTCGGGCGACGCCGGCACCTTGAGCTGCACCAGCAGATTGGGACCGCCGATCGAGAACGCCCGGCCATCGACGGTCGCACGCGCGCCGTGACCGGGGATTGCCGCAAACTCGCTCGCAACCGGCACCGTCAGCTTTGCGGCCTCGGCACTCTGCACGATGGCGCGCGCAACCGGGTGCTCGGCGTCATGCTCGACGCTCGCCGCAAAGCGCAGCGCATCCGATTCCGTCATGCCGCTGGCGACGCGAGTGGCGACGACCCGGTGTGCGCCGAGTGTCAGGGTTCCGGTCTTGTCGAACACCACGGTCATCAGCTTGCGCGCATCCTCGAACCCGGCCCGATCCCGCACGAGCAATCCATTGCGCGCACCGAGTGTGGTCGAGATCGCGAGCACCAGCGGCACGGCGAGGCCGAGCGCGTGCGGACAGGCGATCACGAGCACGGAGACCAACCGTTCCACCGCGGTCGCGGCGCCCGCGCCAAGGCTCAGCCAGACCGCGAAGGTCAGTACGCCGCTGCCGAGTGCGATCCACGTCAGCCAGAAGGCGGCGCGATCGGCGAGTGCCTGCGCTCGCGACTTCGAGTTCTGCGCCGCTTCCACCAGTCGCATGATGCCGGCCAGTGCCGTCTTCGAGCCAGTGCCAGTGACGTCGATCCGCAACGACCCCGAGCCATTCACCGTGCCGGCGAGCACTGTCGCGCCGGCCACCTTCTGCACCGGGGCGGACTCGCCCGTCACGAGCGCTTCGTTCACAGCGCTGTCGCCGCTGCGTACCACACCATCGGCGGGAATCGCGGCACCGGGACGCACCAGCAACGAATCGCCGTCCTGCAGCGCCGACACCGCGACATCCTCCAGCGTCTCGGACGGACCGACGCCCGTGACGCGGGTCGCCATATCGGGCAGTAGTTTTGCCAGTTCGCCCAGCGCGCCCTGTGCCTGAGTCACCGAACTCATCTCGAGCCAGTGGCCGAGCAGCATGATCGTCACCAGCGAGGCCAGTTCCTCCCATAGCGGCATGCCAGGAAAGCCGAGCAGTACCGCCGTGCTGAACGCGAACGCAACGCTGATCGCCAACGAGATCAGGACCATCATGCCCGGCAGTCGGTCGCGTATCTCCTGCACGGCGCCTTTCAGGAATGGCAGGCCGCCGTACAGGAACACCGCCGTACCGAACGACGCCGGCACATAGCTGACACCCGGGAACGAGGGCGCCGAGTAGCCGAGCGCCGTCTGCAGCATGTGGCCCCAGACCAGCGTCGGGATCGTGAGCACGAACGAGATCCAGAACTTGTCACGGAACATCGCCACCGAATGACCGGCGTGCTTGTCATGCCCTGTCGACATGGCGTCATGCCCACCCGCAGGCGGATGCGCTCCCGGTCGCGGCCGCGGCGGCATCGTCTGCCCCGCAGGTCTGTGATCTGCCATCGTGTGCCCGTGCATCGAGTGCTCGTCCATCGAATGCTCCGTGTGCGGTGTGGGCGTGCCCGACGTTGTGCTCATGCGAGGAGGACCGAAGCGATCTGCGCCCGCACCCACGCCTGGTTAAACAGTGGCAGTTGGTGCGTCGCGCCACTCCGCACGCGGATCACGCACTTCGGGTGCAGCGCCTGCAATTCGCGCATGCGATCCAGCGGCGCGCTTTCATCCCGGTCACCGTGCAGGCACAGCATCGGCGTGTCGGCCGGAAGCCGTCGCACATCCGCCGCCAGATCGTATCCATAGATCACTTCCCAGATCGTGGACGTCGACGAGCGCCACGTCATCTGTGTCAGGTCCTCCGCGACGACGCGCGGAACGCTCGTGACCAGATACGGGAATGACCATCCAAGCAGGCGCCGGCTGAACAGGCACATCAGGGCCATCGGAATGAGGTGCGTCCAGATCCAGCCATTCGCGCCCTTGTCGCGGAAGAAGCGCTTGGCCTGTTCCGCATCACCGAAATACGGAAGACTGATCAGCACCAATCGCTCGACCTGCTCCGGATATCGCGCCGCGTAGGCAATCGCGAGACGCGCGCCGAGCGAATGTCCGACGAGTGTGAAGCTCCGTTCGGGCGCGAGCACCCGACGCAGTTCGGTGACATGACGCTCGACGTCGTACGTGGTCCACGGCTTCGGCGAGCGCCCGAATCCGAGCAGGTCGATCAGCAGATGCCGCCCCGCAAGGGCAGCGCCAGCACCCGTCGTCAGGACGTACGTCCAGAAGCGCGTTGTCGCACCGATGCCAGGCAGGAACACAATGGTCGGGAGGCCACCTCCATCGACCATCGAGAACAACGGACGCTTACCCTCATCGCCGCGATCCGCGTCTGCCAGCGCCAGTGCCGCCGTCGCCGTCGCCAGCGCGCCCAGCCCGAGGCCCGCGCGGCGCAGGGCCGAACGGCGTGAGAGTCGTCCCGACGGTGCCGCCGTGACCGACTCCTCCGGTTCCGTCATTTCGCGGGCTGCATCATGCTCGCATGCAACGCGCCGAGCTGGCGGACTCGCGCCAGATGCGCGGGCATCATCCCCCGCAACGACGCCGCGT
>JANNVN010000461.1:0-14241 GCA_031414435.1 Gemmatimonadaceae bacterium
CCGAGCCCGAGACGCTCGGAAGATGCCGGTCCGTCCGGCGGCCCCACACACTCCAGTCTGCTGTCCATCGCCCAGCTCCCGCGGTGGGGGTGGGGAATTTGAGACGATCACTGGGTGGGGAATTTCAGACGATCACTGACAGGAGGTAGCGGAATTCGTGGAACTGCCGGCGCAGCCGCCCGGCTTCCGGCGTGCGCTCGAAGTAGTCGCGGTCGTAGGGCTTGGTGTCGTAAAAGGCGACGGTGGTCATAGGGGGGTACTTCGTTCAGGAAAGGCTCGCTTGTCACGGCTCCGGCCGAACCGAATCCATTTCTCCACTTCGACGACCGTGAAAGAAAGGGCGGAAACGGCCGCAATGCGCAGCCATGCGCCGAGGTCGATGGACGCGGTGTGAAATGCCCTGTGCATCAGCGGGGAGTAGGTGAAGAACAATTGCACGCCGATCATGGCCAGGGCTCCCGCAATGGCCGCACGATTGCTGAACAGGCCGAGCGCACGGACACTGCGCTGCAAGGAGCGGCAGTTCATGAGGTAGCCGATTTCCACAATGACCACGACGTTGATCACGGCGCTGCGTGCCATTTCGACGGGGTGCCCTTCGGAGTTCAGCTCGAAAAAGAAAAGCCACAGCGCTCCCGCGAGCATGACGACGGATACGAACGCGGTGCGGAGAACCAAAGGATGCGTGAGGATGGGCATCTTCGGGTCGCGCGGCGCACGCTGCATGAGGTCGTCCTCCTTCGGCTCAAACACGAGCATGGTGCCGAGTAACACGGCGGTGGCGAGGTGGACCCAGAGCAATTGCACGGGAAGCATCGGAAGGGTGAACCCGAGGAGGATCGACGAGAGAAGGATCAGCGCCTGCCCGCAACTCGTCGGCAGTGTCCACACGATGAATTTGGTCAGGTTGTCGAATACGCCGCGACCTTCCTCCACGGCGGCCTCGATGGACGCAAAGTTGTCGTCGGTCAGAATCATATCCGCTGCTCCCTTTGCCACGTCCGTGCCGGTGATGCCCATCGCCACGCCAATGTCGGCCTGCTTGAGGGCGGGGGCATCATTTACTCCATCGCCGGTCATGGCCACGATGTGGCCTAGCGACTGCAAGGCGCGCACGAGCCGGAGCTTCTGCTCGGGGGCGACGCGAGCAAAGACGGCGGTGCGATCTGCGAGCGCGGGCAGGTCGGCGTCCGACACCTGTTCCAATTCGCTTCCCGTCACGGCCGGTGCTTCATTAGCGCTCCCGGTGATGCCGATCTTCTGGGCGATGGCGCGAGCCGTCCCAGCGTGATCGCCCGTGATCATCTTCACGGTGATGCCGGCGCTCTGGCATTTCGCGACGGCGGCGATGGCTTCCACGCGCGGCGGATCCATCATGGCTTGCAGGCCGAGGAAGGTGAGCCCCGCCTCGACATGGTGATGCTCGATCGTCTCCTGCTCGCCCGCTGCCGGGCCACGGGCAAACGCGAGCACGCGCAGTCCGCGCGAAGCCATTTGCTCCGCTACGAGCTGGATCGGTGCCTGGTCGATCTCCATCGTCTCGCCATTAGCCAGCAACACGGTGGTGCAGCGTTCGAGCATTCGTTCGATGGCTCCCTTCTTGTAAATGATGTGCGGTGAAACGTGGCCGCCGCGATGCAGTGTGGCCATGAACTGGTGCTCTGACTCGAAGGGAATGGAATCGAGACGGGGATGGATGCGATGCAACTCGGCATCCAGCAGTCCGCCTTTGCGCGCTGTGACGATGAGGGCCGCCTCCGTGGGATCGCCTTGCACATGGAACGCGCCATCATCCTCGCTGATTTTCGAATCATTGCACAGCAACCCGGCCTCCAGACATTCCGCAAGCGCGACGCTGGAAGCGGCAGTGACGACTTGGTCATCAAGCCGGATATCACCGTCGTCCTTGTAGCCGCTGCCACTGACGAGATAGGCGCGGCCACCCGCAAGAATTTCCAGCACGGTCATCTGATTCTCGGTGAGCGTGCCGGTTTTGTCCGAGCAAATGACGGTGGTGCTGCCGAGGGTTTCCACGGCAGGAAGTCTGCGGATGATGGCGTGACGTTTCGCCATCCGCGACACGCCGATTGCCAGCACCACGGTCACGGCGGCGCGCAGCCCCTCCGGAATGACCCCGACCGCGAGCGCCACGGCGGCCATGAACATTTCCACGGGCTCCTTGCCGCGTGCCACGCCGATGGCGAACGTTGCGGCGCCAAGGCCGAGAATCACCCAAAGAATCAGTCGGCTGAACTGCGCGAGCTTCGTCGTCAACGGCGTGGTCAGCTCGACCGCGCTGGAAATGAGATGGGAGATGCGGCCAGTCTCGGTCTGATCACCGATGGCGCACACCAGCCCTTCGCCTCGACCCGCCGCGACCAATGTGCCGGTGAAAGCGAAGTTCTTTCGATCACCGAGCGCCGCTTCACGAGCCACTGCGTCTGGATGCTTGTCAACGGGAAGCGACTCGCCCGTGAGCGCTGATTCATCCACCCGGAGCCCCTTCACTTCCGTGAGCCGCAAATCTCCCGGCACTCGGTCTCCGGCCTCCAGCATCACAACATCTCCCGGCACCAATTCCGTCGAGGGCACACGCTGGCGCGTGCCGCCACGCCGCACGGTCGCCTCGGTGGTGACCATTTTCATCAGCGCCTCAAGAGCGCCCTCCGCCTTGGACTCCTGGATGAAACCGATCACGGCATTGATCAATACCACGCCAAAAATGATTGAGGCATCCACGTATTCGCCCAACCACGCCGTGATGACCGCTGCGGCAATCAACACATAGATCAACGGCTCCGTGAACTGATGCAGAAACCGTCGCCAGCCCGGCGTGCCGCGCCGCTCGTCGACACGGTTCGGGCCGAACGTTTTTTGGCGGCGCGCGACTTCCTCCACCGACAGGCCGGTGGATAGATTCACGCCGAGGGATTCAATCACCTCGGCGGCGGGCAACTGGTGCCAAAGTTTAGCTTTCTGTTTTTCCATTGATGAAACGGTGGGTGCGACGACCCGCACCGTTGCAAGTTCTCTTCTGAATTCGACCTTGAAATCGGGATGTGCGATGGAAATGAGCGCTCGGCCGCGCACGCGCAGCGTGGAGGCCGTGCCAATTGACAGCCCCGTATTTTTCGCCTGCCAGTGCACGAGGCCCTGGCTCGTGACGACGCCGGCTCCTTGCGTGAGCTGGCAGACGATCCGTGCAATAGTCCCCTGCCGGGCCGTGGAGACGAACGTGAGGATCGGTTTTCCGCCACGCGACAGTGCGGCTCCGCGAACGAAGTCCGTCTGTCCGCCGATGCCTGGAACAATGCGCGGGCCGACGGAGTCCGTACACCGGCCCGCTCAGCTCCACATCGAGGGCACTCTTCATCGCGACGAGGCCGTCGAGCTTGCAGCGGCGGCGATCAACCGCGGCTCGCTTCTGTTTTCAGGACGACGAGCGTGGTTTTCAGCACCGTGTCGGGATTGAGCGAGATGCTATCGATGCCCTGCTCGACGAGGAATTGCGCGAACTCGGGGTAGTCGCTCGGAGCCTGCCCGCAGATGCCGATTTTGCGGCCCTTCGCGCGACAGGTCGCGATGACCTGGGCGATCATCTTTTTCACTGCGGCATTCCGTTCATCGAAAATGGGCGCGACGACTTCGCTGTCGCGGTCCACGCCGAGGATGAGCTGCGTGAGGTCGTTGGAGCCGATGCTGAAACCGTCGAAGATGTCGCAGAACTCCTCATGAGGATCACGTTGCTGGGGATTTCGCACATCACGTAAATTTCCAGATCATCCTGGCCGCGCTTCAGGCCGTGCTTTTCCATCTCGGCCTGCACTTGGCGGCCTTCCTCGATGGTGCGGCAAAATGGGATCATCAGTTTGAGATTCGTAAGGCCCATCGCGTCGCGGACTTGTTTCACCGCCCGGCACTCCAGCGCGAATCCTGCCTGATAGCGCGGGTGGTAGTAGCGGCTCGCGCCGCGGAAGCCGAGCATCGGATTCTCCTCGGCGGGCTCGTAGGCTCGTCCGCCGATGAGGTTGGCGTATTCGTTGGTCTTGAAATCGCTCAGGCGGAGGATGACGTCTTTCGGGTAAAACGCGGCGGCGATAGTCGCGACGCCTTGCGCGAGCTTATCGACGAAGAACTGCGGCTTGTCGGCGTAGCCGAAGGTAAGCCGCTCGATTTCTGCTTTGGCGAGCGGATCCGCGAGCTGCGCGAAGTCGGTCAACGCGAGTGGATGAATCTTGATATAGGTACTGATGATGAACTCCATCCGCGCGAGGCCGACACCGTCGTTCGGGATGAATGAGAGCGAGAAGGCTTCCTCGGGATTAGCGAGGTTCATCATCACCTTGGTGCGCGGCTTGCCGAGGGACTTCAAATCGGTGCGCTCCACTTCGAACGGCAGCGCGCCTTCATAGACGTAACCGGTGTCGCCCTCGGCGCAGCATACGGTGACCATCTGGCCGTCCTTGAGCGCTTCCGTGCCGTGCTCGGTTCCGACGATGGCTGGCACGCCAAGCTCGCGACTGACGATGGCGGCATGGCACGTGCGTCCGCCGCGATTGGTGATGATGCCGGCCGCTTTCTTCATGATGGGCTGCCAGTCGGGATCAGTCTTGTCGGTGACAAGCACTTCGCCCTGCTGAAACTGGCCGATGAACTCTGCGCTCTTGATCACCCGCACTCGTCCGGTCGCGATCTTTGCACCGACGCTCCGCCCACTGGTGAGCACGGTGCTGCGCTGGCTCAAGACGTAGGCTTCCAGCACGTCGAGATTCTTGCGCGACTGCACTGTCTCGGGCCGCGCTTGCACGATGAACAGGTCGCCGGTAATCCCGTCTTTGGCCCACTCCAGATCCATCGGAGCAGGGTGGCCGCGCTTGGCGGAGTAATGGTCTTCAACGATGCAGGCCGCGCGCGCGAGTTCGAGCACCTCATCGTCGGTCAGAGCAAATTTCGCGCGCTCGCCGGGTGACACGGGAACGTTTTTCACCATCTTTCCGCCGCCCGAGTCATACACGAGCTTGAATTCCTTGGTGCCGACAGTCTTTTGCAGCACGGGCCGGTGACCGGTCTTCAACGTGGGTTTGAAGACCAGGTATTCGTCCGGCGTGACCGAGCCTTGCACGACGTTTTCGCCGAGGCCGTAGGCGGCGCTGAGCATGACGGCATCGCGAAAGCCGGTCTCGGTATCGATGGTAAACATGACGCCGGAGCAGGCGAGATCGGAGCGCACCATGCGCTGCACGCCGATGCTGAGCGCGACCTTGAAATGATCGAACCCCTTGTCCACCCGGTAGCTGATGGCGCGGTCGGTGAAGAGTGAGGCAAAGCATCGCTTGCACGTCTCCAGCAACGCCGCGTTGCCATGGACGTTCAGATACGTCTCCTGCTGTCCGGCGAAGCTCGCGTCGGGCAGGTCTTCGGCGGTGGCCGATGAACGTACCGCGACATCGAGCGGCACGGTGCTGCTGCCTTGCAACTGGCGATACGCCTCCGCGATGAGCCTCTGTAAATCGGGTGGGAGGGTGGCATTGAGAATGGCCTGCCGCACGGCTTGCCCGCGCTCGCTCAGGTTCGCCATGTCGTGCGTGTCGAGGTCGGCGAGCGTAGCCCGGATGCGCGCATCGATTCCTGCTTCGCGGATGAAATGACGGAAGGCCTCCGCCGTGATCGCGAACCCGTCGGGCACCTTCACTCCCTTCCCGGAGAGTTCGCGCACCATCTCACCCAGCGATGCATTTTTTCCGCCGACCAGCGGGATGTCGGCAATGGTGATGTCAGCGAACCATTTGATGAACGGGTGTGCGGCGGATGATTTCATGGTTTCAGGGATCGGTCATTGAGGAGAAAGTACGTGGCGCGGGCAAAAACATCGCAGTGCAAGTCGTCATCAAGACATTCGGGACGCCTCCGCCCGATTGCCGACGACCCTGAAACCTTCCCTGATGTCCGCGGCCCGTTCTCCGTTCCCTCAGCGGGTCTTCGAGTCCCGGCTGCCCACGGATTGTGACCAAGCCCGCAGAGCCGCCCGATCATCCGCAGAAAGTCGCGCATCCGGATGAGGAGGAAAATAAATCCACGGTGGCATCCCGCCCTCGGCGACCTCATCCCAGCTTTCCTTCAACTTCGTGAGCTGTTGCTTCGTGGTGTACTGATTCTAGGTCGAGAGGTTCAGTGCCTCGCGACCCTCGTGCACATCGCGCGCGACCAGCAACGAGATCGGAGCGATCCGGGTATACCAGGGCCAGACGGTCTCATTGGAGTGACAGTCATAGCATGCTCGCCGTAGGATTGAACGCACTTCCACAGTGGCGGGGACCTCTGTTTCAACCGGAGGGTTCGTCCGATCCACCGGCACAAGCTGAATCGCCACCAGCGCGATGATCAGCACAGCGATTGTCCACTTCGCGATGCGTCGCATGTATTTCATGGCCTTCATCTCCGCTCTGCCGTAGGGTCATCCCTAAACGTGGAGTCGCGGAGGAGAACCCGATAGCATGGTGGGCTAGAAGCTCGGATCATTCTGATCTGGCCGAGGAATGAATGACCGCAGTTCATCAATTGCCGGCGTCGCTATGGATGCTGACACGGTGAGAGCCCGAAACTCTTCTGCAAGAAGACGCATTTCGTCAGTTGCGGCCACTGTGTGTTCTACTATGACCGTCCGGAAATAATTCGTGTCAGCCCAGAACATGAGAGCGCGAACCAACGGACGTTCGGGAACCCATTCCCACATGCGAAGCTTGGGCGGCGTGACCGGTATTCCCAGCGTGCGCAGGACGCTGAAGCCTTCACGTACGGCCTGTACGAAGAGCCGCACTACGTGCGGACTGCGCGCCAGCACACGGTTGTCGCAGTTGACCATGTACAGGGCGTTCGCGAGCGGACTGACCCACCCGACATGGGTTTTCTGCCAGGCATCCATGTTGGATGTAACCGCAGCGGGAAATCCTGCGCCTCGAAATGCATGCATGATTTCCTTGAGTCGCGGAGAGGTAGAGCCATCGAGTTCTCCAAACGTAGTCGGCTGGAGAAAGCGAGAGACCACTACATAACGCACAACGTTGTCGACAAGCGTACCACCGGCCCCCGCGAAACCAAGCACAAGTCGTTCGGATCCGACTGCATTCGCCCAATCGGCATAGCCAGACGGGTTGTTGACCATGAACAGAATGTTTCGTGTGGCTTTGTGTGATGCCAATATGGGTAGCACCGATGCCACTTGGTTCTTTCGTACCAGAACCACAATCAGGTCGTAGGCATCGTTTTCCTGCAAATGTGCGACAACTGGTACTGCGACGACCTCCCTTTTTCCGCTGAGAGCATGCTCCAGGATGATGCCGTGTTCCTTGATATCCTTTAGTCGCGTGTTTCGAGCGAGCACCGTAACGTCTTGTCCTGATTGCTTCAGTCGCGCCGCATACAAACTGCCAAGGACTCCAGCGCCAACAAAAAGATACTTCTTCAAAGAGCCTCCGTTGAATGCCTGCCGAAGCGTACTCCAGAACGCGACTCGCCGCCGTGTCAGGCAAAACCGGACAGCGAAGTTGTCAACACTGCACAACCCTTCGTGGTCACCGCGCCCGCGAGCCCACGGCCGCGCTCGTATGGGTGCACTGCCGCCTTAAACACGAGGTTCTCATGAAGTGGTCTTGGCGCATCGGTCGCATCATCGGCATCGATGTCCGCGTTCACGCGACGTTTCCCTTGCTCTTTGCGTGGATTGCGGTGATCGCGGTTCGCGGCGGCGCCACGGCGGCCTCGGTGCTGGGCACGCTTGCGCTGCTCCTGTCCGTCTTCTCGCTTGTCGTGTTGCACGAGTGTGCGCACGCACTCATGGCCCGGCGTTTCGGGATCCACACGAGTGACATCACGCTCCTGCCCATCGGAGGCATCGCCCGTTTGGAGCGCATGCCGCGCGAGCCACGGCAGGAGTTGCTCATCGCGCTGGCCGGTCCGGCGGTGAATGTCGTGCTCGCAATCATCCTGTACGGGGCGTTGGCGCTTTCGGGCGACCTCGCGCTGCTTCGGGAGCTGGACGACGCCGGCACAGTGACCATGTCGTTCGCCTTCGTTCTCGCGCAGCTGTTCGCCATCAACGTCTCGCTCGCCGTCTTCAATCTCCTTCCGGCCTTTCCGCTCGACGGCGGCCGTGTATTACGCGCGCTTCTCGCGATGCGAGGAGGCGATTTCGCAAAGGCCACTGTGACCGCCGCGCTCGTCGGCAAAGCGTTCGCGCTCCTGTTCGGTCTGGTGGGCCTCTTTGTCATCAACAGCCCGATGCTCGTCGTCATCGCGCTCTTCGTCTGGCTCGCGGCAGCGAGTGAGGCGGCCGCTGCGGAGACCGGTGCCGCACTAGCGGACGTGTCGCTCGCCAGTCTGCTGATCACCGACGTTCGCACACTTCTGCCGCACGACGCGCTCTCTCGCGCGGCGGAGCTCACGATCCAAGGATATCAGCAGGATTTCCCGGTCATCGACAACGGTGCGCTGGTCGGGATGCTGAGTCGAGCCGATCTCGTGCGTGGACTCGCTGCTCACGGCCGCGACGGCACCGTGACCGCCGCGATGCGACGCGATTTTCTGTCGGCGACACCGGATGACACGCCGGAAGAAGCACTGAAGGAACTGGCGACGGAGAGCGGCGGCTCGCTGCCGGTGCTCCGCGATGGCAAGCTCGTCGGGCTGCTCACGGCTGAGAACGTCATGGAGTTCCTGATGCTGAAGGGCGCGCTCAAAAGTGTTGCCGCAACGTGACGGCCTCTGGTGACCGGCGCGATCGCCAGTGGCGACAGCGGCATCGTCGATGCTACGGCGGTCACGATAATCAGTTTGTTGCAACAGGACATCGATCGAATCGTCGAGGCGGAGTGTCACCAGCTTGCCCGTCGCGAGCAGCGCTACCGGCGCGGGCGTCCCTTTCCCGACCTCGTCGGCAGGATGTGCTCCGGCTTGATGTCACGGTGCACAGCGCCGCGCGCATGCGCGTAAGCCAGCGCGGGGTCGACGTCGCGAGGCAGCGAAGGCGCTTCATCGACCGGCAGCGGCCCCTTCGTTAGGGAAACTCTGAACAGGTCAGTGTAATTCGTCGCATCTGTCCTGTTTGGTGCCGTCATGGTGAAAAACGGGGTCGGAATGCGCGTGTCGTCCGCCGCATGCCCTCCTCTTCGGGCCGCGAGGCGGTGTTTTGCCCCGCCGGCGCCGTTCGCGCCGACACTACGTGCCCTGAAGCACCAATTTGTGGCGCACCAGATACAAGTTCGCGAGCGCAAACGTCGCGTATGCCCGCGCCGTGTTCTTCGCCAAGCCGCGATAGCGCACCTTCGTGAACCCCCAGCTGCACTTCACCACCCGAAACACTTGTTCGCACCGGGCCCGCACGCGCGAGCGCGATTGATTGATCGCGTCCCAGTACTCGGTCCGCTCCCCCCGCCGATTCACGCGATACGTCCCGCCGCACCACGTCCACCAGTCGCGATCGGATTCCTTCCAGTAGGCCTTGTCCCCATAGAGCGTCGTTTCCTCGCCATGGAGCGGCGTATCCATCTGCTTGATGTCGGCGGCCGCCGCATCCGTGGTCGTCAGCGAGTGGACCAACCCGCGGACGTCGGTGCCGATGTGCACCTTCATGCCGAAGTACCACTGGTTGCCCTTCTTTGTCTGCTTCATCTCCGGATCGCGCGTCTTCGTCGCGTTCTTTGTCGAGCTCGGCGCCGCGATGATCGTCGCGTCCACGATGGTGCCGGCCTTCAGCAACAGTTTGTGCGCCTCGAGCAGCTTCCGCACCAAGTGGAAGAGTTTGCACGTCAGGTCATGGGTTTCCAGCAGCCGCCGGAACCGGAGGATCGTGGATTCATCGGGCACCATATCCTCGCCCAGGTCGATCCGGGCGAAGCGGCGCATCGACTCGCTGTCGTAGAGCATGTCCTCGGCCTTCGGGTCCGAGAGATCGAACCACCGCTGGAGGAAGTACACCGCAGCATCGTCTCCAGCGGCAAGGGCCGCCGCCCGTTGCCGGCGGTCGGATAATGGGGCCGGACCAACGCGATGAGCGGGGCCCAGGGAATCACCCGGTCCATCTCGGTCAGGAAGCGCTCGCGACTCGTCACCTTCCGCTTCGCATCGTACGCCACGCTCGCCTGTGTCCGCTGGTTGCTCATCCCACCCTCCGTGCAGTCACAATTCGGTGCCGACTCTCACGCGTCTATAGTCCCACACTCACCCGAATCAATCAAGACCTTGTTCAGAGTTTCCCTAAGGCGTTGATGTCCTGTCCGCAGATGATCCGATTCATGTGCGCGTAAATGAAGTTCAGCCCCGGCGTCGTGCCCCAGTGCCCCAGCAGACGCGGCTTGACATGCAGCAACGTCAACGGTTCACGAACCAGCGGATTCGCGCGCAGATAGATCTGGCCAACGGAGAGAAAGTTTGCCGCGCGCCAGTCTGCGCCGATCAGTCGCAGTGTCGCGTCGCGTGCGGAGGCTGGATCAGCCAAAGAGGTGACACGGGTAGACTTGGGTGACATTCCGGAACGGGGAGGCACGGCAGCGGACCGCGACAGCGTACGCGCACACACGAGCGCTCAGAACACCGATTTCTCGACATTGCGCCGCTCGGCGTCGCGAGAGCACTTCAGCAGTATGCGCCATGAGGCGGCTGTAGAGCTGACAAGCGGGCTGATCTGGTATCAGTAGATGACGGTTTGCCGCAGTTCCTTCGAGATGTGCGTCGCTTCGTACTGGCAACGAAGGGCAATGCAGCTCACGTATGTGACGCTCCCTACCCGTCACGGATTCAGCCGTCGCTGCGCCCGGGTGTATACTCTACCACACGGCGAGGCCGTCGATCAGCCAGCAACACCACTCAAGGATAGGGCGAATGCCGAGCTCGATCAGGAATATCTGGTTCTACGCCGATGCGCGCGTCTCTTTCGGTCAGTCAGTGCTCGTTGCAATTGAGCTGGCCAGGATGCACGGCGCGACCCTGAGCATTGTTGGCGTGATGGAGACGCCGGGAGACCGGCTGCTGCGATCGCCGGTCGGAAAAGATCTGGTGCACATGCTGGAAGAACACAAAACTCAGCGACTCCTCGACTTGGCGGCACAAGCCCGAATTACTCTTTCTGAAGGCAGCGTGACGTGTACCATTCTGCGGGGCGACGTCGCGTGGTACACGCTGACGGCAAGTGCGATGACGCACCGCCCTGATCTGGTCATTGTTGCAGCAGAAGAGAAACCGGAAGCCGACTTGTTCGGCACGCTCAGCCAGCATCTGTTCCGCAAGTGCCCGGTACCTGTGTGGTCGATTCCCGCCAGCAGCCCTCACTTTCCGAGGCGTGCCCTGCTGGCCATCGAGCCCGGCGCCACATCCAGCGATGAGCGGCTCCTGAGTCGTGAGGTGCTCCGACACGCACTCATCCTCACCGAAGCCACAGGTATCGAGCTGCACATCGGTCACGCCTGGGATCTCTGGGGCGAACGCATGATCGCAACCAAGTTAAGTGCCGCGGATCTCGAAGCGTTGCAGCAGGTGCAAGAAGACTACGCCCGCACCGACATGGATGAACTACTGGTCGAAGCGAGGTGCGCCGACCGCATAACCTCTGTGCACTATTCCAAAGGCGAACCCGGCGGTGCGATTCCAAAGTTGGCTGATGACATCGGGGCCGACGTCGTCTTTCTGGGCAGTGCGGCTCGGCGAGGTTTCGAAGGCTTCTTCATCGGAAGCGTGGCCGAGACCATCATCAATCGCTTGGGCTGCTCAGCGCTTGTGATCAAGCGGCCAGGTTTCGAGTCGCCAGTGCGCCTGAGCTGAGCGTGACAGAGTGTTTTTGTACCGGTGCTGGCATTCCTGACCGGACACCACGCTACACTACATCATACAGCGTCCGCTCGCCCGCTTCGCGATTTCGCGGCGTGATGTGCGGGCTCGATGCGCGGCGCGGGACACGCGTCGAGGAGAAGACATGAGTGTTCCGACCGTCCGTCACGACCGCATCGCGATTATCGGCTGTGGTCACGTCGGTTCGAGCAGCGCGTATGCGTTGATGATGCGAGGTGCCGTGCGGGAGATTGTCCTCATTGATTCAGACCGCAACATTGCTGAGTCGGAAGCAATGGATCTGCAACACGCCGCGTCGATGAATCGCCCGGTCCATATTCGCGCCGGTGACTACAAAGACGCAGCGCAGGCAAGCATTGTGATCATCGCGGCGGGCGTCGGAGGTGCGCCTGGCGAATCGCGACTCGATCTGCTGGCGAGAAACGTTGGTGTCGTTCGCGAGTGTATGACGCAGCTCGGCGCCGCTGGCTTCTCCGGGATAGTGCTGATGACCACAAACCCCGTGGATGTGCTGACACAGGTGGCTCAGGACGAGTCAGGCTTTGCAGCTGCGCGTGTCATTGGCTCCGGCACCTTGCTCGATTCAGCGAGGCTGCGCACGATGATTGGTGAGGCCCTCGCGGTGGAGGCACGTTCGGTGCACGCCTACATCATTGGCGAGCACGGTGATTCCGAAATCGCCGCGTGGAGCTCCGCCAACATCGCTGGTGTCCCTTTGCGCGAGTACGCCGGATCCGCCGAGCGGATCGATCCGGATACGCTGCTGCGGCGAGTGCGCTGTGCAGCGCCGGACATCATTCGTCACAAGGGCTACACGTCATTCGCGATCGCATCCTGCGTGGCGCGAATCTGTGAGGCGATTCTGCGAGACGAGCATACGGTGCTGCCTGTCTCGACGCTCCTGCAAGGCGAGTACGGCATCGAAGGCGTGTATCTCAGCCTGCCCTGCATCGTAGGCCGATCGGGCATTGAGCGTACGATCAAGATTCCACTGGATTCGAGCGAGCACGCCGGCCTGCACGCATCGGCCAACGTACTGCGACGGTCGTTGCATGAGGTCCGCGGCGGCAGCATCGCATGAGCGACCCAGCCAAGCATGATACCACAGCCGACGCCGTACCACGAGGCGGCCCCGTGCCGCCGTCCCAACTATCGTCGCAGGATGTTGTGGTTGCGCTGGGAACGGACCCGCTGCGGGGGCTGAGCGAGCCGGATGCACGACGTCGGCTCGAGCGCGATGGCGCCAACGCCTTGACGCCGGAAGCTCCAGTACCGGAGTGGAGGAAGTTCGTCGCGCAGTTCACCAGCGTCCTCGTTCTGCTGCTCATCCTCGCCGCCGGTATATCCTCGGTGTTGTGGCTCGTCGAGCGAGAGTCGACGCTGCCATACGAAGCATTGGCGATCCTGGCCGTGGTGCTGTTGAACGCGATCATGGGCTATGTGCAGGAGTCGCGTGCCGCATCGGCTGTTGCAGCGCTCCGAAGGATGGCCGCTGCGCAGGCGAGGGTCATACGCGATGGCACCCGACGCGCCGTCCCCGCGTCGGAGCTGGTCCGCGGCGACCTGATCGTGATTGAAGAAGGCGACACGATTCCTGCCGACGCCCGGCTATTGCAATCGATCTCACTGCACACCGGAGAGGCCGCACTCACGGGAGAAAGCTTCCCGATACTGAAGGACGACGCGCCAGTTGGCAGTGTCAGCGCGCTCGGTGATCAGCGCAACATGCTTTTCAGCGGAACGACGGCCACGTCAGGGCGAGGCACAGCGATCGTCACCGAGACCGGCATGCAGACCGAGATGGGACGCATCGCTGGCATGCTGAAGAATGCGACGGATGAACCGACGCCGCTGCAGCGGGAGCTGGATCGCGTTGGCACGCTGCTTGGCATCGTGGTGACCATCGTTGCGGTGGTCATGATCGGTACGATCGTCGTCATGGAAGGGATCAACGACCTGTCGGCATTCTTCGACGTGCTGATTCTGGGCGTGGCACTCGCAGTTGCGGCTGTGCCGGAAGGTTTACCTGCCGTGGTCACAGCCGTCCTGGCCCTTGGAGTGCAACGGATGGCTAAACGTCAGGCGATCGTTCGCCATCTTGCCGCAGTCGAAACGCTCGGCTCCGCCACCGTCATCGCGTCCGACAAAACGGGGACGCTCACCAGAAATGAGATGACGGTGCGTACCATGGTCACCGCAAGTGGACGCGTGCATTTCGGCGGCACCGGGTACGCGCCGGTCGGGAGTATGTTGGCGGACGGCGATGCACCCATCGCCGGCGCGTTGAGTATCGAGCTGCGACGCGCGCTCACCGGCGCAGACCGTGTCAACAACGCGACGCTGCACGAACGTGGTGGGCAATGGCAGGTGCAGGGTGATCCGACCGAAGGCGCGCTGCTGGTG
>JANNVN010000462.1:0-5612 GCA_031414435.1 Gemmatimonadaceae bacterium
GCGCCCGCACCGCCTCGATCGCGGCCATCTGACCGAAGAGGTCCACCGGGATCACCGCTTTCGTCCGGGAAGTGACGGCCGCACCGGCCGCCTCGGGATCGAGGTTGAACGTCAACGGATCGATATCGGCAAAGACGGGGCGCGCGCCGACATTGTGAATCGTGCCAGCGGTGGCGAAGAACGTGAAAGGCGTCGTCACCACCTCGTCATCACGGCCGATGTCGAGCGCACGCATCGCGATCAGGATGGCGTCGGTTCCATTCGCACAGCCGACCGCGAAACTGGTCTTGGACAGCCCGGCGACGGCGCACTCCAGCTTGCCGACGATGGGCCCCAGAATGAACGCCTGTTCCTCGATCACCGCGTTCACCAACGCCATCACGTCGTGCTTGATCGTTTCGTGCTGCGCTTTCAGGTCAAGCAACGGCACCGGTGTCTGAGTCATCGCTGGTCGTGGGATGATGTGGGCAGGTCTGCTGGCATCAGCTGGGCTGGACCAGGCGCGCCGTGCGCAGCATCGCGTGCCAGTCCTGCAGCGGCCGGACGCCCGGCTGCGAGACGGTCAGCGCCTCGATTGCGTCACACGCGGCACTCGCCGCGGACAACGTCGTCGTGTACGCAATCCGATTGGCGATCGCCGCCTGCCGGATGGTGTAGTCGTCCCGCTGTGCGTGCTTCCCCATCGGCGTATTGATCAAGAGGACGACTTCACGATTGACGATCAGATCGAGGGCATGCGGCCGGCCTTCGTGCACCTTGTACACCTTCTCGGCGGGAATGCCCTGTGCCTTGAAGTAGGCGGCGGTGCCGCTGGTGGCGATGATCCGGAAGCCCATCGCATGGAACCGTCGGACGATCGGTGCCACGGTTGGCTTGTCGCGATCGTTCACCGTCACGAAGATCGCGCCGGACAGGGGCAACGCATTCTCGGCCGCCATCTGTGCCTTCGCGAACGCAATGCCGAATGACTCGGCGATACCCATAACCTCGCCGGTCGATCGCATCTCAGGACCGAGAATCGGGTCGAACTCGCGGAACTTCTTGAACGGGAACACCGCCTCCTTCACGCTCAGGAACGGCGGGATGATCTCCTCGGTGAATCCCACCTGGGCCAGCGTCTCGCCACACATCACCCGCGCCGCGATAGACGCCAACGGCACGCCAATCGCTTTCGAGACGAACGGGATCGTCCGGCTGGCACGGGGATTCACTTCGAGGACATACACCTCGCCGTCCCGAATCGCGTACTGGACGTTGATCAGCCCCACGACGCCGAGCGCCTTCGCCAGCGCCACCGTGTGCGCGCGCATGATGTCCTGATCCTCGGCCGAGATGCGCACGGGCGGCAGCACACACGCCGAGTCGCCGGAGTGAATGCCGGCATCTTCGATGTGCTGCATGACACCGCCGATCACGACGGATACGCCGTCGCAGATCGCATCGACGTCGGCCTCGAACGCATCCTCGAGGAAGCGGTCGATGAGCACCGGACGCTCCTCGGACACACGCGCGGCCCGGTCGAAGTAGTCGCGAAGCGAATCATCGTCATAGACCACCTGCATCGCGCGACCACCGAGCACGTAACTCGGCCGCACCAGCACCGGGTAGCCAATGCCGCTGGCGATCGTCACGGCCTCCTCCACACTGGTCGCCGTCCCATTCTCGGGCTGCCGGATGCCCAACGACCGGGCAATCGCATCAAACCGACGACGGTCCTCAGCGATGTCAATCGCATCCGGTGACGTTCCAAGAATCCTGACGCCCGCGGCCTCCAGGCCACGCGTCAGCTTCAGGGGCGTCTGCCCCCCGAGCTGCACGATGACGCCCATCGGCTGCTCGCGCTCCACGATCTCGAGCACATCCTCGAGCGTCAGCGGTTCGAAATACAGCTTGTCAGAGACGTCGAAATCGGTCGAAACCGTCTCCGGATTGGAGTTGATCATGATCGTCTCGAACCCGCGCTCGCGGAGCGCCATCGCCGCGCGGACGCAGCAGTAGTCGAACTCGACGCCCTGCCCGATCCGATTCGGTCCCGATCCAAGAATGACCACCGACGTGCGTCCGCTGCGCGGCGCCTCGCTCTCCTCGTCGTAGCTCGAGTAGAGATACGGCGTTGCGCTCGGGAACTCGCCGGCGCAGGTATCGACCATCTTGTACGACGGACGAATGCCCAGCGCGTGCCGCCGAGTCCGCACCGACTGCTCCGTTTCGCCACGCAGTCTGCCGAGCTGCCGGTCGGAGAAGCCCATGCGCTTCATGCGTCGCAGGAAATCCACCGTGATCTCGGACATCGCGGCGTACTCGAGCTCCGCGTCGATCAGCTCGCGCATCTGCGCGAGGAACCAGGGATCAATCGCCGTGATCTCGAACAGCTGCGCATCACTCATGCCCGCCAGCATCGCCCGCTTGACCTGGAAGATGCGCTCAGGCGTTGGCTGTCGCAGCATCCCCGTCAGCGTCTCCACCGATGCATCGACGAGCCGGTCATCAATCAGTCGCTCCCCGATCTCCCACCCGGCACGGCCGGTCTCGAGGGCACGCAACCCTTTCTGGAACGCTTCCTTGAAGGTGCGGCCGATCGCCATGCTCTCGCCAACACTCTTCATCTGCGTCGTCAGGCGGGCATCCGCCGCCGGAAACTTCTCGAACGCAAATCGCGGGCACTTCACGACCACGTAGTCGAGAACCGGCTCGAAGCTCGCGGGCGTCGTCTTGGTGATGTCGTTCGGGATCTCGTCGAGCGTCATGCCGACGGCGAGCTTCGCACCGATACGTGCAATCGGGAATCCCGTCGCCTTCGACGCCAGTGCCGATGACCGCGACACCCGCGGGTTCATCTCGATCACGAGCAGCTCGCCGGTCGCGGGATTGACCGTGAACTGGATATTGCACCCGCCGGCCTCGACACCGATTTCGCGGATGATCGCGCAGGCGGCATCCCGCATCGTCTGGTACTCACGATCGGTGAGCGTCATCGCGGGCGCCACGGTGATCGAATCACCGGTGTGGACGCCCATCGGATCCAGATTCTCGATCGTGCAGACGATCACCACGTTGTCGGCACAGTCACGCATCACTTCAAGTTCGAACTCCTTCCAGCCGAGCAGGCTCTTCTCGATCAGAACCTGTGACGTCGGTGATTCGTCGAGACCGCGCCGCACGATCGTTTCGTACTCCTCGCGGTTGTACGCCACGCCACCGCCGGAGCCGCCCAGCGTGAAGGACGGCCGAATGATCGCGGGATATCCGGTGGCCTCAAGCAGCGCATGCGCCTCTTCCCATGTGCGCGCAAAGCCGCCCTTGGCAACGGCGAGGTCGATGCGAGCCATTGCAGCCGCAAACTCCTGCCGGTCTTCGGCGACACGGATCGCACGCGCGTTGGCGCCAATCAGCTGCACGCCATACTTCGCGAGGACACCGGTGTCGAACAACGTCAGCGCAACGTTGAGCGCCGTCTGTCCACCCATCGTCGGCAACAGCGCGTCCGGACGTTCAGCTGCGATCACCTTCTCGACGTACTCCGGCGTCACCGGCTCGACGTAGGTCCGATCCGCCATCTCGGGATCGGTCATGATCGTGGCCGGATTGGAATTCACCAGAATGACCTCGTAGCCCTCTTCACGAAGGGCTTTGGTCGCCTGTGTGCCGGAGTAGTCGAACTCAGCAGCTTGCCCAATGACAATTGGACCGGAACCGATGATCAGAATGCGATGCAGGTCAGTGCGCTTCGGCATGGACGCGGAACGGGCGTGACGGATGGGGCTGACAATCAGCCCTCAAATATAGCCTGCCGAGGCCGGGAGCTGTGCGCAGTCGGGCGGGAACTTCGCACGACGGTCGATTGGAGTTCCCGGCTCATTCGGTCATGTGCGAGCGGCGACGGCCAGCGCGCCACGGGCCGCGTCCAGCATCTCATCCAGTAACGCTTCGAATGATGTCGTCGCCCGCCAGCCGAGCCGTTCGGCGGCCTTGGCCGGATCGGCGATCAGCACGGATACGTCGCCGGCTCGCGTCAGCGCCGTATCGCTGACCACGTGCTCCTGCCACTGCAACCCGACGCGGGCAAACGCTGCCTCGCAGAACTGCGCCACCGACCGACCGACTCCAGTTCCGATGACATAGTCGTCGGCGCGGTCGGCATCTGCCATGCGAACGAGCGCATCCATATGATCGCGCGCGTGGCCCCAGTCCCGGACCACATCCAACGCGCCGAGGGACAGCGGGCTCGCAGTGCGATCACCTGCGGCGATTCGCACCGCGGCGCGACAGATCTTGGTCGTTACGTAGTCGGCCGGCCGCCGCGCACTCTCATGATTGAAGAGCAACGCCGTGCTTGCGTGGAGTCCGCGCCCCTCGCGGAACGAGGCCACCAACATCGCAGTGTGCGCCTTGCCCGCTCCGTACGGCGTCCGCGCCGTGAAAGGCGTCTCCTCATTCTGCGGGGCCTGTGAACCAGGGCCGTACACCTGACACGAGCCGGCGAACACGGATCGGGCGTTTGGTACCCGCCGTTGAATCGCCTCGAGCAAGCGAGCCGGCGTGGTGCAGAGCGCGTCCGTCGCCTCGGCCGGCACCTGCCAAGCCAGATTCGGCTGGGACGGTGCCGCGAGATGGAAGATACGCTCCGGCAGGAGGTCTGCAATCAGCGAGTCGACGAGCCGGGAATCGCGGAGGTCCAGCTCACGCAGCTGCACCGCGGACGCCGCCGGGGAAAGTTTCGAGCGTGCTTCGAGCGGGTCGCCGCGCGTCGTACCGAAGACCACATCGCCTCGCGCCAGGAGCTGTTCGGCAAGCAGCACACCATCCTGTCCGGTCACGCCGGTGATCAGTACTCGCGCCATTCGTGATGGAAGAGTGTGGATGAACGAACGACGGGGGAGTCCATGATGGACTCCCCCGCCGGCCCAGCAGTCACTGCGATATCACCAGCGTCCGAGTCAGGCGACGGCCGGCAGACCACGCGGGGCGCGCTGAATCTTGCCGGCTGACATACAGGAGGTACAGACCTTCACCTTGATGATCTTGCCGTCCTTGTCGAGCACACGCATCACCTGCAGATTCGGGCGCCAGGTGCGACGGACGCGATTGTTCGCGTGCGACACGTTGTTGCCGAAAGTGACGCCCTTGTTGCAGACGTAACAGCGGCTGCGGTTGATGGCCATGATCAGTTCTCCACGAATTCGATGCGTGCCATTTCCGCGCCATCACCGAGGCGATGACCGGTCTTCAGGATACGGGTGTAGCCGCCGGCGCGGGTGGCGAACTTCGGCCCCCACTCCTGGAACAACTTGTCAGCCGCACCACGCTTGTGGATGTGCCGACCCGCAAGACGGCGCGCGTGCACCGTGCCTGCCTTCGCCTTGGTCACGAGCTTCTCCACAAAGGGACGAAGCTCCTTGGCCTTGGCTTCCGTGGTTTCAATGGCCCCCTGCTCGATGAGCGAGGTGGCGAGATTGCGCAGCAGAGCGAGACGCTGCTCGCTCGTGCGGCGGAGTTGACGACCAGCCTTCCGATGGCGCATTGGGATTACTCCTGCGAGGACTCGACGGGATCGTCCGGCGCGTTGGCGGCGACCTTCGACGGCGGTGTGCCCCAATCGAGCACCCGTGCGA